>NZ_JBSGTS010000039.1:0-46215 GCF_053607525.1 Kribbella sp. NPDC055110
ACCGCCGCGCCGACGCCCTCGAGATCAACGCCGACCCCCGCTACACCCAAGAACTCCTCGCCCAAGCCCGCACCCACATCGAAACAGCCCTCCCGGCCACCCCGCCACCCAGCCCCACCAACCCACCCACCCGCCACGAACCCCACGACCACACAACCCCCGACAACCCAGCGACCCCGGACAACCCAGCGACGCCGAACGACCCAGCGACGCCGAACAACCCGCCGGCGCAGGGTGACGCGGCGGCACAGGACAGTCCGGTGACGCGGCAAGACCCGGCGACGCCGAACGGACCGGCGGTGCAGGACAACCCGGTGGTCCAGGACGACCCGGTGGTGCAGGGCGACGACGTGGTGCAGGACGACGTGGTGCTGCCGGGCGATGCGGTGGCGCCGGTTGGTGAGAGTGGAGAGGGCGGGCCGCACGCCGGCCCACTGGACCCACCGCTTCCCGGCGCCCCACGCCTACCAGACCCGCCTGAGCCGCCGGGCTCGCTCAAACCCGATGACCTGCTCAAGCCCCACGACTCGCTCGAACCGCCGGAGTCTGTCGAACTGCCAAACCGGCCCGGGCGATCGGACTGCCTTGAGCCGTCAGGCTCGCTCGAACTGCCCGAGCCGCTCGATCCGGTAGAGCCGGCGGGTCCACCGGACGATCCGTGGCTGGAAGCCGCCGCGCCCTACGACCCCGACCCGCCGACCGACCCCTTCGACCGGCGAACAGCAGCCCAATCCGCGGACGCGGGCAACGAACCCGACCAGGGTTCGGCGATGGATGCCGCCGCGTTGCGGGCACTCCGCGCCCGGCTCGCACAAATCAAGCAGGACGCCTACGCCAACCCGAGCTACCCCACCCACCCCACCAACCCCGGCAGTCCGTACGACCCAGGCGGTCCAGCCAAGCCGGCGTGCCCGGGTACGCCGGCGCGACCGGCACACCCGATCAACGAAACCAAGGGACAGGTCCGTCCAGGATCGGCCCGTGCAGAACAGACACGTCCAGGACCGGCGCGGGCAGGACAGACGCGTCCGGGATCGGCGCGGGCGGGACAGACGCGTCCGGGATCGGCGCGGGCGGGACAGGTACGTCCGGGACAGACCGAGGTCGTCGTGCACCTCACCGACCACACCCTGGCCACCGGCAGCGGTGTACTGCGCGCCGAAAGCATCGGACCACTGCTCGCGGCCCAACTCACCGAACTCATCGGCTACGGCCCCTACACCGTGAAACCGGTCATCGACCTCAACGACGCCGTCAGCGTCGACGCCTACGAGATCCCCACCCGCATCCGCGACCGCGTCAGGTTCACCTACCCCGTCGAACTGTTCCCGTACGGCAACCGTGAAACCACTGGCACCATCGACCTCGACCACATCGAGCCCTACGACCCACACGGACCCACCGGCCAAACCAGCACCACCAATCTCGCGCCGCTGGGCAGGTTCGGGCACCGGGTGAAAACCCATGCCCGCGGCTGGAACGTGCGCCGGATCGACTACAGGACACTCGAGTGGACCACGCCGCACGGGTTCACCTTCCAGGTCGATCCCGACGGCACCCACCGGATCGATCGACGAGCCTCCGGTGAGTCCCCGCCGCATCCAACCTGAGTTGCAACCAGTCGCTGCCCCGCGTCTCATGCACCGCACGGCTTCAGTCCGCGCTCTGCTGCCAGGCCTCGTCTTGTCCACGTCTTGCTCCGCGCCGCCTCAGTCCGCGCTCTGCTGCCGCGCCTCGCCTTGTCCACGTCTTGCTCCGCGCCGCCTCAGTCCGCGCTCTACTGCCGGGCCTCGTCTCGTCCGCGTCTTCCTCCGCTGCCGCTGCCCCCCGCGTCCTACTGCTCCGCGTCCGACTACGCGCCTGCTGCCCCGCGTCGTAGTCCGACCCGCGCCTCGTGCCGTCCGCGTCTGGTGCCGCGCCTGCTGCCTCGCATGCTGCTGTGGCGCGTGCGCCATTCCCGCCCCTATCGGTTTCTGCTGCCGTGCCAGGCGTCGTGCTGTCCGTGTCTGGCCCGCGCCTCGGACTGTCCGCGTCCGGCGCCGCGCCAACTCCCCGGCGGCCTAGTTGCGCGTGGGCCATTCCCGCGCTTCTGTCGGCTTTCTGCTGCCGTGGGTCGTCCTGCCTTGCGTCTCCTGGCCCGCGTCGTGTTGCTGTGCGTCGTCGTTGGCCGCGGATTGTGCTTCCGTGACAGGAGGCTCGGTCGGCGGTGTTCGTCTGGGTCTCGCGGGGCTCGGCGTCTATGTCGCGGAGGGGACCCGGGTCGCGTTCTTTGTACCTTGGAGGTATGGAGACGTTTGAGGGTCGGGTTGTGGTGAATGACGGTGGCGGTGCCTGGGTGGAGGTACCGGGGGAGGTGGTTGCTGCGTTGGGTGGGGGTGGGCGGATTCCGGTGGTGGCTACGTTTGACGGGGTGGGGTATCGGGGGTCGATTGCGTCTATGGGTGGGTGTATGGCGTTGGGGGTGTTGAAGAGCATTCGCGCCGAGTTGGGGAAGGGCGATGGTGACGCCGTCACTGTGACGGTGGAGCGGGATTCCGGTGAGCGGGTGGTGGAGGTGCCGGAGGACTTCGCGGCGGCATTGGCGGAGGCGGGGTTGCGGGAGTCGTTCGACGGGTTGAGTTACAGCCATCGGCGCGAGCACGTGAACGCGATCGTGGATGCCAAGAAGGCCGAGACACGGGCGCGGCGGATCGCGAAGGCCGTGGAGATGCTCAAGCCTTCTTGAGGGAGGCCAGTTCGGTGCGGTTGGAGACGCCGAGTTTGGCGTACACGTGGGCCAGGTGGGTTTTGACCGTGCCGCGGCTCATGAACAGGCGCTCGCCGATCTCGGGGTTGCTGAGGCCCTCGACGGCCAGAGCGACCACCTGTTCCTCGGTCGGTGTGAGGCTGGCCCAGCCGGATGACGGGCGGCCGCGAGCACCGCGGGTACGGCGGGCATAGGCGACGGCCTCGTCCAACGACAGCGCCGGCTCGGGCTGCCCCGGCGATGGCTGTGCGAGTGCCGGGAGGTCCGGGGGCGTTGCCAGGCCGAGTGTCGTGCGGGCGGTGGATGCGGCGGAGGCGAGGCGGGTCGCGTCGGTGGGGCGGTTGGTGTGGGTTGCTAGGAGGGCGAGGGATTCCAGGCTGTCGATGACGTACGTGCGTAGTCCGTGGTCGGCGCGGATTGTCAGGGCCTGATGTAGGAGGTCGGCGGCCTTGTCGGGGTGTTCGGTGATCGCGGTCCGGCCGAGTTGGTCGAGTGCGTCGGCCAGGATCCGCGGGAGGTTGTAGCGACGCGCCAACCCGGCCGCGCGTTCGAGGATCTCGGTCGCGTCCTGTCCGCCGGCGCGCTTCGCAGCGGCGACGGTGGGCAGCAGCATCGCGGGTGCGAACGTCCCGGCGAGCGGGCTGTCCGGCGCGGTGTCGCGGGCCAGCCACTCGACCGCTGCGTCGTACTCGCCGCTCCAGAAGGAGATCAGCCCCATGACTTGACCTAGATTCGGTACGACGGCGCCCGCCGTGTCGGCCAGTTCGAGCAGCGGCCGCATCAACTCGCGTGCTTCGTCGAGGCGGCCCGTTCTGGCCAGCACTGATGCCAGTTGCCCGCGGGCGGTGCCGACGCGGTGGAAGTCGGCGAGCGGCTCGGCGGCGGCGAGGGCGCGTTCGGCGAGCTCGACGGCCTTCAACGGTTCGCCGGTGGAGACCAGGCTCTCGGACCAGACGGTGAGGACGGTCGAGGCGATACCGCGTTCGCCGCTGGTGATCAGACCGTCGGCGGCGCGATCGAGCAGTGGGCGGAGGTCGTCATGGCGATCCCACAGTGAGAGCAGTACGCACTGCAGCGCGACGTTCGCGTTCCGGGCCGATTCGTCGCCGAGACCGTCCGCCAGCCGAACACCTTCCGCCGTCAGATCCCACGCTTTCTGGAAGTCGGTGAAGAACTCGCCGACCGCCACCAGGGCGAGGAAGAGCGAGCGGAGCCGGTCGTCGCCGAGTTCGGTCGCGAGTTCGAGCCCGCGGCCCGCAGCGTCGTACCCGAACGGGTCGACGGTGTCGGCGACTGTCGCGTACCCGTAGAGCAAACGGGCCTGCAGCAACGTTCTGTCGTCCGGCGCGCGGTCGATCGCGCGGCGCAGGTAGCCGATGCCCTCGTTGCCGGTCGCCTGCAGGTTCCACAGCCACCGCAGCGCCGCGGCGAGACGCCGGCCGCGTTCGGGATCATCCGCGGAAAGTCCGTTTTCCAGTGCGGCGCGATAGTTTTCGCGATCCGGTTCGATGAGAGCGCGCCAGGCGTCGCGATCCTTGTCCAGCAAGGGTTCTGCGGCCTCGGCGACCTCGAGGAAATGGTCGAGATGCCGATCCCGTACGTCATCGTCCGCCGTCAAACGTTTTCCGGCGTACTCGCGGATCGTCTCCAGCAGCCGGTACCGCCCGCCCTCGGCGACGACAAGCGATTTGTCGACAAGCCGCGCAAGGACATCCAGTACGGCGCCGCAAACGGCCGATGCGGCGTCGAGGGTGAATCCGCCGGCGAAGACCGCCAGCCGACGGAAGACCTGGCGCTCGTCCTCGTCGAGCAGGTCGTAGCTCCAGTCGATCGATGCGGCAAGGGTGCGCTGGCGCGCCGCGACACCACGAACGTTCTTCGTCAGCAGGCCGAACCGATCGCTCAGACCCGCCAAGATCTGCTCGGGTGTCAGCGTGCGGACCCAGGCGGCAGCCAACTCGAGAGCGAGCGGAATACCGTCCAAACGCACACAGATCGCGCGGATTGCCTGATCGGACTCGATCCGCGCAAGACCGCCGGCGCGCTCGAGAAACAAGGCTCGCGCTTCGTCCGGAGCCAGGGCGGGTACGCGCCAGATCGCCTCGCCGGGCAGGTCCAACGGCTCCCGGCTCGTCGCGAGAACGGATACCTCAGGGCACCCGGTCTGGAGAGCGACGACGAACTCGGCCACACCCGCGATGATCTGCTCGCAGTTGTCGAGGCAGATCAAGGCGCGTTTGGTGCGGAGCTGTCCGATGAGGAGGCGGTCACCGGACTCGATCAGGAGACCGACCGCGGCGGCGACCGTGTCGGGGATCTGCGCACCGTCGGTGACGGCGGAGAGGTCGACCCACCAGACTCCGTCCGGCCAGCGTTCGGCCAGTTGCGCGGCGGTCTGCGCTGCCAGGCGGGTCTTTCCGCTACCGCCTGGTCCGGTGAGGGTGACCAGGCGACTGCCGGAGAGTTGGGTGCGGAGCGCGGCGACCTGGGTCTCGCGGCCGACGAAGGTGGTGAACATCACCGGCAGGTTGTTCGGCACCGCGTCCAAGGACTGCAACGGCGCGGCGGTGGAGGTGAGCTCGAAGACCCGCTCCGGCGAGCCGAGGTCTCGCAACCGGTGCAGGCCGAGATCGATAACGCCAATCAGACCTGCAGCAGTTGTTGCTGTCAGCAACGTCTGCCCCGGATTGGCGATCGCCAGCAGATGCTCGGCATGCCGGACTGCCTGTGTCGTTGAAGGTGCAGTGTGCAGCGCGATCCGCAGCAGCTCGCCAGCAGGCACCTGGGAGGCTGCGTCCCGGAGCGATCGCGCTGCGGTGGTCGCGTCGAGCGGGTCGGCGTACACGAGGACGGGCCATCCGGCGTCCCGGCGTACCAGCTGCTCCCCCGGCAGCTCGGCGGCCAGGCCGGCCAGGCGTGCGTAGGCGGGTGCGCTGGCGGCACCGGCGTACGACGCGATCAGGACTGTCACCCCACCCATGGGCGCCAGTCTGCCATTCGGCTGTGTCGGGTCGCCGTTGTCGACAGTATTCGTTAACCTCCGGAGCAGGGGGTCGAGGAGAGTGAGGAGCCTGATGGCAGACACCACATCGACTGACCACGGACGATTCGCACTACCGACCAAGAATCTGCCCGCACCACAAGTTCGCGACCTTCCCGAGCCGCCCAGCAAGACCTGGAAGATCATCGGCCCCGGCATGGTCGGCGCCGGGGTGGGGCTGGCCTCGGGAGAGTTCATCCTCTGGCCGTACATCTCCAGCCAGGTCGGACTGGTGTTCCTCTGGGGCGCCGTCGTGGGCGTGGTGGTCCAGTGGTTCCTGAACATGGAGATCGAGCGGTACACGCTGGCAACTGGTGAGACAGCGTTGACCGGCTTCAACCGGTACGGGAAGCACTGGGGCCTGTTCTTCGCGATCATGACTTACTTCGCGAACCTGTGGCCCGGCTGGGCGACGAGCTCGGCGAGCATGCTCACCTACCTCTTCGGCGCCGGCAACCCGCGCTGGATCGCGATCGCCATGCTCGTGCTGATCGGGGCGATCCTGACCCTCGCGCCGGTCGTCTACGTGATGCTCGAGCGGCTGATCGCGGTCAAGATCGCGGCCGTCGCGCTGCTCGTCGTCCTCGCGCTCGCGTTTGCGATCCGCGGGAAGACGTACGGCGCACTCGGGGACGCGGTCGCGCACCCGCAGTTCCCGGCCGAGGAGCTCGGGTTCGCGCTGGTGATGGGCGCGATCGCGTACGCCGGAGCGGGCGGCGGCCAGAACCTTGTACAGAGCAACTGGATCCGGGACAAGGGCTTCGGGATGGGCGTGCACGTACCGCGGCTGACGTCACCGGTGACCGGTGAAACCGAGGCCGACCCGACCGCCAACGGGTACACGTTCCCGCCGAACGACGAGAACCTGGCCCGCTGGAAGCGCTGGTGGAAGTTCGCGAACATCGAGCAGGCCGCGACGTTCGTGGCGATCACCGTGGTGACGATCATCTTTACCTCGATGCTTGCCCACGCCACGCTGTTCGGAGACGGAAATGTCAAGAACAACATCGGTTTCCTGAAGATCGAGGGTACGACGCTGCAGACCATCGTCGGCGGCTGGTTCGGCTACCTGTTCTGGGCGATCGGCGCCTTCTCGCTGTTCGCCGCGGCGGCCGGCATCGTCGACTACACGTCCCGGCTGGCGGCCGACATGGTCAAGGCCCGGTACCTGCGCGAGTCCAGCGTCACCGAGTCCAAGCTGTACTTCTGGCTGGTCTGGGGACTGGTTGCCTTCGGCATCATCGTCCTGCTGGCCGGCCTCACTCAGCCGCTGGTGCTCCTGGTGATCTCCGCCTGCACCGCCGGCACGATGATGTTCGTCTACTCGGGCCTGCTCTGGTGGATGAATTCGAGGGCCCTCCCGCACGCCATCCGAATCACCACCTGGCGCTCGGCCGTCCTCTGGTTCTCGTTCCTGGCCTTCGGTTTCCTCGCCGTCTTCACCATCATCGACCAGGTCAAGAAGCTCTAGGGCCGTAGGCCTCCGGGGCGCCGTTCACCGTGGTGAAGAGGGAGTAGACGGACGTGGTGGCGGTCAGGAACAAGCGGTTGCGTTTCGGGCCGCCCCAGGTGAGGTTGCTGACGGTTTCGGGGACCAGGAGCTTGCCGAGTAGCGTGCCGTCGGGGTGGTAGACGTGGACGCCGTCCGCCGCCGACGCCCAGACGCGGCCCTGGGTGTCGAGGCGGATGCCGTCGAAGATGCCGTTGCCGCACTCGGCGAACAGCTCGCCGCCGCTCAGCTTGTCGCCGTCGACGGTGAAGACGCGGATCGTCGCCTCCTCCGAATCGGTGATGTAGAGCAACGACTCGTCGAGTGCGAACGCGAGCCCGTTCGGCCGGTTGAAGTCGTCGGCGACGCGGGTCAGCCCACCGTCCGGCGCGACCCGGTACACATGGCAGCCGCCGGTCTCGATCTCGCCCTTGTACCCCTCGTAGTCGCTGTCGATCCCGTACGCCGGATCCGTGAACCAGATCGAGCCGTCCCGCTTCACCACTACGTCGTTCGGGGAGTTCAGCCGCTTCCCGTCGTACTCGTGGGCGAGGACGGTGATGCCGCCGTGGTGCTCCGTCCGTGTCACGCGCCGGTTGCCGTGCTCGCAGCTCACGAGCCTGCCCTCGGTGTCGCGGGTGTGGCCGTTGGTGTTGCCGGCCGGGTGCCGGAAGACGGAGACCTGGTACGACGTCTCGTCCCAGCGCAGGATGCGGTCGTTCGGGATGTCGCTCCAGAGCAGGTACCGGCCCGCTGCGGAGTACACCGGGCCTTCGACCCAGCGGCCGCCGGTCCACAACCGTTCGAGCCGGCTGTCGCCGCGGATCCCGGCGAACCGGTCGTCGAGCTTCTCCCAGACGGCCGGTGCGGTCCCTGCCAACGGCTCCAGAATTCCCGTCATCACGACTCCTCCTGAGTTGGACCTCTCGGACGGAAGGATATGCGTGGCGCCGCAACGGGGGCACAGAGGTACAGCGCCGTCCCGCCAGGAACTCACCCCACAACCGGACCCGGTCCCCGCAGAGGCCCCTGACGTCCGCCTGCGGGCGCTCCATCAGGTGGACGGAGTGACCAGCACTCAGACAGTCGTCGTCCTGGAGACCTTCTTCGAAGGACAACCCACCGTGGTGTGAGCAACAACCTGCCCCCAGGACGGCTGCTTGACCCTAGACTCGGGCCAGCCGAAGGGAGTTGCTGTGTCCGACAGCTTGCAGATCACCAAGGTGCTGGTCGCCAACCGGGGCGAGATCGCCGTCCGGGTCGTCCGTGCCGCCGCCGACGCGGGGCTGGGCAGCATCGCCGTGTACGCCGACCAGGACCGGGACGCGCTGTTCGTCCGGCTCGCCGACGAGGCCTACGCGCTGGACGGGTCGACACCGGCCGACTCCTACCTGAACATCGGCAAGATCCTCGACGTGGCGGCCCGCTCGGGCGCCGACGCCGTACATCCGGGCTACGGGTTCCTGGCCGAGAACGCCGCGTTCGCTCAGGCGGTGATCGACGCCGGGTTGATCTGGATCGGGCCGCCGCCGTCGGCGATCGATTCGCTCGGCGACAAGGTCAAGGCGCGGCACATCGCCGAGAAGGTCGGCGCGCCGCAGGTCCCTGGTACGCCGGATCCGGTTGCCAATGCCGATGAGGTCGTCGCGTTTGCGCAGGAGTACGGGCTGCCGATCGCGATCAAGGCGGCGTACGGCGGTGGCGGGCGTGGGATGAAGGTCGCGCGGACGCTGGAGGAAATCCCGGAACTGTTCGAGTCGGCGACCCGTGAGGCTGTCAGTGCGTTCGGCCGCGGTGAGTGCTTCGTCGAGCGGTACCTGGACAAGCCGCGGCACGTCGAGACCCAATGCCTGGCCGATGCCCACGGCAACGTTGTCGTCGTGTCGACGCGGGACTGCTCGCTGCAGCGCCGGTACCAGAAGCTCGTCGAGGAGGCGCCGGCTCCGTTCCTGTCTCCTGAGCAGTTGGAGCTGCTCTACTCGTCGTCGAAGAAGATCCTCCGCGAGGCCGGGTACGTCGGCGCCGGGACGTGCGAGTTCCTGGTCGGGCAGGACGGGCTGATCTCGTTCCTCGAGGTCAACACCCGGCTGCAGGTCGAGCACCCGGTCTCGGAAGAGGTCACCGGTCTGGACCTGGTGCGGGAGATGTTCCGGATCGCTCAGGGCGAGGAACTCGGGTACGACGACCCGTTGGTCTCCGGGCACTCGATCGAGTTCCGGATCAACGCCGAGGACGGTGGCCGCGGGTTCCTGCCCGCTCCGGGGACCTTGACGCGCTGGCACGCGCCGTCGGGCCCGGGGATCCGTCTGGACGGCGGGTACGACCAGGGCGAGACCGTGCCGGGCGCGTTCGACTCGCTGGTCGCGAAGCTGATCGTCACCGGGCGGGACCGTCAGCAGGCGCTGGAACGGTCGCGGCGGGCGCTGAAGGAGTTCGTCGTCGAGGGCATGCCGACGGTGATCCCGTTCCACGCCGCGGTCGTCTCCGACCCGGCCTTCGTCGGGACGGACGGGTTCAAGGTCCACACGCGCTGGATCGAGACCGAGTACGACAACCAGCTCACGCCGTACGACGGTCCGACGGCCGAGGCGCCGTCCGACGCCGAGCGCGAGAAGGTCACCGTCGAGGTCGGGGGCAAGCGGCTCGAGGTCGTCCTGCCCGCGGGGCTCGGTGCGATAGGGGCCTCCCCGGCTGCCGGCAACGCGAAGAAGAAGCCGTCGCGCCGGGCAGGCGGAACGAAGGCCTCGGCCGCGTCCGGCGATTCGCTGACGTCGCCGATGCAGGGCACGATCGTCAAGATCGCCGTCGAAGAAGGCGCGACGGTCGCCGAGGGCGACCTGATCGTGGTCCTCGAGGCGATGAAGATGGAGCAGCCGCTGAACGCCCACAAGTCCGGCACCGTCACCGGCCTCAGCGCGGAAGTAGGCGCCACGGTCTCCGCCGGCGCCGTCATCTGCGAGATCAAGGACTGATGCAGGACGAGGAGTACCTGCCGGTTCCGGTGATCGACGCGGTCGCGTTCGACTGTGCGGATCCGGACCGGCTCGGGCGGTTCTGGCAGGCACTGATCGGCGGCGAGCTCCGCCCCGACCAGCACGGCGTCACCGAACTCCACGGCGGCCGGGTCCGCCTGGACTTCGCCCAGGTCCCCGAAGGCAAACAGGTCCGCAAGAACCGCGTCCACCTGGACCTCTACGTCCCCCCGGACACCAAGGACCGCTCGATCGCCCGCGCCCTCTCCCTCGGCGCCACCCGAGCCGACGACATCTACGACGGCACCCTCTGGCAATGCCTCAGAGACCCCGAAGGCAACGAATTCTGCCTCATCTGGGGCGCCGACCACCCGTAGCAGCCCATGTGGTGACCCCGCACCGAGAACCTCACGATTCGGGAGGATTGACAGACAGTTCTCAGGTTTTCGCTGTAGGTTCCGTGCAGGTGTTTCGGTGAGGAGGGTTACTGCATGTCCAAGAAGACCCATCAGCAGCAGCTGGCGGCGCGGAAGGCGAAGCGGCAGGCTGAGCGGGAGATCGAGCGGCGGCGACAGCGGCGGAATCTGGGGATCACCGTGACTGCGGTCGCGGCGGTGGTCGTGGTTCTCGTGGGGGTCTTCGTGGTGTTCGGGGCGGGCGGCGACGACAAGCCGGCCGCGACGCCGTCGGTGGCGGCGCAGAACAAGCCGGCCAGCATCCCGACCGCGATGGCACCGGCGCCGAAGCGGGCGACGCCGCTCGCGTCCGAGGTGAACTGCACGTACAAGAAGTCCACCGAGCCGGCCGCCAAGAAGGTCGATCCACCGGCCAACGGGAAGACCAAGGCGTCGGGTACGTCGAAGGTCAGCCTGAACACGTCCGTCGGCGACCTGCAGCTCACGCTGGACAGCGCGCTCGCGCCCTGCACCGTGAAGAACTTCCTGAGCCTGGTCGGCCAGAAGTACTTCGACAACACCAAGTGTCACCGGCTGACGGTCGGTGAGGGCCTGCAGGTGCTGCAGTGCGGCGACCCGAGCGGCACCGGATCCGGCGGCCCGGGCTACAGCTTCGCGGACGAGGTGTACCCGACGCTGAAGTACGGCCGCGGCATCCTCGCGATGGCGAACTCCGGCGCGAACACGAACGGCAGCCAGTTCTTCATCGTGTACGGCGACGCGTCCGGGTTGACCCCGCAGTACACAGCGTTCGGGACGATCGACGAGCCGAGCGTGAAGCTGATCGACAAGGTCGCGGAGGCCGGCGTCACGCCGCAGAACGGCCCCCAGGACGGTACGCCGGTCACTCCGGTGGAAATCAAGTCGGCAACAGCAGCAGCCTGACCCGTAACGTCCGAAGAAGTGTGGGTGCGAGCCATCGCTTCTTCGGACGTAACGGTGTGGGGGTCAGGCGAGGAGGTGGTACTGCGAACGCGGCCACGCCAGTAGTGCGTGGACCTGGGTGATTCCGGACTGCTGCAGGAGCTCGACCGATCCCTCGCGGAACTTGTAGAGGTTCGTCGCGGGGTCCCGGGTGGTGTTCCAGTTGTAGTCGGCGTACGACTGCATCGCCTTGCGGTACCGGGAATCCGGCGCGACCGAGTCCAGGATCAACAGGTTCTTGAACCAGATCGAGTTGAACGCCGCACCGTTCTTCGCCAGGATCTCCGGTGTGTTGTAGAACGCCAGCGAGGCGTTGGCGACCGACTTCGCGTCGTTCAGGTAGCGGGCGTTACCCGTTGCCTTGAACAACAACACGCCGGCGCCGAGCATGACGCCCTGGTTGTAGCTCCACTGCGTCTTCTCGATATTGCCGGCCAGGTCGATGTGGTCCCAGTACAGCCCGTTCGGCGCGAGCAGGCAGTCCTGCGCCCACTGGTACATCCGCTGGGCCCAGGTCAGGTACGACTTGTCCCGCGTCAGCAGGTACAGGTGCGCCCCGAGCTCGGCGCCCGGGCCGTTCGACACCGTGTTCCGGTCCTGGCTCCACGGCGCCTGCGTCCAGAACACGCCACCGGCGCACGGGTGGGACGCGTCGGTGTCCCAGCCGTGGACGACGAGCGCGAAGATGTCCTTCGCACGAGCGAGTGCAGCACGGTCACCAGTCCGCTTGAACCGCTGGATCAGGTTCAGCCCGATCCACTCGTTGTCGTCGTAGAACTTGTCGCCGCCCTGGCCGTTCGGCGGCCGGACGTACGAGTCGTACCCGGTCGGCGTCGTCCCGGCGTTCCAGTAGAACTCGTACGCCGCAAGCCGTCGATCGGCCTCCGCCGAGCCCTGCCGGCCCGCACCCGGTACGCCGGCCAGGTCCTCCGCCGCGATCGCCGCCTGCGAGTACGGCCAGACGTACGAGTACGGGTTGCTCTGGGTGTTCGGGTACTCCTCGAGCAGCAGCCCCCTGCCGGCGTCGAAGTACGTGTTGATCGCGTCGTACGACGCACGCGCTCGAGCGGCTGCGGTCGGGTCGGTTCCGGCCGGATCGCCGGCGCTGGCCGTGGTCATGGTCAGCGAGCCGAGGACCGCGACCGTGAGCACTCCGGCGGCCACACGAGTTGATATACCAATCTTTCTGCGCATCGACCTGCTCCTCCTGGGCGGTGGTTGACAGCGATGTCACGTTCTAACTGGCGCACGGACACCGCGTCAATGGCTCAGCGAGCAAGCCTTCGCGGACGCCTAGTTGGTATATCAAGGAGTTCGGGCCGGGAAACTGATCCACGCGGACCGGAGGTGGAGCCGGATCCGCACCTGGTCGGCCGTCAGAACACGCTTTCCGCGCGATCCGACCGCCTCGACGGTGAGCGCCCGCCCGCCGCCCGGGCCGACGCCGGTCCGCTTCAGGACCCGGACGTAGCGGATCGACCCGACGTCGAAGACCGCCTGCATCTGGGCGGCCGTCCGCGTCACCGACCACGTCACGTTCGGGTTCCCGTTCTCCGGGTACGCGTCCCAGCCGTCAGCCTTCGTGACTTGGTACGGCGCATCGCCCGCCGCCGTCGCCCCGCCGTTCGACGAGGAGAACTCGGCGATGATCGGATTCCCCTTGTACAGCCGGACCTGTCCCGCGGTCGCCGCGATCGCGTTGTTCGTCGACGTCTCCTCCGAGTCGTACCCGCCGTACACCTGGCAGGACGTGGTGTCGCACAAGTCATACGCTTTCCGCGCCGCGCGGGCCCGGTGGAACACCGAATAGGTGCGCGCGGCAACGGCCTGCGCCTGCAACGCGGCAGGCCGCCAGCTCGACACCGACTCCCGGGGTACGACGCCTCGCAGGTAGTACTCGAGCGGCAGCACGTTCACCGTGTCCAGATGCGCCCTGGACACGTCGATCGCCCGCAGCGCGCCGCGATACCGGCGTACGGCGCCACTCGGCAGCACGAGCCCGATCACCGCCGCGCCCTCGAACTGCGCCATCCCCGTGAACGTCTTGTAGAGCGTCCATTTCCGGGCCTTCGCGTCGTACGAGCTGACCTTCGTGCCGTGTTCGCCGTTCGGGTCGATCGACCACTGGTTCCGAGTCGATGCCCTGGGCAACGGGTAGACCTTGCCGGTGGCCAGCGAGCGAACCGCGAGCCCGCTCACCGCACCGACCCGCACGCCGTCGGTGGTGTCCGCGCTGACCCGGACCCGGATGCTGCCGGTCGCCTTCCCGGTCGTCGTGTCCGGGTAGTAGAAATCGAGGATCTGCATCGCCGGCTTCCCGGCCAGCGCCGCACCCTGCGCGCCGTACTGCGACAATCCGCGGCCGTGCCCGAAGCCGCGCCCGTTGATCGTCGTGTCCGGCGCCGCGGCCGGCACGACCTCGCGGGCCTGGGCGGTCGCGCTGATCAGCGTGGACGACAGGACGACCGCCGCTATCGCACGTTTCCTCATAGTGAGCTTCCCTCATAATGAGCCCAGCTCAAAGTGACCTCCCGTAGACGAGTTGGACGCGGCGCTCGCGGCGGTCCCAGACCAGCCAGCCGCGCTGGAACTTCTGCCGCGACCCGCCCGCGACCTGATAGGCGTCGGTGATCGGCAGCCCGAGCCGCGCGCTGCCGGCCCCGAGCCGCCGGTACCGGGTCCGGAAAGCGCCGGACGTGGAATGCGGGCCGGTGGCAACGGAGTAGAAGACGTCGCGGGTACCGAAGTACGTCGCCCAGCCGGTCCGGGTCCGATGCTCGCCCCAGAACGGCTGGCCGACATTCCGGAAACCGAGTTTCCGCGCGTACTCGTAGATCGGGGTCGAGAAGTTGCCGCTCATCAGGATGTTCACGCGCTGCTTCAGCCAGCCGAGCTTGTTGTACAACTGGGTTCCCGGGCAGGCGGTCGCCTTGGTGTCGCGGTGCCCGGAAACCGTGTGCAGGCGGCTTCCGTCGAGCACGATCGTGGCCAGCGGCGACCGGTAGTTGGCGTCGAGCTTCCAGGCGATCACGCGCGCCGTGGACTCCAGCATCGCCGGCGGCGGGGCGGTCTGCTCGAAGTTTCCGATCACCGCGACGCCGAACGAGTTCGCGTTGAACGACGACGTGTGCGCGCCGAGCACCGGCAAGTGCGCACCGCCGTACCGGCCCTCGAAGACCCGACCGAAGCGGTCGACGAGGAAGTTGTAGCCGAGGTCGCACCACCCGCGGCTCTTCACGTGGTATGCGTACATCGCCCGCACCATCGCCGGGACCTGCGTGCGGGTGTAGTCGTTCCGATCGGCGGTGTGGTGGACGAACGCCGCCATCACAGTCGTCGTGTACTTCGGCCGCACGCACGAGGCACCGTTGTACGCGCGCAGTCGCTCGTCGGCACCCCAGCGTTTCCGGCTCACCATCAACGGCATCGGGTACGGCGCTCTGCTCGCCGCCGCCTCGACCTCGCCGCCCGGGTCCTCGGAATCGGAGCTGAGTACGCCGGGCTGGATCAGAACCACCTTGGCGTCGGACACCGCGCCGGCAGCGGTCACCGCACTCGCCTGCACACCCGTGGCATTACCGACCCACAACGGCTCGGTCCCCGCGCGCTCAATTCCTTCGGCGTCCGATGGATCTGGCCCGTGTTCGTCCTCTACTTGCAGCGGCTGCCAGTCGGTCCATTGCCCGTCGCGTTCGACGCGAACCTTCGCGGTCACTCCCCGCACGCCATCGGGCCAGGTGATGCCGACCATTCCGAACGGTGCGGTTTCGGCCTGCACCGATGGCCCGTCGAGCGGGATCTCCTGATAGGAGGAATCGGGTTTGTCGTGCGGTAGCGGGACCAGAGCAGCCGCCGTCAGTACGAGCGGCAATAGTCGCGCGGTCTTGCCCATAGACAGCCTTCCGGCGCGGAGACGGACAGTCGCTGGGCGGCGCGCACCTCGATTATGCGCTGTCAGTGACCGCTTTCCGGGGATTACGTCACCCTGCGTGGCGTCGCCGATCTTGAGGGATTGGATAGGCTCTCCCTAAAGCCCCCGAGAGAGGCCCGACAATGGAATTCATCCTGATCATCGCCGTCGCGGTGATCGCGGTCCTGGCGTACCGCTCGTACCGTCGGACCCAGCTGCAGACCAAGCAGCAGCACCAGATCACCGCCGCCGAGCTCGAGGCGGTGAAGCGGACCGCCGACGAGGACATCACCCGGTTCGGCGAGGAGCTGCAGGACCTCGACCTGGAGATGGTCGGCAAGGACCTCGGCGATGGTGCACGGCAGGACTACCAACGCGCGCTGGACTCCTACGAGTCCGCGAAGCAGGCGATCGGTCAGGTGACCGAGGCCGACCAGATCAAGCACGTGGTGGAGATCCTCGAGGACGGCCGGTACGCCGCCGCCTGCGTGAAGGCCCGCGTGAACGGCGAGCCGCTGCCGCAGCGCCGCCCGGCCTGCTTCTTCAACCCGCAGCACGGCCCGTCCGTCGTCGACGTGCTGTGGTCGCCGCCGAACGGCGCGCCGCGGGAGGTGCCGGCCTGTGCAGCCGACGCCGAGCGGGTTCGCGCCGGCGCCGAGCCGGACGTCCGCAAGGTGATGGTCGGCCCGCAGCGGGTGCCGTACTGGGAGGCCGGCCCGGCCTACTCGCCGTACGCGCAGGGCCTGTTCGGTGGCGTCGGCGGCGTGCTGACCGGCATGTTCATCGGCACAGCGCTCGGCGGCATGTTCGCGGGCGGCGGGTACGGCGACTACGGAGCCGGCTACGCGGACGGCATGGCCGACGGCGGCGGTGACTTCGGAGACGGTGGCGGCGGTGACGGAGGCGGCGACGGTGGGGGCGACTTCAACCCCTTCGACGGCGGCGACGGCGGCGGCTTCGACTTCGGCGGCGGCGACTTCGGCGGCGATTTCTAAGAACGCGACACGGCCCCCTGACCAGGTTGGTCAGGGGGCCGTGTGCTGTCCTCACTCGCCGAACAGCGGGGTGTTCCCCTCGGCGGTGTTGAGGAAGTAGACCGGGTCCTTGAAGTCACCGGGCACCTTGCCCAGGCCCTTGATCACGGTCGAGGATCCGTTGGCGTGACCAACGGCGTACAGGTAGGCCGAGCCGGTGTCCTTGTCGATCCCGGCGAGCAGCGTGCTCTGCGTGCCGCATTTCTCCGCGACCAGGTAGTCGAAGCTCTGCCAGGTCGAGGTGCGCACCTTCTTGACGACCGGCGCACCGGTGACGGGGATGTGGATCGTGTAGAGCGCGCCACCGTTCGTCGTGGCCAGGAAGGTGTCGTACGTCGCTGTCTCGCTGATCAGCGCCATCGTCTTCACCGAGGAGTAGCCCGGCCAGCGCGTCACGACCCGGCCCGCGTATCGGTAGAGCACACCGTCGCCGCGCAGCCGGTAGTCGGCCGCGCGGTCGCTCTTGCCCCAGTACCACGAGGACTCGATCGCCTTGTAGCCGATGTATCCGACACCGCGGGACTTGAGCGTGGTGAACGGTTTGCCCGCCGCGTCCACGCCGTACGCGCCGCCGTACAGGGTTCCGCTGACGATCACATCGCCGTACCACGTGTAGTCCGCCCCGACACCCAGCGAGATGGTCCAGGTCGACGCGAGCTTCGCGAGTCCCGGGGAGAACATGTGCGGTCCCGTGGACCGCTTGACAGTGGCCGGCGACGTCGCGGTGACGGAGGCGTTGGCCATGTCACCGCCGGCCGTAATCGAGCCGAGGTTGATCTCGCAGGCGGCGGTCGCAGCCGCGGTCGCGCTGCCGGCCGGCACGGTAGCCAGCCCGCCGAGCAGCAGAGCGGAGGCCGCGACTGCGGCAGCCCGGTTCAGTTTCATCGAATGCCCTTCAGGAGTTGGTTGTTATTCGCCGTTTCGCGGCAGTGCGTCGTCGAGACGCCAGAGCGAGGTGACGGGGTCGTTGTAGGTGCCGGGGACCTTGCCCAGGCCCCGGATGACGGTGGAGGTGCCGTTCGCGTGCCCGACGGCGTACAGGTATGCGCTGCCGGTGTCCTTGTCGATTGCCGTGAGCAACGTGCTCTGCGTGCCGCAGCGCTCGGCCACGAGGGTCTCGAAGCCCTGCCAGGTCGAGGTCCGGACCTTCTTCACGGTCGGCTGCAACCGGGTGTCGGCGGGGATGTGGATCGTGTACAGCGCCCCGCCGCGCGTCGTCGCGAGGAAGGTGTCGTAGGTTGCCGTCTCACTGATCAGCGTCATCGCCTTCACCGAGCTGAACCCGGGGTACTGGCGGACGTTCTTCCAGCTGGTCCAGCGGAACAGGACGCCGTCGTTGCGCAGGCCGTAGCGCGCGATCCGGGTCGCCGGTGAGCCGTAGGTGGCCTGCTCGAACATCGTGAACTTCTCCCAGCCGCCCCCGACCAGGTTCGGGTAGGTGTACAGGTCGCCGGTCATCTCGTCGTAGCCCCAGGACACCTGGTACAGGCGTGATCCGAGGACGACGTACCCGTCGTTCGAGCCGGCGTCCCAGCGCCAGGTCGAGCTGACCCGGGCTGCTCCGGGCGAGAACAGGTGAGGTCCGGCGACGGTCTTCGCGGTCGGTGGAGTCCCGGCGGTGATGGTTGTGTTGGGCGCGTCACCGCCGCTCGTCAGCGGCTGGAGCTGCATCTTGCAGGCAGCCGCCGGCGCGGCAGCGGCCGCCGTACCTGGGGCGATGGTTGCCAGGGTGCCCAGGAGTACGGCGGCCGATGCGGCGGTAGAAGCTCGTCTCAGGTAGCTCTTCACACCTCGAACGATGCAGCCACCGCCGCCGAAGTTGCGTCATCTGGTGATCTCGATCGGGACGGACAGCGCCGACCCGGCCGGTGCGCCCCAACCGGAGATCCACGGGCTCGTCACACTCCTTGACCTGATGCTCGCTCTCAGTGATAGTCGTGAGACCAGCAGATCTGAGTTGAGGAGAAATTTCATGCAAACTCCATCGACTGACGACGACCTGACCGTACGCTTCTACTGCAAGGACCCGGGGTCGAAGAGCTCAGATGATTGCCCGAGCTTCTACTCGACCGACCGAGGAAGCTGGGTCGTCCAGGGCCAGGCTCTCGGTGACGAAGTCGGAGCTCAGCTCAGGGGCCTCAAGCCGGAGGAGACCTTCCTCGAGGTTCCACAGGCGCTCATCGAGCGATTCGTGCACATGTACGTCGAGGAGAGGTATGGAGTCGATCTCCGTCCAGCGTCGCAGGGAACTGATTACCCAGACCCGCGATCAACTGAAGTTGGAGCTGCGGGATAACTACGGGGTCGACCAGGAAGATCTCGATGCCTGGCGAGCCGGCGACTACGCCGCGCTGGAGGCTTCCTATGGCGGCTGGCGCGACGAGGTCGCCGCGATGACTGCGGCCGGCCGGACGCTGCGCCGAGTGCGGGTCGTCTCCGAACCGCTGTCGGAGTACCAGCAAATGGCTGTGCGCTTCAGTGGCGCCGCGGTCGAGGCAGGTGAGGACCTGCGATGGCTACCCCGGCGGCTGACCTCGACTCTCGCGTTGCCTGGAAACGATTGCTTCGTCCTCGACGGCAAGCTCGCGATGTTCAACGTCCTCGACGGCGGCAACGAGAGGTTCGAGATCCAGCTGTACGACGAGGTCGAGGTCGTTCGGTTCTGCCTGGCCGCCTTTGAATCGGCCTGGGCGTTGGCCATCCCACATCGCGAGTTTCGGCCAGAGGAAGTGTCACGGTTGCATTGAGCAATGGAGCATCAGAGGCGAGGAAGGCGTTCGCCCTCAAGCTGCGAGACCTGCGACGGGATGCCGGCCTCACCGGCCGGGTGTTCGCCGAGGCGACCGGGATGCACAACACGAAGATCTCCCGGATCGAGCACGGCCGCCAGTACCCGTCAGAGGACGATATCCGCGCGTGGTGCATAGCCTGCGGCGTCGCACGCCGGATCGACGAGCTGATCGCGATACATCGCGAAGTCGAACAGATGTGGAAGGAATACCGCCGCGACCTGCGCAAGGGCCAGCGGCACGTGCAGGAGCGGAGCGGACCCCTCTACGCCAGCACAGGACTCCTCCGCGCGTACGAGGCGATCGTGGTACCCGGCATCTTGCAGACCGCCGGCTATGTGCGAGCCGTGCTCACCATCAACGCTGAACTTCACGACCTGCCACTGGACGAAGTCGAGGGGGCTGTTGAGGCAAGGCTGGTACGGCAGCGGCTGTTGACCCACGGCGACGGGACCAACAGCTACTCGTTCGTCATCGAAGCCAGCGTGCTCGGCAACTGGTTCGGCGGCACCGCGGTCATGCGGGAGCAACTGGACTTCCTGCGCCAGGCTTCCCGCCTGCCCAACGTTGCCCTCGGGATCATCCCGCCCGGCCACCGGAGCATGTGGGGCGGAGAATGCTTCTACATCTTCGACGACCAGATGGTCCGCAGCGAGATGTGGACCGGCTCCTTCAAGACGACTCAGGCCGCCGATGTCACCTTCTTCGAGCGCGCTTTCGACCGTCTCCGACGCCAGGCGGTGTATGGCGACGCAGCCCGCGCGCTGATCGCCGCTGAACAGCAAAATCTGCAAACTGCTGAAAACATCTAGAATCCCCGACCGGCCCGGAGCGAAGGTAGTTGCCTGGCAGGCGGGCGTGCCGCCCTGTAGGCCGCGCCCGCCCGCCACTCCAGTCGCAACGGCCGAGGGAGACCGCATGAGTGAGCTGCACCCAGCAGGGCCTGTCCGACGTCGAGATGCACCAAAGGCTTCTGATCTCGCGGTGGAGCAAGGTGGCGAGCTGAACGACTCCGGCTGGCCCGCGCTGCAGCCCGCCGAACGATGCGACGGGGAGAACCCGATAACCGGCACAGCCTGCATCATCGGCCGGCATCGGGGCTATCACCGCGACAACACCGGTGCGCAGTGGCTGGACGACTGACCAGCGCCCGCCTCGATTGCAGGTGATGTCACGAGCAAGCAGCCGATAACGCGCGACCACCAGCACCCCTGCACCCAGGCCACCGAGTCAGCCGGAGCCTGTGGCCGATTTTGGTTGTTTGGGGAGGGTTACCGGCTGATTCGGGCGGGCGCGGCTCCCCAAACCGGTCGGACTTGCGGCGCACGACATGAGACGTCAGACCGGAGGCTGGATGCGAGTCCATCAGGCGTCCGGTGACTGGCGCGCCCAACTCAGCCACGCGCCAACACTTCTCATCTCTTGTCTCAGCTGCGCAGGTGCAGACGGCGGGCGGCCTCGGCGACCGAGCCGGAGATGGAGGGGTAGACGGTGAAGGACTGGGCTACCTGGTCGACGGTGAGGCGGGCGCCTACCGCCAGGGAGATCGGGTGGATGAGTTCGCTGGCTCGCGGGGCGACCACGACGCCGCCGACGACGATGCCGGTGTTGGGCAGGCAGAAGAGTTTGACGAAGCCGTCGCGGACGCCCTGCATCTTGGCGCGGGCGTTGTCGGAGAGCGGGACCTTGACGACCAGCGCCGTACTGCCGCCGGAGTCGACGACCGCCTGGCTCAGTCCCACGGTGGCGATCTCCGGCGCGGTGAAGACGTTCGCGGAGACCGTTGACTGGTCCAACGGCTGGACGGCGTCGCCGAGCGCGTGCGCCATCGCGATCCGGCCCTGCATGGCGGCCACCGAGGCCAGCATCAGTACGCCGGTGCAGTCGCCGGCCGCGTAGACGCCGCGGGCCGTGGTCCGCGAGACCCGGTCGACCTGCACGAACCCGCCGTCGGTGAGCGACACGCCCGACTCGACCAGGTTCAGGTCGTCGGTGTTCGGCAGCGACCCGACCGCGAGCAGCGCGTGCGACCCCTCGACCTTCCGGCCGTCGGTCAGCGTCACCACGACCCCGTCGCCCTGCCGCTTCACCGACTCGGCCCGCGACTTGCTCAGCACGGTCAGACCGCGCCGCTTGAACACGTCCTCCAGAACCGCTGCCGCGTCAGCATCCTCGCCCGGCAGCACCCGGTCCCGGGAGGACACCAGTACGACGTCCGCCCCGAGCGCGTCGTACGCGCTGGCGAACTCCGCACCCGTGACACCGGACCCGACCACGATCAGCCGCTCCGGCAGCTCGTCGAGCTCGTAGACCTGCTCCCAGGTCAGGATCCGCTCGCCGTCCGGCTCCGAGCCCTTCAGGATCCGCGGCCTTGCCCCGGTGGCGATCAGCACCACGTCGGCGGGCAGCCGCTCGTCGCCGACGACCACGGTCTCCGGGCCGTCCAGCCGGCCGCGGCCCTGGATCACCCGGACCTTGTCGCGGTCCAGCCGCCGCGAGATGCCCTCGCCCTGGGCGGCCGCCAGCGCCTTGACCCGCTTGTTGACGACGGAGAGATCGACACGCACGGAGTTCGCCGGGTCGTCGTCGCCGTCGTCCAGCCGGACGCCCAGCTCCCCGGCCTCTTCCACCTCGGTCATCACCTCCGCGGTGGCGATCAGGGTTTTGCTCGGTACGCAGTCGGTGAGCACGGCGGAACCGCCGATCCCGTCGGAATCGACGACCGTTACCTCCCCGCCCAGTTGAGCAGCCGCACTGGCCGCTTCGTACCCGCCTGGACCGCCTCCGATGATCACAACTCGCGCCACGAGAGGTCATTCTTCCGTATCCTCTGATTCCGTGACCCTGTACGCCGCGTTTGCGTCGAATCTGGACCCGAACCTGATGTCCGAGCGGTGCCCGTACTCGCCGCTGCGCGGGACCGGCTGGCTCCCTGGCTGGCGGCTCACGTTCGGTGGCGAGGAGCTCGGCTGGGAGGGCGCGATGGCCACCGTGGTCGAGGATCCGGCCGACCCCACCAACCAGGTCTTCGTCGCGCTGTACGACATCCACCCCAAGGACGTCGAGCGGCTGGACGAGTGGGAGTGGATCGACCAGGACGTCTACAGCAAGATCCAGGTCCGGGTGCAGACCCTGGACGGCGCGCAGCTGGCCTGGATGTACGTGCTGAACGCCTACGAGGGCGGCCTGCCCTCGGCCCGCTACCTCGGCATCCTCGCCGAGGCCGCTGAGGCGGCCGGCGCCCCGGACGACTACGTCGCCGACCTCCGCGCGCGCCCCTGCCAGTCGTCTGGGCATTAGCTATCGTGCGGTAGTGACCGAAGATCTGAAGGCCGCCGCCGAAGCCTGGCTGAGCGAGGACCCCGACCCCGACACCCGCGCCGAGCTCCAGGCGCTGCTGGACGCCGGGGACTCTGCAGAACTGACCGACCGCTTCTCCGGGACCCTGGAGTTCGGTACGGCGGGGTTGCGCGGTGCCGTCGGCGCCGGACCGAACCGGATGAACCGGGTCGTCGTGATCCGCGCCGCCGCCGGACTCGCGGCGTACCTGAAGGCGAAGGGGCTCACCGACGGCCCGGTCCTGATCGGGTACGACGCCCGCCACAAGTCGGACGTGTTCGCGCAGGACACGGCGGCTGTGATGCGCGGCGCCGGCCTGGACGCCGTACTGCTCGACCGGCCGGCCCCGACGCCGGTCGTCGCCTTCGGGATCGGGCACCTGCACGCGGTGGCCGGCGTGGTGGTGACCGCGTCGCACAACCCGCCGCAGGACAACGGCTACAAGGTCTACCTGGGTGACGGCTCGCAGATCGTGCCGCCGGCCGACGCCGACATCGCTGCTGCGATCGCCGCGGTCGGCCCGCTGGCCGACGTACCGCGTGGCGACGACTGGCAGACGACCGGGGACGACCTGCTGAACGCCTACCTGGACCGGATCGCCCAGCTGGTGCCGGCCGATGCGCCACGGGACCTGAACGTCGCCTACACGCCGCTGCATGGCGTCGGGCGGACCCTGGTCGAGGCCGCGGTCGCCCGGGCGGGGTTCGCCGCACCGCAGGTGGTCGCGTCGCAGGCCGACCCGGATCCGGACTTCCCGACGGTCTCGTTCCCGAACCCGGAGGAGCCGGGCGCGATCGATGCCGCGCTGGAGCTGGCCCGTTCGATGGGGGCGGACATCGCGGTTGCGAACGACCCGGACGCGGACCGGTGCGCAGTGGCGGTCCCAGGCCCTGAGGGCTGGCGGATGCTGCGCGGCGACGAGCTGGGCGCGCTGCTCGGTGAGTTCCTGCTGTCCGCACGCCCTGACGGCGTGGCGGCGTGCTCGATCGTGTCGTCGTCGCTGCTCGGCAAGATCGCGGCGTCGTACGGCGTCCGGTACGTCGAGACGCTGACCGGGTTCAAGTGGATCGGGCGGGTGCCGGAGCTGGTCTTCGGTTACGAGGAGGCGCTCGGGTACTGCGTGGACCCGGCGGCGGTGAAGGACAAGGACGGCGTGTCGACGCTGGTCCGGGTGCTGCAGCTGGCAGCGCAGGCGAAGGCGGCGGGACGCACGCTGCTCGACCTGCTGGACGATCTCGCGGTCAAGCACGGGCTGCACGCGACCGACCAGCTGGCGGCGCGGGTCGAGGATCTTTCACTGATCGCCCAGGCGATGGACCGGCTCCGCGCGACGCCGCCCACGACACTCGGGGCGTACACCGTCGAGCGGATCGACGACCTGAGCAAGGGGTCGGAGTCACTGCCCCCGACCGACGGGCTGCGGTACACACTGTCCGACGGCGCACGCGTGGTCGTGCGCCCGTCCGGGACCGAGCCCAAGCTGAAGTGCTACCTGGAAGTGGTTGTGCCGGTCAGCACCGATGTCGCTGATGCTCGGCGCCGGGCAGGCGAGGACCTGTCCGGCATCAAGCAAACGTTGTCGACCGCGCTGGGTCTGTAGCTGGGAGCACCTGGCGGGTGGCTCCCCGGCTCAGCGAGCTGCCGCGGCTTCGGCCTGCTCGGTGTGCAGGGAGCTCTGCAGTGACGAGTGCAGGATGCGGAGCGTGCTGGTGGACTGCATCAGCGCGTCCCGCTCGTCCGGGTTCCGGTTCGCCAGTGCGGTGATGTCGTTGATGCTGGCCTCGATCCGGGCGATCCGGTCGGCGACCGAACCCTCCTGGCTGCTGGCCTTGCGGATCGCGTCCGACGTGACTGTCCAGACGTCCTCCTTGTCGTTGGTCCGCCGGGACATGTCCACCATCTGGCTCAGCGCGGCGAGGTCGTGGGCGACCTGGGTGCGCTCCACCGGCGAGGTGATGCCCGCGGTCGCCTGGCGCAGCCGGGTGACGTGCCCGGACAGCTCCGACCAGGTGCTCCGGCCGCTCTTGATCTTGTCCAGCACCTTCGCGTACTCGGTGTTGAACTCGTCGTAGTTCACTGTGACTCCTGCCGTTCGATGCTCGACTCAAGAACTCTAGGGCGTCCGCACCCGAAACAAGTAACCACACGATCGCAGATCGTGCAGGTGTCGCCAAAAAGAAACAGCCGCCCGGTACGCCAACGCGTACCGGGCGGCTGAGTTACGTACTTACGTCAGGAGACGTAGGCAGAGGATGCGTTGAAGGTGTTGCAGTTGCCCGCGACGGCGTAGCTGCGCGCCGCGTTGAAGCCGGCGAACGACCAGAACCGGTGGTTCTTCAGCGAGCCGTGGTCACGGACACCACCCGGCTGGTCGCCGGAGTTGGTGACGACGTAGACCCACTGCTGGTAGAGGCCACCGCTCATCGGGTAGTAGCGCTTGTTCGCGGCGATGGCGGCCGAGCCGAAGCAGGACGCCTGCAGCTCACGACGGCGGCTCTCCTCGAGCTGCGCGGCGTACGTGCTGAAGGCGCGCTGACGCTGCCAGGACGCGTTCAGGATGCCGGTCAGCCACTGGATGTGGTGACCGTACTCGTGCGAGAGGGTGTTGGTCGCGTACGCCCGCGCCAGGGTCGGGCTCGACTTCCAGAAGCTGATGATCTGGCCGGTCGGCATGTAGATCCAGGACTTGCCGTTGTACGCGCAGTAGAACGCGGTGTCGGTGACCGTGCCGCAGTACGAGTTGATCGTGCGGGCGGTGGTGACGACCAGCTTCGGGGCCACCTTGTACGCCGCACCGGCCTGCTTCAGCGGCAGCGCCCACTCGGCGTAGGTGCAGCGGAACAGCTGCGAGAGGTACGCGTTGACGCCGGTGTAGGTGCGCAGCGAGACGTTCACCTCCTTGCACTTCGACGGGGTGATCGGCCCCGTCTTGTACAGGCGGTTGTAGCGCACGACGTTCGTCAGCGACGACTTCGCTGTCACACCGTCACCAGCCGGCGGGTTGCCGATCACGTAGGCAGTGCCGTCGATCGGCGCAACCGGCGTGGCAGTCGTCGCTGCAGCGGCCGTGGCCACCGTCTTGGTCGTGCTGGAGGTCTGCGCGGCCTGGGCGTTCGGCAGTGCCAGCGCGGCAAAGCCGGCCAGGGCACCGACGGTGGCCATGCCACGCAGGGTGTAACGGGAGAGGTTGACCATGAGCTCCACTCTCGATGTGTCTAGGGACCTGTCGGACCAATCCTGGAGTGCACAGGGGTTCACTCGGGGGCTGGACACCGGCTCTGACGCCGCGATTCACGCCACAGTTCCCTTCAACGGCCGACTTTTTCGCCCAGGAATCGCAGCTGGTCAGGAAGCATGCGCCGCCAGTAGCCAGGAGTGTGTACGCCGGCCTGCTGCCCGCCCGACGCCCGCAACTGCTCGCGGAGCTCCCGTGCGGCGTCGGCGAACGGGTCGTCGCGGCCGCAGTCGATGCGGACGGCAACATCCCTGAACCCGCTCGGCCGGTCGAACACCTGGCTGCGTTCGAAATCCGCGGCGTCGTCGAACGCTCCCGGTTGTGCGTCGGCGTACCGGCGCCACAGCGCCGGGCTGAGTGCACCGACCGCGACCGCTCGCGCGGACGGGCCGACCCGCCGCTGCCAGTAGTGCAGGGCCACCCACAGCAGGGCGCCGTACCCGCCCATCGACCAGCCGAGGACGCCGAACCTGCTGGTCCGCAGGCCCTTACGGGCCAGTAGGGGAAGGAATTCCTGGTCGAGCATGAACCCGGGATCGTTGCCGTCGGCCCGGCGATGCCAGTAGCTGTCCCGGCCGCCGTCCACCGTCGCCAGCGCGAACGGCGGCGTACCGGCCCGGACCGCGGCGGTCAGGTACCGGTCGATGCCGAGGTCGTTGACCGCCGATGTGTGGTCGCCCCCACGACCGTGCAGGACGAGGACGACGGGCAGTTCTGCCGATGCGTCGTACCCGTCCGGGTAGATGACGCTGTAGCCGACCGTCGTACGGCGACCGAACGAGTCGAAGCTCCCGGACACCACCGGACCGGCGGGTACGTCGGGTACGACGCCGTCCGGGCCGGTGAGACCGAGCAGGTCGTGCACCCGCGCGCGGCCTGGGATCACGCCCGTTTCCAGGGCAGCCACCGCGGCGACACCGGTCACTGCGGCCGCGGCGCCGGTGAGGACGAACGCGCGCCGGGTGAGCACGCGCCGGTCGACCGTCAGCGGACCACGGCCGCGATCACGGCGATCACGGCCAGGACGCCGAAGACGATCAGTTCGGGCCGCGCCCAGCCGCTGACCACGTCACCCTCGGACTTCGCGGCGTACTGCTCCTGGTGGTGCTCGATCCGGTTGACGACGAATTCGGCCTTGGAGATCGAGCTGTCCGCGGCGAGCTTGCGGCCGCCGACCCGTTGCTTCCGAAGATCGCGCATGACCAGTTGGACACCGGGGGCGCGGAAACGGTTGCCGTCGGTGTGCACCCGGAGGATGTCGGTCATGTCAACGCCGCTCACCTTCGACCATGGGATCCGGTGGTCGCGCAGGTGGTTACGCAGCAGCAGGTGGTCGGGGCTGAGGGTGACGGACGGCCGGATCAGGCCGACGTACGCCAGCACCATGAACATCCCGATCACGCTGCCGACCAGCAGCCCGGTCGCGGTCCGCCACTCCAGCAGTACGTCGACCAGGCCGAGCGCCCCGATCACGATCACGATGGACCCGGTGATCCGGTTCGAGGCGGACAGGTACTGCTCGCTCTCCGGCGATTTCGACTTCACCCGCACAAAGTAACCGGCTCTCAGAATCGGCACTAGACTGCCAGGGGTGACCACACTCGACAGCGGCGTCGACAGCTTGGCCGACGTGACCTCGTCCGAGGATCGGCTGCGCCGGTTCCTGCTCGGGCTGCCGGGCGTCGACCAGGTCGGCGCGGAGGCCCGCGCGGCCACCCTGAGCACCCGGTCGATCAAGACCACCGCCAAGGCTTACGCGCTCGACCTGGCGATCTCGATGATCGACCTGACCACCCTGGAGGGCCAGGACACCCCGGGCAAGGTGCGGGCCCTGTGTGCGAAGGCGAAACGGCCCGACCCGGCCGACCCGACCGCTCCACAGGTCGCCGCCGTCTGTGTGTATCCGGACCTGGTCGCGACCGCGAAGCACGAGTTGAACGGCTCCGGTATCAACGTCGCGAGCGTCGCGACCGCCTTCCCCAGTGGACGTTCCAGCCTCGCGATCAAGATCCAGGACACCAAGGACGCGGTCGCGTCCGGCGCCGACGAGGTCGACATGGTGATCGACCGCGGCGCCTTCCTGTCCGGGCGGTACGCGATGGTCTTCGACGAGATCGCCGCGATCCGCGAGGCGGCCGGCGACGCGCACCTGAAGGTGATCCTGGAGACCGGCGAACTGGTCACCTACGACAACGTCCGGCGGGCCTCCTGGCTGGCGATGCTGGCCGGCGCCGACTTCATCAAGACCTCCACCGGCAAGGTGTCCCCCGCCGCCACGCTGCCCGTCACGCTGGTGATGCTGGAGGCGGTCCGCGACTACCACGAGGCCACCGGACTGCACATCGGCGTCAAGCCGGCCGGCGGCATCCGGACCGCGAAGGACGCGATCAAGTACCTGGTCACCGTCAACGAGACGGCCGGACCGGACTGGCTGGACCCGGAACTGTTCCGCTTCGGGGCGTCCAGCCTGCTGAACGACCTGCTGATGCAACGCACCAAGCTGGCCACCGGGCACTACCCGGGCCCCGACTACTTCACCTTGGACTGACAGGCATGAGCAGATTCGAGTACGCACCGGCCCCCGAGTCGCGGGCGATCGTCGACATCAAGTCGTCGTACGGGCTGTTCGTCAACGGCCAGTTCGTCGAGGCGACGGACGGAAAGCCGTTCAAGACCATCTCGCCGGCGTCGGAGGAGGTGCTCGCGGAGGTCAGCGAGGCCGGACCGGCGGACGTCGACAAGGCCGTTCGCGCGGCCCGCAAGGCGTTCGACAAGGTCTGGGGCCCGATGAGCGGCAAGGACCGGGCGAAGTACCTGTTCCGGATCGCGCGGCTGATCCAGGAGCGCTCGCGGGAGCTCGCGGTGCTGGAGTCGCTGGACAACGGCAAACCGATCCGGGAGTCCCGCGACGTGGACATCCCGCTGGTGGCCGCGCACTTCTTCTACTACGCGGGCTGGGCCGACAAGCTCGAGTACGCCGGTGCCGGCGACGACCCGCAGCCGTGGGGTGTCGCGGGCCAGGTGATCCCGTGGAACTTCCCGATGCTCATGCTGGCGTGGAAGATCGCGCCGGCGCTGGCCGCCGGCAACACCGTCGTACTGAAGCCGGCCGAGACGACGCCGCTGACCGCGCTGGCGTTCGCAGAGATCTGCCAGCAGGCGGATCTGCCGCCGGGCGTGGTGAACATCGTCACTGGCGCCGGCCGCACCGGACAGGCCCTGGTCGAGCACCCGGACGTGAACAAGGTCGCCTTCACCGGGTCGACGGCGGTCGGCCGGGCCATCGCCAAGTCGGTCGCAGGCACTGACAAGGCGGTCACGCTCGAGCTCGGTGGCAAGGCGGCGAACATCGTCTTCGAGGACGCGGCGATCGACCAGACCATCGAAGGCATCGTCAACGGCATCTTCTTCAACCAGGGCCACGTCTGCTGCGCGGGTTCGCGGCTCCTGGTCCAGGAGAGCGTGTACGACGAGGTGCTCGCGCGACTGAAGCGCCGGATGGGTACGTTGCGCGTCGGCGATCCGCTGGACAAGAACACCGACATCGGCGCGATCAACTCGGCGGCCCAGCTGGCGAAGATCCGCGAACTGTCGCAGATCGGCGAGGACGAGGGCGCCGAGCGCTGGTCGCCGGAGTGCGAGCTGCCGACGCACGGCTACTGGTTCCCGCCGACGGTCTTCACCGGCGTGTCCCAGGCGCACCGGATCGCCCGCGAGGAGATCTTCGGCCCGGTGCTGTCCGTGCTGACCTTCCGGACCCCGGCCGAGGCGGTCGAGAAGGCGAACAACACCCCGTTCGGCCTGTCCGCGGGGATCTGGACCGAGAAGGGTTCCCGGATCCTCTGGATGGCGAACCAGCTGCGCGCCGGCGTGGTCTGGGCGAACACGTTCAACCGCTTCGACCCGACGTCGCCGTTCGGCGGCTACAAGGAGTCGGGCTACGGCCGCGAGGGCGGTCGCCACGGTCTGGAGGCCTATCTTGCCCACTGACACGCAAAGGCTCGAGGTGCGCAAGACCTACAAGCTCTACATCGGCGGCGCCTTCCCCCGCAGCGAATCCGGCCGGTCGTACGTCGTGAACAATGCCAAGGGCAAGTTCCTGGCGAACGCGTCGCAGGCCTCCCGCAAGGACGCCCGGGACGCGGTCGTCGCGGCCCGCAAGGCGTTCAACGGGTGGCACGCGCGGACGGCGTACAACCGCGGCCAGGTGCTGTACCGGATCGCCGAGGTGATGGAAGGCCGGCATCAGCAGTTCAGCGCCGAGGTCGCCGCTGGTGAGGGCCTGTCGATCTCGAAAGCTCGTGCGGTCGTCGACGCGTCGATCGACCGGTGGGTCTGGTACGCCGGGTGGGCCGACAAGCTCGCCCAGGTCGTCGGCTCCTCGAACCCGGTCGCTGGGCCGTACTTCGACTTCTCGTTGCCCGAGGCAACCGGTGTGGTCGCGGTGCTCGCTCCGCAGGACTCCAGTCTGCTCGGTCTGACCAGTGTGATCGCGCCCGCGATCGTCTCCGGCAACACGGTTGTTGCGGTCTCGTCGCATCTGCGCCCGTTGCCGGCTGTGACGCTGGGCGAGGTGATGGCGACCTCCGACGTACCGGGTGGCGTAGTCAACCTGCTCACCGGGTCGGCGTCCGAGATCGGGCCGTGGCTGGCGTCGCACGACGACGTCAACGCGATCGACCTGTGCGGTATCGAGTCCGAGGACGAGGCCCGCGACCTAGAGATCGCCGCGGCCGGAAACCTCAAGCGGGTACGCCGTCCCGCCGAGGAAGACTGGTCCGCGGACCAGGGCCTGTCACGCCTCACGCAGTACCTCGAACTGAAGACTGTCTGGCACCCGATCGGAGTCTAGGCAGTGTCTTCAGTGCTGAAGCCAGGTGATCGGGTGGCGATCGTCTCGCCGTCCGGCGGGCTGCCGGAGCTGTTCCCGGCGCCGTACGAGCTCGGACTCCGGCGGCTGCGTGACGACTTCGGCCTGGAGCCGGTCGAGTACCCCACGACCCGCAAGCTCCGGTCGACACCCGAGGAACGCGCGGCCGACCTGCACACGGCCTGGTCCGATCCGTCCGTGCGCGCAGTGCTCGCGTCGATCGGCGGCGACGACCAGCTCACGGTGCTGAAGCACCTCGACCCCGACGTGTTCCGTGCGGATCCGAAGCCGTTCTTCGGGTTCAGCGACAACACGAACCTGCTGAACTTCCTGTATTCGCTGGGGTTGCCGGCTTTCCACGGCGGCAGCGTGATGGCGCAGTTCGGTCGCGGCGGCGCGATGCACCCGGACACCGAGCGTTCGCTGCGGGCCGCCCTGTTCACCGGCGGCGAGTTCGAGCTGACGCCTGCCACGGGCTGGACGGATCACGACCGCGACTGGGCCGTCCCGACGCATCTCGAGTCCGAGCCGGAACTGTTCGGCGGCACCGGCTGGACCTGGCGGGGCACGACGACGGTGCGCGGCAGACTCTGGGGCGGCTGCCTGGAGATCCTCGACTGGCAGCTCGCCGCGAACCGCTGGATGCTGCCGACCGAGTCGTACGGCGGGGTGCTGTTCTGCGAGACCAGCGAGGAGCTGCCGTCGTCCGACCAGGTGTACCGGATGCTCCGCAACCTCGGGGAACGCGGTCTCCTCGAGCGGTTCGACGCCGTACTCTGGGGCCGCCCGAAATCGTGGTCCATCGGGCAGCCCCTGACACCGGACGAGTCGGCCGACTACGTCTTCGGCCAGTACCTCGCCGTCGACCGCGCACTCGCGGAGTACAACCCGACCGCAGTCGTCGTGAAGGGCCTCGACATCGGCCACACCGACCCCCAGCAAATCCTCCCGTACGGCGGCCACGCCCACATCAACCCAACCGCACAACAAATCACAGTCACCTACTGACACCGGCGACGCCCCACCTGCGAGCGCACCCCCGCACACGAGGGGATATCCGATGGTGTTGTGGCTTCTCCGTTGGTACTAGAGGGGAGAACCCACAACACCAGGGGATATCCGGCGCTCCGGTCAGATGTGTGGGCGTCGGTGGCGGTATCCGGAGACTCGCAACAGGCCGTGGAGACCTGAAACCCGACATTCCCTGTCTTCGCCCACCACGTCCTGTCTCCAGTCCCACCGCACCACCGCTCGCCCGCACCGCACCACACCACCGCTGACCCGCATCGCCCGCACCGCACCGCCGCATCCCCACCGCTCGCCCGCACGCACCGCACCACCGCATGCACCGCACCACCCGGTCCGTCCCACCGCCGGCCGAGCGAGCGAGCGCGGCGAGCGCCTCGCACACGAGGGGATATCCGATGGTGTTGTGGCTTCTCCGTTGGTACTAGAGGGGAGAACCCACAACACCAGGGGATAACCCCTCGTGTTAGGGGTTCTCCCCTAGTACGCCAGGAGAGATCCCACAAGACGAGCGGATAACGGTTGGTTTGCCGGGTCCGCGGGTCAATGCCTGCCGGTATCGCCCCGGGTTCATCGCGGGTCCGCCGCTTGACAGGTGCTGCCCTGTCGAGTCGTGGGCTTTGGCGGTCACCTGCAGCCTCGATTCACGACTCGCGGTGTCGAGGGGCAACCAAACGCCACGACTCGACGTGAGGCTGCACGGGCGGCCCGCGTGAGCCGGCGCGGCGGGGAAAGAAATCGTCGTTCCGTGCAACTTTGTTTCCCCGCTCTTGAGGATTGGCGCGGATCGAGCAGGAGTTCTCCCCCACTGACCTCCGTCATTCACGGGGGAGCCCGCGTGGTGGGCAGCGGCCCGCACAACCTGTCCCGGGCCCCTGGTGGGGCGACGACCACCCACACATCGGACAGAAGGCCGGATATCCGGCCTTCTGTCGGATGGGTGGGTGCGTGGTGTGGGCCCGCTGGCGGGTTGTGTGTGCGATGGCGGGGAGTAGCAGGCCGGCGGTGACATAACCCGCCAGTGGCGACCCGCCGACGGGTTGGCATCGGGCTGGCATGAGGCTGCAGCACCGGGTGGCCGGGGTTCGGGTTGGTGGCGGGACGGTTGCTCGCGGCGGGACGGGTGCTTGCGGCGGGGTGATGTGCACGCTCGACAGGTAGTGCACCGGCGAGACGGTGTACGCACGGGCACGTTGACGCTCAGGTGCACTACCCGGCCACCCGACACCTCCTGTCGAGCGTGCACATCACACCAGGCCCCGGCACCGCCCTGGAACCCCGTCGACCACCCACGCATCAGTCACAAGAGCCGGATATCCGGTCTTCTGCTGGGTTAGTGGATGGTGGTTTGGGTGAGGGCGGGGTTGGGGTTGGGGTAGCAGGCGACCGGGGCTGTGGTGGTGATGAACTTCCACTTGATCTTGGCCTGGAAGGTGAGGCCGGGGTCGTCGTAGCTGGTGCCTTGGAGTTTGGTTTCGATGGTGGTGCCGGGGCGGCCGGACTTCAGCCGGACGGTGAGGGTCGGCAGCTGGAAGTTCGCGCCGCCGGGGATCGGGCCGGCGACCTTCACGACCACAGTGGTTCCCTCGAGCTGCACGGTCGGGGTGGAGTTCAGGCCGGAGCCGCCGGTGAGTCCGGCGCTGATGTACGACGAGTTCGCCGGGACCGGGATCCGGAGCGTGAGGTCGCGGACCTCCTTCAGCTTGAAGCCTTTGACCTCGCCCGGGAGCGTTCCGGGTTGGAGGTGGACCGCGATGGTGAAACGGGTGTTGGAGCGGACGACGGCCGGCGCCTGCGCGTCGACGGCCTGCCGAAGCGAGACGGTGTGCCGGCCGAACTTGGTGTCGGCGCGGCAGGCGTAGGTGGCGATCGGTCCACTGGCCGGAGCGAGCAAGGCGAGAGTGACCACAAGACTGCAGAAAGTAGCCATACGACTACTCTATGCAGTCATCGCCCGAAGAGGAACCATCCGCCGACGCCCGCTGCAACGAACACCACGGGCAGGGCCAGCAGGAACCACGCGCGCCTCCGACGCCGTCGCCGTACCGGTGGATCGGTCGCGACGGTCGTGTCGAGGTCCTCGTCGGTGATCGCGGTGCGCTCGACTGCCCGCAGCGGGGCTTCCTGTTCGAGCCGGTACGCCTCCGCCTCGAGGCGTTCGGCGAGCGTGTCCGCGCGCTCCCAGCGGTCGGGCACGCGGTACGCCAGCGCCCGCGCGAAGACGTCGTCGAGCTGCCCGACCGAGTCGTGCAGCACCGAGCGCAGACTCGGCGGTGCCAGGTCGGGGTCCCGGTTCAGTACGTCGCCGATCGAGCCGGCCGAGTACGGCGGATGCCCGGTGACGAGCGCGTACGTGACAGCGCCGACCGCGTAGATGTCCGCGCGCTCGTCGAACCCTCCGTCGCCACGACCCTGCTCAGGAGCCATGTACGACGGCGTACCGACCGCCTGCGTGAGCCCGGAAGCCTCCGCGGCACGTTTCGCCAGCCCGAGGTCGGCGAGCACGATCCGGTGCGTTCCGCCGCCGACCTCGTCGCCCTGCCGCAGCAGCAGGTTCGCCGGGGTGACGTCGCGGTGCACCACGCCCTCGCTGTGCAGAGCGGCCACCGCGCGCGCCAGATCCGCGCCCCACCAGAGCGCGTCCACCGGGTCGAGCGGCCCTTGCCGCAGTACGTCGCCCAGCGTGCCGCCGCCGACGTAGTCCATCACGAAGTACGGACGCCCGTCCGGGAGCTTGCCGAGGTCGAACACCCGCACCACGCGGTCGCTGGAGATCCGCCGCATCAGCCGGGCCTCGGACAGGAAGCGTTCGCGGACGTCGGCGCGCGACGCCCAGTTGTCCGCGAGAACCTTGACGGCCACGTCGACGTCCAGGTCGTCGTCGTACCCCCGCCAGACGGTCGCGAACGCACCCGCGCCGATCTTGTCCCGTAACCGGTACCGCCCGATGACATCCATCCCGGCTATTGTCGACCACAACCAAGCTCAAAAGGGGGAGCATGACCGAAGAGCTGGAAGAACTCGCGGCCCGGGCGGCTTCTGGGGACCAAACGGTGATTCCACAACTTCTTCAGGCCATTCGGCCGCAGGTGCAGCGGCGGGTGGCCAAGTTCCTGCCGTACCGGGAGGACGCCGAGGAGGCGGTCCAGGACACCCTGCTGCAGGTCGCGAACAAGGTGCACACCTTCAAGGGCACCGGTAGTTTCGCGGGCTGGGTGACGATCGTGGCCACCAACCAGGCCCGGCAGACCTACCGGTCGCTGAAGCGCCGAGCGGTCGAGCAGTCCGCCGAGGTGCTGCCGGAGTCGGTCGATCCGCGCACCACCTCGGTCATCGCCGGCTCCCGCCTCGACCTGCTCGAGGCCCTGGAGGCGCTCGAGTCCAGCCACCCGCAGCTCGTCCAGCCGCTCGTGCTGCGCGATCTCGGCGCGCTGTCGTACGCCGAGATCGCCGACGAACTGGACGTCCCGCTCGGCACCGTCAAGGCCCGGATCCACCAGGCCCGGAAGGCCGTCGCGGAACGCCTCACCGTCCGCTGAATGTGCGGCGGATCGCCAGCGCTCGACGGAGGTCGTCGAGGAAGTTGGCCGTCTTCCGCCGGATCCCCGAGTTCACAGACCCATCCGCGACCAGCGCCTCGGCCGGCTCGACCAGGCTCGCGTCGATCGCGTACCGCGGTGCGATCCGTGCCGCGGTCAGGCCGACCACCATGCCGGCCCGGATGTCAGCGGTCGGCGGGATGTCGGTGAAGAACCGCTGGACGTACGGCGCGGTGATCGCCGCCTGCCCCGGATGCCAGAAACCGTCCGCTGCGGCCAGCAGCTCCTGTACGCCGACCGACGGGTCCGTCATGATCCGCGCCCAGGCCGCTTCCTTGCCGTCCGGCAGCGCGGCCCGGCACCGGGATGCCTGGATCACGCCCTCGGTCGACTTGTCCCGATCCAGCTCGGCGTCGATCTCGGCCGCGCCGAACTCCCCGAGCCGAACGAGCCGCAACACCAGCACCCACCGCAGGTCCGCGTCGATCTCGAGACCGTCGGGTACCGCCGAACCGTCGAGCCACGACTGCAGCAACGCGACATCGTTCGTGGTCGAGATCAGGCCGCGAGCCGTCACCAGTTGAAGGCTGCTGCCCGGCGCGGTCGTGGCGAGCTTGCTACCCAGGGCGTCGGCGACCGGTCCGCGCGCCTCGTCGTACTCCAGGTAGCCGCCGAGGACCCGTTCCTCGAGCCAGCGGACCAGTGAGCCGACGGCGACGTCGCTGTCCTCGTGCGGGAGCGCGGCCGTGAAGAGTTCCAGCGCCTGCCGCGGGTCGAGCTCGGCATCGGCGACCGCGTCCCGGATCGAGTTCCAGATCACCGCCCGCGTGGTGCCGTCCGTGATCGTGGGCAGCACCGTCGGCAGGTTGGCGAGGCTGGTCGAATCCAGCCGGATCTTGGCCCACGTGTCATCGCCGGCATCCGGCACGATCACGCCGGAATCGTTGCCCAACGCAACCTCTACCGAGTCCTGGGTGATCACCGCATCCACCACCGCAGCGGATCCGTTCACGTCGTACACCCCGACGCTCAACTTGTGCAGGCGGCGGGACTCGTCCGGACTACTCCGGTGCAGCACGACCCCGGCGCCGGTCCGCTCAGCAGTGATTGTGTCCACGCCGGACGTTCGCAACCATTGGTCCGACCAAGTATCGAGGTCCCGCGCGCCGGCCTCGGTGAGCTTGGCGATGAACTCGTGCAGGTCCGCGTTCCCGTACTCGTGTGCCTCCAGATGCGCGTTCACGCCCTTGAGGAACACGTCGTCACCGAGGTACTTCGCGAGTTGTTTGAGGACCGCCGCGCCCTTCGCGTACGAGATCCCGTCGAAGTCGTCGAGCGACTGCCGCGCGTCCTTCAGGCTGTCCGGCGCGACCGGGTGCGTCGAGCTGCTCTGATCGGTCTGCAGCCCCCACCATTTGCGGACGAACGCGAAGTCGACCCAGTTGCCGCGGTAGCTGGTCGATTCCTCTGCCACGCGGTGCGCCATGTATTCGGCGAACGACTCGTTCAGCCACATGTCGTTCCACCACTTCATCGTGACCAGGTCGCCGAACCACATGTGCGCCATCTCGTGCACCAGGATCCGCGAGCGGGTACTGCGTTCCGCGTCGGTCACCGGCCCGCGGAACACGAGATCGTCGGAGATCGTGACGCAGCCCGGGTTCTCCATCGCGCCGAGGTTGAAGTCCGGGGCGAACACCTGCCAGTACTCGCCGAACGGGTACCGCGCGCGGAACATCCGGTGGTACGCGTCGAATGCGTCGCGGGTGGTCCGGAACAGGTCCTCGGCGTCGCGCTCCAGGTGTTCTTTGAGCGACTGCCGGCAGGCGAGTCCGAGCGGAATCCCGTCGTACTCGGTGCGGATCTGGTGGTACGGGCCGGCGACCAGCGTGACGAAGTACGTCGACAGTGGCTTGGTCTCGGCGAGCGTCCACTCCCCTGGCGCGCTCCGGGTGGCCGCGCCGTTACCGAGGACGATCCAGTCCTCGGGGCACTTCACGGTGACCGTGTACGGCGCCTTGAGGTCGGGCTGATCGAAGCAGGGGAAGTACCGCGGCGCGGACTCCAGGGACGACATTCCGTACGTGTAGACGCGGCCGTCCGCGGCGTCGACGGATCGCTGCAGGCCTTCGCCGTCGACGGCGTACTTCAGCTCCGCGGTGACCACGAGGTCGTTCTCGGCCTGCAGGTCGGTCAGCGGGAAGCGGCCGCCGTCGAGCGCGCCGACGTCGAGAGTCTGGCCGTTGAGCTCGACGCTGATCAGCCGCTCGGGCTTCACGTCCACCCAGCTCGTGGCGCTGGCCGCCCCGAACCGGATTCGGCTGGTCGTGACGAACGTGTCCCCGTCACCGGTCAGGTCGAACGCGACCTCGTACGACCGCAGGCTCAGGTCTGTCGCCCGTTGCCGGGCCTCTTCAACTGTCAACGCACGCATGAACAGAACGCTATCCCGGGTGGGTGCGAGCGGTGGTGGCTGCCAGGGTTGCGACGGCCCGGATCTGGTCGTCCGTCGTGCTCTCCAGCACGTTGGTGATCAGCTCGGCGTCTTCCGGCTCGGCCAGAACGGTCAACACATTCAGTGCGCTGACATGATCGAAGCCGGCCGGAACGTCCGCGCCTGCCTCGACGGGCGGACGGGACAGGATTTCCCGCGCGACCCGTCGTACCTCGTCGGCCATCGGTTCGAGCGGGTTACCGCCACTGACCTGCGTGTACGCCGCGGCCACCTGGTACATGTTCAACGCCCGGCACACCATGCCGATGTTCTGGCTGTGCAGCAACGCACCGAACGCCTGCAGGGGAATCGCCTCGTCCGCGGTCATACCCGAAACGCTAGTCGACGGGATCCGGCTGGAAGAACCGCAGTACCTTGTCCGCGGCATCCGGCCCGGAGGCGGCCGCGTGCAGGTGGGTCGCGAGGAGGTGGGCGGGCTCGGGCGCGTTCGCGGCGTAGCAGAGCAAGTGGTGGCGGGTGGACCAGGAGTCCTGGAGCGGACAGATCTCCACGGCAGTGCTGGCGTCGACAGCTCGACGGGGAACGATCGCGAGACCGGCGCCAGCGGTGGCCAGGGTGATTAGCGCGTGCAGGGTGGGTACGACGGTGCGGTACCGCGGGGCCGGTGCGTGCGGTCCGAGGCGATCGTCCATCCACTGGCTGAGCGGCGAGTTCGGGACGAGGCCGACGAGGGGATGCTCGGCAACCTCGGCGTACGCGATCGAGGCCCGTCCGGAGAGGATGCCGCCGGCCTGGCCGATCACGACCAGCGAGTCGTCGGCCAGCGGTTCGGTCCGCAACTGGGTCGGCTCGTCGTCGAGGATCACGCCGAGGTCCGCCTCACCGGCCGCGAGCAGGCGGACGCTGCGGATCGTCCGGCGCTCGCTCACGTTCACGTCGTACTCCGGATGGTCGCGGAGGAACGTGGCGAGGGCGGCCGGGACGAGCTGGTGCATCGCGGAGCCGCCGGCGACCAGGCGGATCGGCGCTGATCGCGAGACGGCGTACGACGCGACCGCGCTGTCCAACCGGGTCGTCTCGGCGAGCACCTCGCGGGCGTGCCGGGCCAAGGTCGCGCCGGCCGGGGTCAGCCGGACACCGCGACGCTCGCGGATCAGGAGGGGTACGCCGGCCTGCGCTTCGAGCGCTCTGACCCGCGCGCTCGCCGAAGGCAGACTGAGGTGCATCACGCGCGCGCCGCCGGTGATCGAGCCCTCGGCAGCGACGTGGGTGAAGAGCCGGAGATCGTCGAGGTCGTACCGCATGGGATCAGCCTACGGCTCAGACTAAAGCTGGCTACGGGGATCGCGCATTGTGGAGTGCCCGCCGAACCCGGATCCTCGAAGGGTGCTGCTGATCCTCCTGGCCGGTGTCGCGGCCGGCGCGCTGAACGCCGTCGGCGGTGGCGGGAGCTTCGTGGCACTCGCCGCCCTGGTTGCCGCCGGTATGCCGCCGGTCACCGCGAACGCAACCTCGACCGTCGCCCTGCTCCCCGGGAACGCGACCAGCGCGTGGGTCTACCGCCGCGAGATCGAGAGCCCGCCTGAGCCGTCGATCGGCTGGGTGACGCTGGCGAGTGTGCTCGGCGGGGCGATCGGCGCGGGGCTTCTGCTGTTGTTGCCCTCAGCATCGTTTGACGCGGCGGTCCCGTGGTTGCTGGCGTTCGCAACCGTTGTCCTGGCCTTCGGCAAGCGGCTCGCGGCGGCGCTGCGGCTCGGGCGGCCGGGGCCGGCGGTGATCCTGGGCGGGCAGTTCCTGCTCGCGATCTACGGCGGGTACTTCGGCGGCGCGGTCGGGCTGATGATGCTCGCGTTCTGGACCGCGACGACCACCCTCGACCCGGCGCGCGGGAACCCGCTGCGGGTCATCCAGGTCGCGGCCGTCTACCTGACCGCGGGGGCGATCTTCGTGTTCGCAGCCGACGTACTCTCGCAGCCCTTGCATCTGGTCGCGCTGCTCGCGGGTGCGGTGATCGGCGGGTACGCCGGGGCGCACCTCGTCCGGCGACTGCCGCCGAGGATGCTGCGCGGGCTGGTGCTCACCACGGCCGTCCTGATGACCGGGCTGTTCTTCGTGCGGGCGTTCGGATGAAACCCGCACAACTCGCGATGGCCTACCAGGCCTGCGAAGTCGCGGACTTGGCAGCCGCGGCGGTCGAGCTGGAAGATCCCGCGGAGGCCGCGGCGCAAGCAGCCCGGGTGCTCGCGGCGGCCGAGCAACTGGTTGCCGCCGCCAACCGTCTCGGGTCGTGCGAGGTGCCTGAAGATCCTCTGCAGCTCTTCGCCTACGAGCATCCCGAGGAGGCCGCCGAGGACCTCGCAGACTGGGTACGGCGGCGCGCGTAGTTATATCCCGCGCCGGAGATTCGTGCGATATGTCCGGAGTCGGGTGGACGCCCGCCATCCCTCCCCAAACCGGTTCGGGCCGCCGTCCGGCCCCAAACCGGTTTGGGGAGTCCTACCTACCCGAATCGGACAGTGGTGCTCCCCAGTCGGAGCGCGAGGTCCGACCCGGGCGCCGCACAACCTGCTATCGGTGGTCCCCAATCGACCGCAGGCTCCGTCTTTGGGAACCCACCAACCATTTCGGCGGGGTCGAAATGGTTGGTGGGTTCTCAAAGAAGGGGTGCGGGCGGGTCACTGGGAGTTACGCTGCGAATTCGGACGCAGGACGTTAGGGGTTGGCGCGACGCCCGCTGGGCGGCCCGTGGAGCTGTTCGCGCTCGCGGCGCAGGTACAGGCCGGCTGCGGTCGATACGCTCGTGAGCAGCCAGACCACGACTCCCGCGTCGTCGGTGACGCCAATGACCGGCAGCAGGTCCGGGAGGATGTCGATCGGCGAGATCAGGTAGACGAGCGCCAGCAGCCAGAGGAACGTGCGGCTCTTCGGCAGGTCGGCGTACGTGCCCCGGCGTACGTCGCGGAGCAGCCGGGGCAGCGCCTTCGCGCGGTCGATCACGTTCCCGACCGGCACCGGCTCACCGTTGGCGATCTTCCGTCGCCGGACCACCCGCCGGCGCACCACGCCGAGCGCCCCGACCCCGGCACCGATCACGAGCAACCCGATCCCGGCCGCTACGGCAGGCAACCCGGCAACGTCACCGTCCCGGAACAGCAACGTCAGCAGCCCGATCACTCCGAGCAGCCCACCGAAGTACACCATTCACCCACTGTAGAGGGCGTTTCAGCCCACCGGGCTCAACGCAGCGAGGCGAGCCAGCTGCTCCAGGGTCGGTTCGAGCCCGGCTGCCGCAACGTTCTCCTCGAGATGCCGGATCGAGCTCGTACCGGGGATCGGCACCATCACCGGTGACCGGTGCAGGAGCCAGGCCAGCGACAGTTGCGCGGCGGTCGCCGCTACCTCGGCGGCGATCATGCCGAGGAGCTCGGAGCCGGCGTGCTCACCGTGCGCGATCGCACCGCAGGCCTCGTGACCTCCCACCGCGCCGGCTGCGTGGTGCTGTACTCCCGAACCACCACCGGCGAAGCCCTCCTGAACGCCGGCGCCTGACTTAGTGGTTGTACGGGTGGGAGAGGAGCGTACGGGTGTTGGTGAGGACGTGTTCGTAGTTGGCGCGGATGGTGGGGGCGTCGACGGTGATGGCGGGCTCGGGTTTGCCGAGGGGGATATGCCAGGTGGGTGGGGTGGCGGTGCCGGAGAGGGCCCAGGCGGCTTGGCGGGCGGCGCCCAGGGCGACGTACTCGGCCGGCTCGGGGAGGACGACCTCGGCGCCGAGGAGGGCCGGGGCGAGAGCCTGTACGGCGCGGGAGCGGGCGCCGCCGCCGAGGAGCAGGACGCGGTGAACCGGCAGGCCCTGGTCGCGGAGCGCGTCGACGGCGTCGGCGAGACCGCAGAGCAGGCCCTCGACCGCGGCGCGGGCCATCGTCGCGGGCTGCATGGTCGCGCGGGTGAGGCCGTAGACGAGGCCGGTGGAGTGCGGGAGGTCCGGCGTACGTTCGCCGTCCAGGAACGGGAGCAGAACCAGGCCGTCGCTGCCGGGTGAGGTGATCGCAGCCTCGTCGAAGGCGGACAGTTCGAGGCCGAGCATCTGCGCGGTCGCGGACATGACGCGGGCTGCGTTCAGCGTGCAGACGAGCGGCAGATACTCGCCGGTGGCGTCCGCGAAGCCGGCCACCAGGCCGGTCGGGTCCGCAGTCGGGTGCGCCGAGCGCGCGAACGCCGTACCGCTGGTCCCGAGCGAGACGGCGACGTCGCCGGGCTGGAGGTCGAGGCCGAGCGCGGCAGCGGCGTTGTCGCCCGTGCCTGCCGCGATCGCCGCGCCGAAGGAGGTCTGCCCGACGATCTCAGCCGGTCCGGCGACGCGGGGCAGAGCAAGTTGCCGACCGAAGGCGAGCTCGACCAGGTCGGGCCGGTAGCTGTTGGTCGCCGGCGACCACCACCCGGTCCCCGACGCATCCCCACGATCGGTGGTGATCCCATCGATCGCCGAACGGTCAGCAGCCAGCCGATGCGTCATCCAGTCGTGCGGCAGCACGACCGCCGCGGCCCGCCGCGCAGCCTCCCGCCGCACCGCACTTGCCTCGCCCGCGGCTTCGTCTCTCAGCCAGCGCAGTTTGGTGACGGTGAAGGACGGTACGGGGACGGAGCCGACTGCGTCGGCCCAGGCCTGGGCGCCGCCTAGTTCGGCGATGAGTTCGGTGGTGGCGTCCGCGGAGCTGGTGTCGTTCCAGAGGACGGCGGGGTGGACGACCTCACCAGAGTCGTCCAGCAGCACCATCCCGTGCTGCTGACCGCCGATCGCGACCGCCTGGACACCGTCGAGCAGCCCGTCGGACGCGATCTCCCACGCCTTCCACCACTCGGCCGGATCCACCTGGGTGGCGTCCGGGTGCGGCGCCCGGCCCTCGCGAACGACCGCTCCGGTCTCGGCGTCGCACACCAGAACTTTGGTCGCCTGGGTGGAGCAGTCCACCCCGGCGACCAACTTCAGCTCAGTCATACCCCAACACTAGAGGGCTTCGAGGGTGGCGCGGGCGCCGATCTCGTGGAGCGACTTCAGGGCGGCCTTGTACGGCGTGACGAAACGCTCGTCCGACGCCAGGTCCCCGAACAGGTCCGGATCCGAGATGAACACCAGCGGATCCTCGCGGTTGTGCTGCGCGCGCTCGACCAGCATGTCGCGCAGCCGGTCGACGACCTCGATCGGTTCGCCCTGCTCGTCGACGCCCTCGGCGTACCGCGCCCAGGACGCGACCACGAGCACCGACCGCTTGATCTCCCGCCCGGCCGCGAGCTGCTCACGCACCACCGGCAGCAGCCACTTCGGGATCCGGTCCGAACTCTCCGCACACAACCGCGCCAGCGTGTCCCGTACTTCGGGATTCGCGAACCGCTCGATCAGCTGGTGCTTGTAGCGGTCCAGATCGACCCCGGGCACCGGCGGCAACGTCGGCGTACCTTCGTGGTCCATGTAGCCGAGCAGGAAGTCGACGTACAGCTTGTCCTGGCAGACCTCGTGCGCGTACCGGTACCCGTCCAGGTACCCGAGGTAGCACAACGCCTGATGCGAGGCGTTCAGCAGCCGCAGCTTCATGAACTCGTACGGCTCGACGTCCTCGACGATCTGGACGCCGACCTCCTCGTACGGCGGGCGCTCGCCACCGAAGTCGTCCTCGAGCACCCACTGCGTGAACGGCTCGCACACCACCGGCCAGCCGTCCTCGACCCCGAACCGCTCGGACAACGCCTCCCGGTCGGCATCCGCGGTGACCGGCGTGATCCGGTCGACCATGCAGTTCGGGAACCGCACCTCGGTCTCCAGAAACTCGGCGAGCTCCGGATCCTTGAGCCGCGCGAACGCCGCCAGCATCTTCCGCGCGACGTGCCCGTTGCCCGGGATGTTGTCGCACGACATCACGGTGAACGGCGGTACGCCGGCCTCACGCCGCCGGCGCAACGCCTCGACGATGAACCCGAACGCGCTCCCCGGTGTCGCGCCCGGCTCGAGGTCCGCGGCCAGCGACGGATCCGAGGCGTCGAGCTCCCCCGTCACCTGGTTCACGTGGTACCCGCCCTCGGTGATCGTCAGGGACACGATCCGCGTCGCCGGGTCGACCATCCGAGCCAGCACGGCGTTCGGATCGTCCGGCGCGAACAGGTAGCCGATGATCGACCCGATCACCCGGGGCTCGAGCGTCCCGTCCGGATACTTGATCACCAGCGTGTACAACGTGTCCTGGGCGGCCATGACGTCGGCCATCCGCCGATCGTGCGGCAGCACACCGACGCCGACGATCCCCCAGTCCAGCGCTTTCCCCTCGTTCATCAGCCGGTCCAGGTACATCGCCTGATGCGCCCGGTGGAACCCGCCGACCCCGAAGTGCACGATCCCCGGCGTCACCGCCGTACGGTCGTAGCCGGGTACGGCGACGTCGTTGCCCAGAGCATCCAACGAGCCGGCCGACAGTGCCGTCATTTGACCGCCCCCAGCGACAGGCCGCGAACCAGCTTGTCCTGCGCCGCGAAGCCGGCGATCAGAACCGGGAGCGAAACGAGCGTCGCGGCCGCACACAGCTTGGCGAGGAACAGGCCCTGGCTGGAGATGAACCCGACCAGGAAGATCGGCGCGGTCGAGGCCACGACCGCGGTCAGGTTGACCGCGAACATGAACTCGTTCCAGCTGAAGATGAAGCAGATCAGGCTGGTCGCCGCCAGCCCCGGCGTGGTGATGGGCGCGATGATGGAGACCAGCGTACGGACGAATCCGGCGCCGTCCACCTGCGCGGCCTCGAGGACCTCGATCGGCACCTCGGCCAGGAACGATCGCATCATCCAGACGGCGATCGGCAGATTCATCGACGTATACAAGATGACGAGGGTGAACACGTTGTCGAGCAGCCCGAGGTCCTTCACGATCAGGTAGATCGGCAGCAACGCCGCGATCGGCGGCAGGAACTTGGTCGACAGGAAGAAGAACATCACGTCGGTCCACTTCTCGACCGGCTTGATCGACAGCGCGTACGCCGCGGGAACGGCGAGCACCAGCACCAGCAGTGTCGACACGATACTGGCGGTCGCCGAGTTGATCAGGTACGGCGCGATGTCACGGTTGAACAGGTCGCCGTAGTTGGAGAACGTGATCGGTGCGAACACCGACGGCGGATTGGTCGCGGCGTCGGCTTCCTTGTGCAGCGAGGTGAGTACCATCCAGGCGACCGGCGCGAAGAAGAAGAGCGTGACGATCCAGGTACCCAGCGCCCACCACGAGAACCCCGCCTTCGACCCGTCCTGACGCGTGCGCCGGCGCCCCCGGTGACTGGTCGCCGGTGCTGTCTGCGGTCGGTCCACGGTCGTGGTCATCGGGAGATCTCCTCCTTGAAGAGCGACGAGATGGTCCGGAGGGCGAACGTCGCGACGATGATGGTGCCGATGACAACCACCACGCCGGCGGCCGCGGCCTCGCCGTACTCGTACTTGCGGAACATGGTCAGGTAGATCTCGTACGGAAGGTTGGTCGTCGCGGCGCCGGGCCCACCCTGGGTGATCGTGAAGATCGCGTCGAACGTCTGGACGACGTAGATCGAGCCGAGCAGCGACGACAGTTCGATGTACTGCCGCAGGTGCGGCAGGGTGATGAACCGGAACGTCTGGAACGAGCCGGCCCGGTCGATCTTGGCCGCCTCCAGCACGTCATTGGGCTGCGACTGCAGCCCCGCCAGCAGGATCAGCATCATGAACGGCGTCCACTGCCACACCAGCGCGGCGACGACGGACGGCATCGGCATGCTCGACACGTAGTCGATCGTCGGACCGCTCTCGGCGCCGAACAGCTGCCAGATCCAGTTGAGGACACCGTTGAACAGGCCGTAGTCGGGGTTGTACAGCGCGTGCTTCCACAGCAGCGCCGACGCCACCGGCATCACCAGGAACGGCGCGATCAACAGCGTCCGGGCCAAGCCGCGGCCCGGGAACCGCTTGTCCAGCAGGATCGCCAGGCCCAACCCGATCAGCACACTGATGACCACCACCGAGGCGGTCAGTACGACGGTGTTGAGCACGGCGGTCCGCAGCCGTGAGTCGGTGAAGACGGTGCCGTAGTTCCCCAGTGCGGCGAACGACTGGTACCGCCCCAGCCCCACGAAGTTCCGGTCGCCGGGCTGGAGGATGTTCCAATGCAGCAGGGACACCACGATCGTGACCAGGAAGGGGATCTGGGTGATGACAACGGTGAAGATCAGCGCGGGCAGCAGCGGTCCGCGCCGGCGCCACCTCTCGCTCGCACTGCGGGTCTCGGTCATCCGCGTCGGGAGCGTGGACGCGGGCGCGGGCGCAAGAGCAGTCATGGTTCCTCCAGGTGCGGGACCTCGGGCGTGACCGGGTCCCGGGCGGGGGC
>NZ_JBSGTS010000040.1:0-42828 GCF_053607525.1 Kribbella sp. NPDC055110
ACTCTGCGCCGTAGCGAGCAGGTGCTCGGCGGAGTGCCTCGGCGAGCGGGAGCGGAGGGGTCGATGTGGTTTCATCGTTCCCTTCGCTCCCGCTCGGCGAGGTGCCCGCCGAGTGCCGCGCAGTAGGCGCAGAGTCCCCAGACGTCCTCCAAGGCAGTAGTCGGGAGTAACCGATAACCTGACCTCTCATCGTGTGAGGGGTGAGACGTGACAGAGCCGGTACCCGTGATCCGGAAGCTCGAGCACGCGCTGGCGGACGACGACTTCGCCTGGTCGCTGGTACTGACCGGTGAGGACCAGACGGACAAGCTCGCGACGCTGACCGGCGACCTGCGCGGGCCGTTCTCGACGACCGGCGACGGCAAGCAGATCACCTCCGGCTTCTCGTACTGGGGGATCGGCCCGACGATCGCCTGGGCGAACGCGACGAACGACCCGTTCTACCTGGTCATGAAGGCCGGCGCGGAGTCGTTCCAGCGGCACTGGCGCAAGGTCCGGCCGCATGTCGAGAACGGCGGATTCCACCTGGTCAGCCTCGGCGTCGGCACCGGTGTGAAGGACCGGACGATCCTCGGTGACATGCACCGGCAGAACCGGAACATGTACTACATCCCGGTCGACATGAGCTCCGAGATGCTCCGGATGGGCACCCAGCCGGTCCGCGACGCCCGGTTCCCGGTGGCCCAGGTGCTCCCGGTACAACTGGACTTCTCGATCGCCGACAACATGGAGGAGCTCGGGCAGATGCTGGCCCGGCTGGTCGACGACGAGCCGATCCTGTTCACGCTGACCGGCAACACGCTGGCCAACTTCGAGAGCGACGAGGAGCTGCTCGGCACCCTCACCCGGGTGCTGCGGCCGCAGGACCGGTTGCTGCTCGAGGTGGCCAGTACGACGCGACTCGATCAGGAGGCCGCCGACGCGGCCGCGGACGAGTACCACCAGACCCGCGCGTTCGCGGAGTTCGTCACCAGCACCCTGCGGTACAACACCGACCTCAAGATCCACAACGATCTGGTCAAGTTCATCGGCGAGGTCGAGGACGAGGATGCGCTGCTGGTGAAGATCTTCTGGCAGAACGACACCGGCGAAGAGATCCGCATGGAGCTGCCGGACCACACCGAGGCGGTGCTGCCGATCGGCGACACGATCCGGCTCTACACCACCCGCAAGTACTCCACGACCCGGCTGAAGCGGCTCACCGAGGCCTGTCAGCTGACGCCGGTCGAGGCGATCCAGTCCCAGTTCCGGTACGCCCGCCGCCCGAACCCGTTCGGCCTGGAGCTGCTGCTGCTCGCACCGGAGGCAGCCGGCGAGAGCGCACGCAGCCTCGCCGACGACATCTGGTCCGCATGAGACGGACCGTCGTCAGTCTGGTGACGTACGGTCTGCTCGCACTGGCGTTCGTTCTCGGCGTCCTCTGGTTCTTCTGGCCGAAGGGCTCGCGCTGGGAGCCGGCGGTCAACTCACTTACCCTGGTGGCCGGGCTGACCGGCATCTTCGTCGAACGGCTGACGGCCGAAGCGGAACGCCGTACCGGGGTCCTGCGGGCCGTCGCGAACGAGCTGCACGAGAACACCAGGCTGCTGAACGACGAGCGGTTCTCGCCCGACGCGCCGAGCACCCGGCAGGTGTACCCGCGGCTGGTGGTGTCCGCGGTCGATCTCGCGCTGGTGTCCGGCGCGCTCGGTCTGCACCGGGACGCCGCGCTCGTCGACCTGCTGCATCGTTGGCGGGACACCGTGCACCTGTTCAACCGGCGCCTCGACCTGACCGAGATCAGTACCTTCTCGAACACCATCTCCGAGGCCGAGCTGGCCGGCTTCCATCGCGCGCTGCACCGCGAGAACAGCTACTTCGCGGCCACCCGCGAGAAGCTGCAGAACCTGCTCGACGCGCTCTCCCAACTATGAAACAGCTTTAACGGCCGAGGCCGTAACCGGACCGTTCCTGTCACTAGCTGCAAATTGTCCCGAGCCGTTGACTTGGCCACGCCGCGAGAGCTTCACTTTCGGACAGGACCGTAAATACGGCACCCCGGAGGCAACTCGCATGCGATCAGTCCGCTCCCTTCTCGCACTGGCGCTCGTCGCTCTGCTCGGCACGTCCCTGACCTCACCGGCGCAGGCCGGTCATCAACCACCGGTCGGCACGGTCGTCTCACTCGGTACGCCGCTGTCCGACGTACTGCTCATCGGCGGCACCGTCGCACCTGGCCCGAACGGCAGGACCGCGATCTGGAACGTGTCCACCGGAAGTCCGGCGTACCTGAACGCGATCGACCCGGCCACCGGCGACAGCCTGCTCTCCGCGGCGCTGCCCGGCGCGGACGGCAGCTACGCGGTTGCCGCGACGCCGGACGGCACGATCTACGTCGGCACCTACAACAACGGCCACCTGTACCGGCTGCGGCCGGGCGGCACCGTCGAGGACCTCGGCCGGCCGATCGCGTCCGAGTCGTTCATCTGGCGGATCACCACCGACGACCAGGGCAACGTGTACGGCGGGACGTTCCCGAACGGCAAGGTGTTCTCCTACGACGACAAGACCGGAGCGATCCGCGACTACGGCACCGTCCTGGCGGGCCAGACGTACGTGAAGAGCATCGACTACGCGGGCGGCAAGGTGTACGCCGGCACGATGCCCGACGCGCACATCATGGAGGTCGACGCCGCCAGCGGTGCGATCAGCGAGGTGCCATCGCCGCCCGGTCTCGGCGACCCGTCCGACAAGGTCGTGTACGACCTGAACGCCCGCGGCGGCCGCGTGTACGCGCGGATCAGCACGGCGTTCCCCGGCCCGCTCTACGTCTGGGACATCGCTTCGCGGACCTGGGTGGACGAGATCCCGAACGCGCACGGCCTGGACATCTCCCCGATCGGCGCGGACGGCACGCTGTACCTGATCCAGGGCAGCGAACTGAAGAGGTACGACCCGGCCACCAAGACCCTGACCGGCACCGGGCTGACGTTCACCGGCCGGATCCAGAACGCCCGCTCGATCGGGTACGCCGACCTGAACCTCCCCGACTATCCGGGTACCAGCGTCGTCGGCACCCTGTGGCGCGGCGAGGAGTTCCGGTACAACCCGCAGACCGGCAAGTCCGAGATCTTCACCACCAAGGTCCGGCGGGAGCCGATCGAGATCCTGTCCGTCGCGGGCGGCAAGAACACCATCTACGCCGGCGGCTTCCTGAACGGCGGCGTGTCCGTGGTCAACCCGGCCACCGGCGAGGCGAAGTTCAACCGGTTCTCGCAGGTCGAGGCCCTGATGGAGGGCTCGGACGGCACCGTCTGGGTCGGCGCCTATCCGGAGGCCCGCCTCTACTCCTACGACACCACGCAGCCCTGGAGCAGCCCGGAGTACTCCCCCGGACCACCCGGTACGCCGGACAACCCGAAGAAGCTGCTCAACCTGAAACCGGATCTCCTGCAGACCCGCGCCCGCGCGCTGACCGAGGTGAACGGCAAGATCGCGGTCGGCACCGTCCCCGACGGTGATCGGCTCGGCGGCGCGCTGGTGATCTACGACCCGACGACGAACACCGCGGAGAAGTACCGCAACGTCGTCCAGGACGAGTCCGTCTTCGGCCTCACCTCGCACTGCGGCATCGTGTACGGCGGAACGTCGATCGCCGGTGGCCTGACGACCACCCCGCCGACCCGGGAAGCGGGCACAGTATTCGCGTGGGACGTGGCCAAGAAGAAGAAACTCTGGGAAACCGTGCCGGTGCCGGGCCGCGCGACGGTCTCGTCGGTCACGATCGGCCCGGACGGGCTGCTCTGGGGCGTGGCCGGGAAGACCGTGTTCGCGGTGGCGCCGGACAGCGGCAGGCTGAAGAGGTCCTCCACGCTCGGGACGACGAACTCCAGCGGCGACATCGTCGCCACGCCGGAGGCCGTTTACGTGAGCATCGACCTGAACAAGATCTACCGGATCGCGCCGGGGCGGAATGCCGTCCCGACGCTGTTCGTCGCGCACGCCCACCGGCGGCTCGGCGTCCGCGGGGATCACCAACTGCTGATGACGAGCGGCTCCGAGCTGTTCCGGATTGATATCAGCCGTTGACAGCCGAAATTCACCCCGGCTACTTTCGGTCCTGACCGTTATTCGGTTCTAGCCTTTTGAACAACTTCCGGCCCTGACTTCCGGACACACCCTGGGGGTGCGATGAAATCGACCGTCCGCCGCATCGCGGCACCACTTACCGCGCTCGTCCTCGCCGCCGCGCTCAGCTCGTGCGGCGGAGGCGACGACGGCGGCTCGACCAGCAAGAAGAGCGTCACGCTCTGGATGTACCCGGTGATCGCCGACCAGGCGGCCAGCGACACCTACTGGAAGAAGGTCGAGACCGACTTCGAGGCGGCCAACTCCGGGTTCGACCTCAAGGTCGAGGCCCAGCCGTGGGCGAATCGCGAGGAGAAGGTCGCGGCCGCGTTCTCCGGCAAGAAGGGTCCGGACGTCCTGCTGATGATCCCGGACCAGATCCCGCAATACGTGAAGAGCGGCTCGCTGGAGCCGGTCGACGACGTGGTCACGCCGGAGAAGGACAAGTTCCTGCCGGCCGCGATCCCGGGCCTGACGGTCGACGGCAAGGTGTACGGCGCCCCGATCTACCACACGGTCACGACCACGATGTACAACAAGACGGTCCTGGCCAAGGCCGGGATCGCCAAGCCGCCGGAGACCTGGGACGAGATCAAGGCCGCCGCGCCGAAGCTCAAGGCCGCCGGGTTCTCCACGCTGGACTACTCGGCCTCGCCGGAGGCGACGCTGAACCTGAACTTCTACCCGCTGCTGTGGCAGGCCGGCGGGAAGGTGTTCGCCGACGACGGCAAGAGCGTCACCTTCAACCAGGCGCCCGGCCTGGAGGCGCTGACCTTCCTGAAGAGCCTGTGGGACGGGGGCGCGATCCCGAAGACCGCGCTCACCGCCGGCAACGTGGTCGCCGACTCGCCATTCGGCAAGGGTCAGGTCGCGATGGCGATGACCAGCGTGCCGGCCGACGTCGCCACGGTGACGAAGACCTGGGGCGCGGCGAACGTCGAGCTCGGTACGCCGCTGACCGGCAAGAAGCAGGTCGGGTTCGGGCTCCCGGGCGGTCTGGTCGTGAACGCGGCCTCCGAGAACGTCGACGGCGCGAAGAAGTTCCTGTCGTTCATGACCCAGGCGGCGCAGCTGGACGCGCTCAGCAAGGCGTCCGGGTTCTACTCGCCGCGCACCGACGCCAAGTCCGAGTCCACCGACCCGAACGCGGCGAAGTTCCGGGACGCGTTGCAGTACGCGATCCCGGGTGAGCCGAACCCGGCGGCGCGGCAGATCATGTCGTTCCTGAGCCCGGAGATCCAGGCCGTGCTGACCGGTAAGAAGCAGCCGCAGCAGGCCCTGGACGACGCCGCCAAGCAGGCCAACGACCTGCTCTCGAGGCAGCGTTGACCAAGGCGCAGCAGATGCCGGGCACGGGTCGGGCGGGACCCGTGTCCGGTCAGCGCTCTCGCATCACCTCGCTCTTCTCGCAGCGGGGCGGACCGCGCCGTCGGCCATGGGTTGGTCTGCTGTTCGTCGCCCCCATGCTCGTTCTGTTCTTGCTGTTCCGGTTCTTACCGGCGCTTGGCGCTTTCCTGCTGTCCTTGACCGACTACCGGATCAGTGGCAAATGGGACTTCATCGCGCTCGACAACTACACGCGACTGTTGTCGGACAAGGTGTTCCACGAGGCGCTGCTGGTGACGATCACCTACACGGTGATCTTCGTCCCGCTGACGGTCCTGCTGTCGCTCGGTACCGCCGTACTGCTGCACCAGGTGGTGTGGAAGCGCGGCTTCTTCCGCGGAGTGTTCTTCCTGCCGTACGTGACCAGCATCGTGCTGGCCGCGGTGATCTGGAAGTGGATCTACGACGCACAGGACGGGCTGCTGAACTCGGTCCTCGGGCTGGTGAACATCGGCCCGATCGACTTCCTCAGCCAGTCGAACACCGTGCTGCCGTCGATCGCGGTCACGTCGGCGTGGAAGGGTTTCGGGTACTCGATGCTGATCCTGCTCGCGGGCCTGCAGGCGGTGCCGAAGTCGTACCTGGAGGCCGCGATGATCGACGGCGCGGGGACCTGGCAGCGGTTCCGGTACGTGACGCTGCCGCAGCTGCGGCCGGTGCTGTTCTTCGTGCTGGTGATCGAGACCATCGGCGCCTTCCAGGTCTTCGACGCGATGTTCGTGATGACCGGCGGCGGACCGGTGCGGTCCAGCTACTCGCTCGTGTACTTCCTGTACGACAGCGGTTTCAAGTACTTCGACTTCGGTTACGCCAGCGCGATCGGTCTGGTGCTGTTCCTGATCGTGCTGATCGTCTCGCTCGTCCAGCGCCGGCTCGTCGGGAGGGACGACTAGATGGCTCAGGTACTCGACCGGCCACCGGTCCGCCCGGTAGTGGACACACAGGCAGCGGGCCGGCGTACGGCGGGCCGGTTGACGTTGCCGACCTTGCTGGCGCTGACGGCGATCGTGACCGTCGTACCGTTCGCGGCGATGGTGCTCGTCGCGTTCGCGCCGCCGAGCGGTCAGACGTTCCCAGGCGCGCTGAATCCGGCTCATTTCACCCTCGAGAACTTCTCGAAGGTGCTGTCCAGCTCGGACATCCCGCGCTGGACGGTGAACTCGTTGCTCTACTCGCTGGTGTCCGTGGCGTGCGTGCTGTTGTTCGCGTCGATGGCCGGGTACGCGTTCGCCAAGAAGAAGTTCCCCGGCCGGGAGCTCATGTTCTGGGCGTTCCTCGCCACGCTGATGGTCCCGTTCCAGGCGACGCTGATCCCGTCGTACATCCTGGTCGCGAAACTGGACTGGGTGGACAGCTACTGGGGCCTGATCGTGCCGACGCTGGCGAACTCGCAGGCGGTGTTCCTGATGCGCCAGTTCATCCTGCAACTCCCCGACGAACTCTTCGAGGCCGCCGAGATCGACGGCGCCCCCGAGTGGCGGATCTTCACCATGATCGTCCTGCCCCTGATCCGCCCGGTGCTGGCGACGCTGGGCATCTTCGTCTTCCTCTGGCACTGGAACGACTTCCTGTGGCCCTTGGTCATCGGCCAGTCCGGCCAGATGCAAACCCTCACCGTCGGCCTCGCCACCCTCCAAACCCAAGCCGTCCCCATCAACCAGGTCATGGCCGGCGCCACCATCACAGTGGTCCCGAGCCTCCTGGTCTTCGGCTTGCTGCAGCGCTACCTCACCGACTCCATCGCGATGTCCGGCCTGAAGGCCTGAACCGCTACGCAGGCACAACCCATCCTCGGCGCACCAGCAATCGCTTGCCGAAGGGGTTCTGCCTGCGTGGCGGGACCCTCACACCAGTTCGCCGAACGCCTCGATGGCTTTGAGGGCGTCGGACTGGGGCATCCCAGGCGGTTGAATGCGCAGGATGATGCCGTCGGCGCCCAGGGACTCGTAGTGGGCCAGGCGGTCGGCGCATTCGGCTGGGGAGCCGATGACGCCGCGGTTGGCGATCTCGTCCCAGCCCTGGGTGTAGCGGGCTGCGTCCGCGGACGTGCGCTTCCAGCCGGTGTAGGCGTCGTACAGGTCGCGAAGCGGCTCCTCCAGGGCCTGTCTCGCGTCCTGGGTCGTGGGGGCGCAGAAGCCTTCGCGGCAGACGATCACCTCGGCGCCGAGCGTGCCCTCACCACGCGGGTACGAGCGGTACTCGGCGATCTTGGCGGGGAGGTCGGAGTCCAGTTCGTTGAACGACGTGGTCCAGCCGTCGCACATCCGCGCGGTTCGCTCGAGCATCGCGGACACCCGGCCGCCGTTCCACAGCTTCGGCCGCGGGTTCTGCACCGGTCGCGGCGACAGGAAGGCGTCGGTGATGCTGGTGAACTTGCCGTCGTACGTGACCTCGTCCTCGGTCCACAGCCGGGTGAGGATCTCCAGCCCTTCCTCGAACCGCGCGACCCGCTCCCGCTGCGTCACGCCGTACAGGGCGAACTCCTCCGGCCGGTACCCGAGCACGAACCCGGCGGTCAGCCGACCACCCGACAGTACGTCGATGTGCGCCAGCGTCTCGGCGAGTACGACGGGGTCGTACAACGGCGCCACGATGCCGGCTGTGGCGATCCCGATCCGCGAGGTGTGCGCGGCCAGCCACGTCATCGACGTCAGGATCTCGTGGTACCCGGGCCGGTGCAGATGCCGCTCGCCCAGCACGACCCACTCGAACCCGGCCTGCTCGGCCAGCCGCGCCTGCTCGACCGCGTCGGCCAGCTGGGGCCGCTCGTCCGGGGTGCCGTAGAGGTTCAGATACAGACCCAGCCGCATCGGGGGTGCCACCTTCCGTTGACAGGGAGCGCTTGCGGTATTTACGGTCTTGACCGTAAATGGTTTCAACTCAGATTGCGACCCCTAGGAGCCGGTTATGAGTCTTGCAGTACAACCGGCGGGGTTGCCGGATGGGGGATCGGCGCCGATCAGCGCGATCAAGACCCGCGTGGTGAGTGCGCCGTACCGCCGGCCGTTCCGGATCAGCAGCGGTGTGAGCACCGAGTTGATCAGTCTGGTCGTCGAGGTGCACACCGCGGACGGGGACGTCGGGATCGGCGAGACCTCGCCGATGACGGCGTACACGGGTGAGACCCTGGCCGGCGTCCAGGCGGCGATCGAGGAGCATCTCGCGCCGGCGCTGATCGGCCGGGACCCGCTCGACCGCGCGGGCGCTCACGTCACGATGGACGGCGTACTGCGCGGCCAGCAGGTCGCCAAGTCCGGCCTCGACATCGCCCTGTTCGACCTCGCCGGGCGGATCAGCGGCTGGCCGGTGCACGCGATCCTCGGCGGCAGCGTCCGTGACCGCGTGCAGACCACGTGGGTGGTCGGCCTCGGCACCCTCGACGAGATGGCTGCCGAGGCCGCGGAGTACGCCGGCCGCGGGTTCATGCACCTGAAGGTCAAGGGCGGCCACGACCCGGCGAAGGACCTCGAACTGATCCGGGCCGTCCGCGCCGCGATCCCCGCCGACGCGGAGCTGTGCCTGGACGCCAACGAGGGGTACGACGCGACGACAGCCCTCCCGTACCTCGCCAAGATGAGCGCGGCGGGCCTCACTCTCCTCGAGCAGCCCCTTCCGCGCTGGGACCTGACCGGGCTCGTACGGCTGCGGGACCGCCTCGACGTCCGCGTGATGGTCGACGAGAGCATGCACTCGCTGCACGACGCCTTGGAGATCGCGCGGCGCGGTGCGGCCGACGTACTGAACATCAAGATCCTCAAGGTCGGCGGGCTCCATCGCGCGATGCAGATCGCTGCGGTGGCCGAGGCCGCGGGGCTTGCGGTGAAGGTAGGGTCGATGCCCGAGCTGGGTGTCGCGACGCTGGCCGCCGTACACCTGGCCGCCGCCGTACCCGGAGCGACCGTCGCGGCGGACCTGGTGGGGCCGTTGATGGTCGACGAGGACCCGCTGGCCCCGACTGTGTTCGCCGACTGCGACGGCTGGATCGACGTACCGAAGCGCCCCGGTCTCGGGCACGACGTCTGAGAGAGGTCATCTGATGCATCCACTCGTCGAACGGCTCCGCGGCACGCTGCTCCCCGCGGTCGTGACCCCGATGGACCCGGACGGCGTCGTCGCGTACGACGCTTTGTCCGCGTACGCCGTCTCGCTCACGAAGCATGCTGTCGGTGGCGTCGCGGTGTGGGCGCACACCGGGCGCGGGCTGTACCTGAGCCCGGGCGATCGCGCCAAGGTGCTCGAGACGTGGCGGTCCGCTACCGACGTACCGATCGTCGCCGGTGTCGGCGTACCGAAGTCCTCGTCGGCGCAGACGCTGCAGGAGGCGGCGGACGCGACCGTGGAGATGGCGCGGGCTGCTGCGGCCGGTGGGGCGGATGCCGTGATGGTGTATCCGCTAGCAGCGCTAGGCGAACTGCCGGACGGGGACGCACAGGCGGTCGCCCTGCACGAGCGAGTGGCGGCCGAGAGCGGGCTGCCGCTGGTCGGGTTCTACCTGCACGGCGAGGCCGGCGGGTACCCGTACCCACCTGAGCTGATCCGCGAACTGCTGTCGCTGGACGCGATGCTCGGCGTGAAGACGGCGACGCTGGACCGCGCGATCGGGTGCCAGGACGCGATCTGGGCCGGGCGCGACAGCGGGAAACTGCTGATCACCGGCGAGGACCGGATGTACGGGCCGTCGTTCATGTGGGGCGCGGACACGGCGCTCGTCGGGATCGCGTCGGCACAGGTCGAGTTGTCGGCCGCCGTACTGCGAGCCTGGACTGCCGGCGACCACTCGGAGTTCCTGATCGCGTCGGACCGACTGGACCGGTTCGCGGCGGCGACGTTCTACGCGCCGATCGAGGGCTACGTGCAACGGATGCTCTGGGCGGCCGAATGGGAAGGCCTGATCGCGCCCGCGGCCGCGCACGATCCGTACGGGCCGGAACTGCCTCCGGGCGAGCGCGACCTGGTGATCCGCTGCCTGGAGGAGCTACACCAATAGAACGGACAGTGAGGTGGCGCGCTCCCTCCTTCGCTCCACCACACCGACGCTTCCTGGACCCGCCTCAGGGGGTGGCGGTAATTGTGGTCTTGACCGAAACTAGGAGAGCAAGGCCTGAACGTCAAGATCTCGAGGCCCGCTGCGCTATTCTGCGACTTGAGGGCCAGACCAGAAGTCGTCGGAGGACTGCCGTGAGGATCTGCTCAGCTGTCGGCGGGGTTGACTGATGGCGCTTGCGGTCGGCGTGGTCGGGCCCGAGGACCTGGTTCAGCGGGTGACGGTGGTCGGCGCACCGAGCGGGACCGTGCTCGTGCCGCTGGCGTACCGGCACGAAACCGAGGCGGTCGAGCTCGTCCAGCAGGCGCAGGGAGACGTCGACGCGTTCCTGTTCACCGGCGTCGTCCCGTACACGATCGCCACCGAGGCCGGAGTGATCGACCGGCCTGCGATGTACGTCTCGTACGACGGGGCGACCTTGCTGCGCGCGCTCGTCGAGCTCCTGCGGCTCGGCCACAACGTCACCCAGTTCTCGATCGACACGCTGCGGCGGTCCGAGGTACTGGAGACCCTGATCGAGGCGAAGCTGCCGACGGACCAGATCCAAGTGCTGCCGTACCGCCCGGGCCTGACCTCGGACGACATCGTCGAATTCCACCGCACCGCACGCGAGAAGCACGGCACGAAGGTCGCGATCAGCTGCCTGGGTTCGGCGTTCCACCTGCTCGAGAACGAGATGCCGTCGGTGCGCCTCGCCCCGTCGCGGTACTCGATCCGCTCCACCCTGCAGGCCCTGGTCCTCACCACGACCGGCCAGCACGTCGGCGACGCCCAGGTCGCGCTCGGCGTCATCGACCTCCCCGAACCGGACGACGCCCTCGCCGCCGACCTCATCACCCTCGGCGGCAGCCTCGCCGCCCTCCCCGACGGCCGGTACCTCGTCGTCACCACCCGCGGCCTCCTCGAGCAGGCCACCGAACAGTTCTCCCGAATGCCCCTGCTCGACCACCTGGCGGCCCGGCACAGCACGGCGTACGTCGGATTCGGCGTCGGCCGTACGGCGGCAGAAGCCGAGGCGCTCGCCCGTCGCGCCGTGAGCCGCGCCGCCTCGATCGGCTCCGTCGCCGGCGTCGTCTCGATGTCCGACGACGTCGAGATCGTCATCGAACCCTCCGGCGACCAGCCGTCCGGCGCCCGCGGCACCGAAAGCCTCCCGCTCCTCGCCCGCCGGGTCGGCCTCAACACCCAAACCCTCGCCCGCATGCGCGAACTCACCGCCACCCTCCCCGACGGCCTCACCACCCAGGACGTAGCCGACCACCTCGCCGTCCAACTCCGCACCGCCCGCCGAGTCCTCAAACGCCTGGAACGAGCCGGCCTAGCCGCCCCCACCGGCACCCAACAACACGGCCGAACCGGCCGCCCACCCACCGTCTACCTCATCCGCCTATAGCCGGCCGGGTTTGCGAAACAAGTTTGCACCTACTGCGAAAAATGTTCCGCAAAGAAGGCTGCGGCGTCATCCGCGACGGCGTACCAGTCAAGGTCGTGACGCCCTCCGTCGATCGCCACCAGACGCGACGGCGCCCCGACCGCGAGCAGAGCGCGATGGAGCCGCTCCGCCTGCTCGTACGGAACGGTCTCGTCGGCCGTGCCGTGGACGATCAGAAACGATGGCGCGCCGGCGCTGACGTGCGCGATGGGACTTGCCGCGCGGAGCTGTTCGCGATGCGTGGACACATCGCCGCCAACCAACGCGGTGACCGGCGAAGGGCGGTCGATCCGCATCGCGCCGCCGGGATGGAGGAGATCGCTCGGACCGCTGATCGTCACTACTGCATGGACGTTCCGCCGAAACCTGAGGCCGGCGAGGGCTGCGAGGTGTCCTCCGGCGGACTGACCCCAGACGCCGATGCGATCGGGATCGACCGGTAGGCCGAGTGGGTTGCGGTGCAGCCAGTCGAGGGCGGCGTGTACGTCGTGCAGCTGCGCGGGGAAGATCGCCTGCCCGGTGTGGCGGACGGAGATGGCGACGGTCAGGAAGCCTGCGCGGGCGAGCACGGGATTCGCGAACGGCAGCAGGGCGGACGAGCGATCACCGGGTCCCCAGCCTGGGCATCCATCGATGCGTATGACGGTCGGGAGTGGGGTGGTGGAGAGCGGACTTAGTACGTCAAGGTAGAGGGCGATCCCGTCTGGGTCGGCGTAGCGGATGTTGCGGCGCAGGGTGAGCTCTGGCATCGGGTCGATCGCCTCCTCGGGTCGGAGTCGACCGTTGCATCGGGGCGATGCCGAGGTCCAGAGCGATCCGCTGGTGTCCTGCTTCTGAAGTCCGTGACATGAATCGTTGGCAGGCGGTGCGCCACCATCAGCGCCGCCAAACCCCCGCCCCGCACCACGCCTCCTTCGGAGCAGATGCGCCCGCGGATCGCCTGCGGCCGATTCCGCTCCGATTGGGGAGTGTTACGGGCTGATTTGGGTGGGTCTGGCTCCCCAAACCGGTTTGGGGAGGGCTGAGGGCTGCCGCGGATTGCTGGCGTACGTCCAACGCCAACTTATGGCGCGAACTTCAGGAGCAGGATCCTAGGGGGTGATGACGGTTACGCCGGCGGGGGTTGCGGTGGTGAGGGCTGCTAGGGCGGTTGGGGTTTGGTCGAGGGTGATGGTGCGGGTGATGAGTTGGTGGGGGTTTAGGTTGCCGGTGGCAACTAGGGCGAGCATTTCGGGGTAGGCGTGGGCGGGCATGCCGTGGCTGCCTAGCCAGGTGAGTTCTTGGCCGATGAGGCGGCCTACGTCGAGGGTGACGCCGGACGGGAGCAGGCCGATCTGGACGTGCCGACCGCGCGGGCGGAGAGCTTGCAGGGCTTGCTGGACGATGTCGTTGGAGCCGAGCGCATCGATGGTGACGTGAGCACCGCCCAGGTCATGGACCTGCGTGACGGTGTCGGCGGACGCGTGGATGGTGTGTACGGCGCCGTGCTCGCGGGCCAGGGTCAGCGCCTCGGGGTTGGTGTCGATGGCGATCACCTCGGCGCCGAGGGCCGACGCGATCATGACCGCTGACAGGCCGACGCCGCCGCAGCCGAAAACCGCCACGCGTTCACCTTCGACGACCTGCCCTACCTGGTGGACAGCGCGGAACGAGGTGGCGAACCGGCAGCCCAGCCCCGCGGCGGTAGCGAAGTCCATGTCGTCGGGCAGTCGCACCAGGTTCACCTCGGCGTACGGCACAGCGACGTACTCGGCGAACGAACCCCAGTAGTTGAACCCAGGCTGCAGCTGATTCGGACAGACCTGCTGGTTCCCCTCCAGGCACTGCTCACACTCACCGCACGCGCAAATGAACGGCGTCGTGACGCGATCCCCGACCGCCCATCCGGAGACTCCGGCCCCGACCGCGGCGATCGTCCCGGCAAGCTCGTGCCCCGGGACATGAGGCAGCACGATGTCGGAGTCGTGCCCCATCCACCCATGCCAGTCGCTACGACACAGCCCGGTGGCCTCAACCTTCAACACCACCGAGCCGTCCGCCACCACAGGCTCCGGCACCTCACGAACCTCAGGCAGTACGCCGTACTCCGACACCACGACCGCTCGCATTCGAGCAGCCTAAGTCAGGCTGAATCAGCCTGATCAGCCGCCCGCGACGGCCGGGATGATCGAGACCTGGCCGCCGTCCTTGATCGTGGTCTGGAGGCCGTCGGCGAACCGTACGTCGTCATCGTCGACGTACACGTTCACGAACCGGCGCAGCTCACCCGAGTCGTCCAGCACGCGTCCCTTGATCCCCGGGTACGACGCGTCGAGCGAGTCGAGTACCTCGGTCAGGGTCGCGCCCTCGGCGGACACCTCGGACACGCCCTGGGTGTAGGGCCGCAGGATGGTCGGGACGCGAACGCTCACACTCACTGCAGGCCTGCCTTCACGAAGGCGTCGTACGACGCGGGGATGGTCACCTTGGGGCCGACCCGGTCGGCCACGGCGTCGAGCGTCTTCAGCCCGTCGCCGGAGTTGATGATGACGGTCTCGGCCTCCGGGTCGAGCTGCCCGGTCGCGATCAGCTTCTTCAGCGTCGCCACGGTCACCCCGCCCGCGGTCTCGGCGAAGATGCCCTCGGTCCGGGCCAGCAACTGGATGCCCTCGATGACCTCTTCGTCGCTGACGTCCTCGATCGCACCCCCGGTACGGCGGGCGACGTCCAGGACGTACGGCCCGTCCGCCGGGTTCCCGATCGCGAGCGACTTCGCGATCGTGTCCGGCTTCACCGGCTTGACCACGTCGTGGCCGTCACGGAACGCCTGCGCAACGGGCGAGCAACCGGTCGCCTGGGCGCCGTAGATCTTGTAGTCGGTGGCGTCGACGAGGCCGAGCTTGCCGAGTTCGGTGAAGCCCTTGTCGATCTTGGTCAGCTGCGAACCGGACGCGACCGGGATCACGACCTGCTGCGGGATCCGCCAGCCGAGCTGCTCGGCGATCTCGAAGGCGAGCGTCTTGGAGCCTTCGGAGTAGTACGGGCGGACGTTCACGTTCACGAACGCCCAGCCCTCCTCCTCGCCGGCGATCTCGGAGGCCAGCTTGTTCACGTCGTCGTAGTTGCCCTCGACGGCGACCAGCGTCCCGCCGTACACGGCAGTGGTGATCACCTTCGGGCGCTCGAGGTCGTGCGGGATGAACACGACCGAGCGGATGCCGGCCCGGGCGGCGGCCGCGGCGACCGCGTTGGCCAGGTTGCCGGTGGAGGGGCAGGCGAAGACCTTCATGCCCAGCTCGCGGGTGGCGCTCAGCGCGGACGCAACCACCCGGTCCTTGAAGGAGTGGGTCGGATTGCCGGAGTCGTCCTTCACCCAGAGCTTCTTGAGCCCGAGCTCCCGGGCCAGGTTCTGTGCGTCGACGAGCCGGGTGTAGCCGGGCTCGGTGTTCGGGAAGCTGGCCACGTCGACGGGGACGGGCAGCAGCGGCTGGTACCGCCAGATGTTCTTGGGTCCGGCCTCGATCTGCTCGCGGGTGATGTTCGGGTACTCGTACCCGACCTCGAGCGGACCGAAGCACTCCATACAGGCGTAGAACGGGCCGAGCGGCGACTTCGCCCCACAGGCGCGACAGCTCAGGTGCGTACCGTTGCCGAAGGCACCTTCACGGATCGTGTGGGTGGCGGCGGTCAGGCTCATGAGTGAGGTTCCCCTCTCATCTTCCCCGCGAACACCGGATCTCGGCGGCGGGACGGATTTGGCACCGTTCCGCCGCGAAGCGCCCCGGGTGGGGGCTCGACGGGGAGGGTTGCCGGGACTTCAACGGGCCGTTTCCCTCAGTCCCTCTGGATGAGCTGCCCCCGAGATTACCCAATCGGGTCCATATTGTGTCATGTGATCCCACCATCCGAGACGCCCGATCTCAGCGCCGGCCCGAACCTCCAGGCCATCACAATCCACCTCCCGACCCACGCCTGAGCGGGCGGGCGAGTTGCCGGCCGCGATTGTGATGGCCTGGGCGTCCGCGTGCGTCGCGCCGACCGGACGCCGGCCACTCACCAACCCCTCCCAACCGGCAGGCAGCCACCGCCACCACGCGTGACATCGGCGTCGCGCGATGGGTTGGTGAGTGGCAGCGGTCCGCTCACAGGCGGTGGGTCGCGCCAGGGTGGCGAGTGGCAGCAGTCCGCTCACAGGCGATGGGTCGCGGGGTGGTTCGGTTACAGGCGGTGGGTGGCGCCGGGGGTGTGGGTTGGGAGGGACTTGCGGGGGCCGTAGCGGGGGTGGCCTATGCCGGCTAGTTCGATCAGGCGCTGGACGCGGAAGCGATGGCCGCGGTACGGCTCGATCAGTTCGGCGCAGCCGTCGTCGTCCAGCTCCTCGCCGATCAGCGCGTACGACACGTTCCGCGACACGTGGTAGTCCGCGAACGAGAACGCGTCCGCGTCCCCGTGAGCCCGCTGCCGTACTTCGGCCGCCGTCCACACCCCGACCCCCGGCAGCGACCGCAGCCGCCGCTCGATCTCGGCCGAATCAGTCAACTCGAGCGTTCGCTCCAAAGCACGAGCCCGAGTCGCCGCCGTGATCACCACCCGCGACCGCCGGCCCTCGACCCCCGCCCGCAGCCATTGCCACGACGGGATCTGCCGCCACTCTTCCGGCGCAGGCGGCACCATCATGACCCGATTGCCCTGCTGATGAGGCCCCGGCGCAGGCTCGCCGTACTCACGCAGCAGCAGCCGCCAAGCGCGGAACGCCTCCTTGCCGGTCACCACCTGCTCGATCCCGGCCGCCGCCATCGCCTCGAACACCGCCCGCGTCCGCGGCACCCGCACATCCGGGAACCGCCGCGCCGCGTCCACCAGCACCCGATGCTCCGGCAGCGGCTCGAACCCGTCCCAGCTGTCCCGCTCCCCCAGCAACTCCGGCACCCCGTCGAGCGCCCATTCCGCCCCCGGCCCCCACGCCTCCGCCTCGACAAACCCGGCGTACGGCGTCAACCGCAACAGCACCGCCCCGTCCGGAGTCCGCGTGGCCCGCCACACAGTCCGCCGCCCCGCATCGAACACATACGCCGGATCCCCGGGCCCCTTCCGCAACCCCCCAATCACCGAATGCGGATCCACCACTCGCCCAGCCCGCCAAACCCGCACCACCGAACTCACCCACCCAGTCTGACCTACCCCACCGACAACCGGGCATGGGACCGGTACGCGATGGTGAACCTCCACGCAGGCAGAACCCACCCTCCGAGGGTGTTTCGGCCCTGGTTTTCGGGGTTCTGCCTGCATGCACGAACAACTCGTGCGGGCCGTGTCCTAAGAATTGAGACATTGGGACATCGGCTCGATACTGAGCGGTATGACCGGCTGGCAGTGGATGAAGCTCGTGGGCAACTTCCTCAACCTGTCGACCCTCGCCGGGGCGGTGGTGGGGGTGTTGGGGCGGGCGACGTTCAGTCGGGGGCCTCGAGGGTTGTTCTTTGCGAACGGGTACAAGCTGGGGTTTCCGGTGGCGGGGGCGTTCACGATCGGGAATGTCGTGCTGAGCAAGCACGAGCGGGCGTACTTCGACAACCCGGCGCTGGTGCGGCACGAGGAGCGGCATTCGTGGCAGTACTTCTGCCTGATCGGCCTGCCGATGCTCCCGCTGTACGTCGTGGCCGTGGTCGTCTCGTTCCTGCTCACGGGTGACCCGGCGTCGCGGAACCTGTTCGAACGGCTCGCCGATCTGAAGGAGGGCGGGTACGTCGAGCGCCCGATCCAGCCGATCGGGAAGACCGTGACGCAGGCGTTCAGCGGGCTGAGATCGCGTCCGAAAGGGCCGTGAGGACGGTCACCACGCCGCTCGGGTCGTCGACGACGATGTCCGCGGCGTCGATCAGCTCGGTCGCGTTCGAGGACCGCGTGGCGAGCAGTACGGCGCGGAGTCCGGTGTCGCGTTGTGCCTGGATCGCCCGGTACGCCGCCAGGTCGCCCAGGTCGTCACCGGCGTACAGGATCGACCGCGCGCCGGTCGACTCGATCAGGCTGCGGAGTGCGACGCCCTTGTCGATGCCGGGCGGCCGCAGTTCGAGCACGAGGTTGCCCGGCTCCAGCCGCAGCCCGGTCTCCTGAGCCAGCGCGGTCAAGGGCGCCCGCAGCAGTTCGAGGGACCCGGCCGGATCGTCCAGCCGGCGGGTGTGCACGGCCAGCGAGCTGTCCTTGTCCTCCACGAACGCATCCGGTACGCCGACCTCGCGCAGCAGCCCCGGCAACCGGTCCCGTGCCGTCGCGACACCAGCCGGCACCGGCTGGCTCGTCACCTTGCCGGTCGCGGCGTCCCACCGCTCCAGCCCGTAGTGCCCGAGTACGACGAGGTGCCCGAGGCCCGGGTGACCGCTCACCCCGGACAGCTCGGTGGCGACCAGTGCGGGCCGGCCGGTGACGATCGCGACCTGGTTCACGGACCGGGCGAGCCGGGCCAGCGCGTCCAGGGCGCCTTCGACCGGACGGGACCGCGCCGGGTCCTCGACGAGCGGCGAGAGTACGCCGTCGAAGTCGGACGAGATCACCGCGGTCGACGGGTCCGAGACGATGGCTTCCCAGCCTTCTCGTCCCGCATCGGTCTGGATGACCGGAGTGCTCATCCACGTCCTCGCTTCGCTCCGGGCGCGGATGAGGCACGAGGCACGCTGTGTTTGATTGTTCGCTCGCTGCGCTCGCTCATGCGGTGTAGTCCGAGGTGAGGATCACGGTCAGGCGATCCTTCTTCATGTTGTCCAGTGCGCCCTTGGACCGGCCGATGCCGAGGTCGTGGGCGAGCTGGTTGGCGGCGTCGAGCATGCCCGGCGGGTAGTACACCGTGCTCTCGGCGACCTTGCCGTGCCAGTTGTCCGGCGACCCGGACACGGTCCAGCCGGCCTGCCGGGCGCGGCTCGCGACGGTGTCGGCGAGGCCCTTGCGCGGGGTGTTGTTGTAGACCTCGATCGCTGGCTTCTCCTCAGCGGGGATCGTCACCGGCTGGGTCGGCTGCGTGGTCTGAGGCGGCTGGGAGGTCGGCGCGGTCGACGGCGGCTGGCTGCTGGGCACGGGCGGCGGCGCGCTGGTCGCCTCGGTCGTCGGCTTGGTCGACGGTCTCGGCACGCTGGCCCCGACGGTCGACGGCCCGGAAGAGGGTTTCGCAGCCGGCTTCGGCGAAGCGCCGGTCGGCTCGTCGGCCTTGCTGTCGTTCCCCCGGGTCCCGAACAGCACCAGCAGCCCGGCCACGATCGCGACGACGGCGGCCACGGCGACGAGCGAGGACAGCACCTGCCCCTGCTCGCCCCGCGGGCGTGGGCAAGCGAGGCACGCCCTGAGGCGGCGGGACATGGTCAGACCTCGATGCCCAGTCGGCGTGCGGAGCGGGCGCGCTGGCGGGCCGCGCGGAGGCGGCGCAGGCGCTTGACCAGCAGCGGGTCGTGAGCGAGAGCCTCGGGGCGGTCGATGAGCGCGTTCAGGACCTGGTAGTACCGGGTCGCCGACATCTGGAACTGGTCCCGGATCGCCTGTTCCTTCGCGCCGGCGTACTTCCACCAGTGCCGCTCAAAAGCAAGGATCAGGCCGTCACGCTCCGAGAGTCCGGCAACAGCCGGCGGCGCAGCTTCGGCGGGGCCGGAAGAGCTGGCGTTGGCGCTGTCCATGTGCAGCTGACTCCTGTGCGGTCGGTGATCGTCCGTCCGCCTGCCACTCTACGTGCTGAACAACAGCGATGTCATTCACCGCTCGGACGACACGAAGCGTGTCGTTGACGAGACAGCCGGACGCGGACAACTCTGGCAGGATCTTGGGGGTGAGCTCAACTCTTTCCAGCGTGGCGGTGGTGGAGGAGTTGCAGGGGCGGATTCGTGAGGTCGACCCGTTGGTCAACGCCATCTGCACGCCGAACCCCGCCGCGCTCACCGAAGCCGCCCACCTCGACACCGAACGTGACGAGGGCAAGGTCCGCGGACCGCTGCACGGCGTACCGGTGCTGGTCAAGGACAACGTCGACACCGCCGACCTGCCGACCACGGCCGGCTCGCTGGCGCTGGCCGATCAGCCACCGCCGCCGGAGGACGCCCCGCTGGTACGGCGGTTGCGCGCGGCGGGCTGCGTGATCCTGGGGAAGACAAACCTGAGCGAGTGGGCGAACTTCCGCGGCTCGGCGTCCTCGTCGGGCTGGAGCGCGTACGGCGGCCTCACCCGCAACCCGTACGCGCTGAACCGCTCGGCCGGCGGCTCCTCGTCCGGCTCCGGCGCCGCGGTCGCCGCGGGGCTGGCCGACTACGCGATCGGTACCGAGACCAACGGCTCGATCGTCTGCCCGGCCGCGCTGAACGGCGTAGTCGGCCTCAAGCCCACGGTCGGGCTGGTCCCGCAGCAGGGCATCGTCCCGATCTCGCACTCGCAGGACACCGCCGGGCCGATGACGAAGACGGTCACCCAGGCGGCTGCGCTGCTCACGGTCCTCACCGGCGGCCAGACGGACTACACCGAGGCCTGCCGCGGCACGGACCTCAGCAACGTGCGCATCGGCGTACCGCGCGGTCCCCTGTGGGGCTACTCGACTGGGCTGGACCAGGTCACCGAACACGCGCTGGAGCTCCTCAGCGAGTGTGGAGCCACGCTGGTCGACCACCTGTCGTTGCCGTCACCAGGTGGTGACGAGGACCAGTTGCAGGTGCTCTCGCACGAGCTGAAGGTCGACCTGGCCGCGTACCTCGCTACCCGCGCGCCGGGCGGCCCGCGGACGCTGGACGACCTGATCGAGTTCAACAAGAAGCACGCGGACCAGGAGCTGCAGTGGTTCGGGCAGGAGCTGTTCGAACGCGCCGCAGCCACTGAGGGCCTCAGCTCCCCCGTGTACGTCGCCTCGCGCCTGACCGCGCTGCGGGCGGGCCGCGACGGTATCGACGGCCTGCTCCGCGACAACCAGCTCGACGCGCTGGTGTGCCCGTCGTACTCACCGGCCTGGGCGATCGACCTGGTGAACGGCGATCACGTGCTCGGCAGCTCCTCGTCACACGCGGCCCTGGCCGGCTATCCGCTGCTCTCGGTCCCGTCCGGACTGGTCTCCGGACTGCCGGTCGGGCTCACGATCAGCGGTACGGCGCGAAGTGAGGTCACGCTCATTCGCTTGGCGCACGCCTTCGAAACCGCGAGAATCGCTGCAGACGGACCGTTCCCGACCCCGGAGTTCAGACAGTGGGTATAGATCGCGTCAGGTGGGGAATTGTTGCGACCGGCAACATATCGACCCAGTTCACCCACGATCTCGGGCTGCTCCCGGACGACGCCGTCGCGACCGCGGTCGCGTCCCGTTCCCAGGACAGCGCGAACAAGTTCGCCGCCGAGTTCGGCATCCCGCACGCGTACGACGACTACCGCCGGCTGATCGACTCCGGCGAGGTCGACGTGATCTACATCGGTACGCCGCATCCGCAGCACTACGCCATCGCCCGCACGGCGTTGCAGGCCGGCGTCGCCGTACTGTGCGAGAAACCCGTCACGCTGACCGCCGCGCAGGCCCGGGACCTGATCGCGGTCGCCGCCGAGAACAACACGTTGTTCGCCGAGGCGATGTGGATGCGCACCAACCCGGTGATTCAAGCGCTCTTCAAGGACCTGGAGAGCGGGGCGATCGGCGAGCCGCAGCAGGTGGTCGCGGACTTCGCGTTCTACAAGCCTTCCTTGCCGGTTCGCCTGCTCGACCCGGCGCTCGGGGGAGGCTCGCTGATGGACGGCGGCATCTACCCGATGACGTTCGCCTACCTGGCGCTCGGCCGTCCGGCGGAGGTGAAGGCAGTCGGTTCGCTCAACGACGACGGCGTCGACCTGAACGTCGCGATGGCCTGGCGGTACGACTCCGGCGCGGTCGCCGCGCTGACCTGCGGCCTGCGGTCGCAGAACCCGTGGGTCGCGTCGATCAGCGGCCCGGACGGCAACCTGCAGCTCCCGCACCGCTTCCACCATCCCGAGTACTACGTGCGTACGACCGCTGCCGGAGCGGAGCGGATCGACGTACCGACGCATGGACGTGGGTACCACTACGAGGCAAGCGCAGTGATGGACGCGCTGCGTGCGGGGGCGCTCGAAGTACCTGCGTTGCCGCACGCCGCCACCCTGGAGATTCTCGACCTGCTCGACGAGACCCGGAGACAGATCGGGGTTCGCTACCCCGGTGACGACGACGACCTGAGTGGATGACGCTGACCATGCCTGCACAGCCGTTCGGTAGGAGTTCCTTCGTAGTGGTGGCCAACCGGCTGCCGGTCGACCGGACCGAGATGCCCGACGGCAGTACGGCGTGGCGCCGGAGTCCAGGCGGACTCGTCACGGCACTGGCGCCGGTGATGCAGGGACATCACGGGGCCTGGATCGGCTGGACCGGGAGCCCGGACGAGAAGCTGGACCCGTTCGACAACGACGGCATGCACCTCGTCCCGGTGATGCTGACGGCCGAGGACGTGCAGTTGTACTACGAGGGTTTCTCCAACGCGACGCTCTGGCCGCTGTACCACGACGTGATCGTGGCGCCGGAGTTCCACCGCGAGTGGTGGGAGTCGTACGTCGCGGTGAACCGGCGGTTCGCGGAGGCCGCCGCGGAGGCCGCCGACGACAACGCGGACGTGTGGGTGCACGACTACCAACTCCAATTGGTCCCGGCGATGCTCCGCCGGCTGCGTCCCGACGTACGGATCGGGTTCTTCCTGCACATCCCGTTCCCGCCGACCGAGCTGTTCGCGCAGATGCCGTGGCGGCGGCAGATCCTGGACGGGCTGATGGGCGCGGACCTGGTCGGTTTCCAGCGGCCCGGCGCGGCGTCGAACTTCGCCCGGCTGGCCCGCAACCGGATGGGCCTGCGGACCCGCGGCGACCGGATCCACCTGCCGGACGACCGGATCGTGCGGGCGAAGGCGTTCCCGATCTCGATCGACGTCAACGAGCTGGAGAACCTGGCCCGGCAGCCGGAGACCACGGCCCGCGCGGCCGAGATGCGTCAGGAGGTCGGCAACCCGACGCACATCCTGCTCGGCGTCGACCGGCTCGACTACACCAAGGGCATCCGGCAGCGGCTGCGGGCGTTCGGCGAACTGCTGGACGAGAAGCGGATCTCGGTCGACGACGCGGTGTTCATCCAGGTCGCGACGCCGTCCCGGGAGCGCGTCGAGCAGTACCGCGTGCTGCGCGACGAGATCGAGCTGCTGGTCGGGCGGATCAACGGCGAGCACGGCCGGATCGGTACGCCGGCGATCAACTACCTGCACACGACGTACTCGCGGACCGAGATGGCCGCGCTGCTCCGGGCCGCGGACGTTGCGGTCGTGACGCCGTTGCGGGACGGTATGAACCTGGTCGCCAAGGAGTACGTGTCGACGCGGTACGACGACACCGGCGCGCTCGTGCTGAGCGAGTTCGCCGGGGCGGCGGACGAGTTCCGGCAGGCGTTCCTGGTGAACCCGCACGACATCAACGGGATGAAGGACACGATCGTCGACGCGATGAACACCGACGACCGGCAGCTCGGCCGGCGGATGAAGGCGATGCGCAAGCACCTCGCGGCGCACGACGTGAACGTCTGGGCCCGGAACTTCCTGAAGGCGTTGCATGACGAAGACTGACGGGCGCATCCTCGCGCTGGACCTGGGTACGTCGTCCGCGCGGGCCCTCGTCCTGTCCTCGGCGGACGCCGCACCGATCCCCGGCGCGCTGGCGCGGCACAAGATCGCACCGACGTACGGCCACGACGGCTCCGCGACGCTCGACCTGCACGAGTACGTCGAGGGTTTGCTCGGTTGCCTGGACGAGCTCGAGCAGAACGGTCACCTGGACGGGATCGGCGCGATCGTGCTGTCCTCGCAGTGGCACTCGATCGTTGCTCTTAACAACAAAGGTGTCGCGCGCACACCGGTGATCACGTGGGCCGACACGCGAACGGTCGACCTCGGACTCGATCCGACGTTCGACGAGCAGGCGTTCCACGCGCGCACCGGCACCTGGCTGCACCGGCTGTACTGGACCCGCCGGATCCCGTGGCTCCTCTCGGACGACTCCCCGGCGGCCTTCGCCGGCCTGCCGGACCTGGTCCTGGAGCGGCTGACCGGCGAACGCGTCACGTCCGTCTCGGTCGCGTCCGGGACCGGCACGCTGGATCTCGCGACCGGTGCGTACGACGCTGAGGCGCTGGCGATCGCAGGCGTGACGGCCGGCCGGTTGCCGCCGATCGTGCCGACCGGTTGGACGGGCACGTTGTCCAAGGAGTACGAACGCCGCTGGCCCGGTCTGGTCGGCGTACCCGTGCACCCGCCGACCGGCGACGGCGCCGCGTCCAACGTCGGGACCGGCGGGTACGACGCCGGCGTCGCAGCGGTGACCGTTGGTACGTCGGCCGCCGTACGCGTCGTACACCCGATCGAGAACGCGCCTGAACTGCCGTGGGAGCTGTGGCGGTACCGGGTCGACGACAAGCGGGCCGTGACCGGTATGGCGTTCTCCGCCGCCGGGAACCTGCACGCGTGGCTGACCGGCGTACTGCGGCTGGAGTCCGACGAACCGACCGGTGTCGAGATCGGGGCGACGCACGCGATCGCGATCCCGTTCATGGCCGGCACCAGGCCGCCGGCCGTGGTGCCCGGCGGATCCGGTGTGTACTTCGGCCTGTCGTTCGACGACAGCCCCGCCGACCTGCTCGCGGCCGCGCTCCAAGGCGCGTCACTCGAGATCGACCGCGGGCTGCGAATCCTCGACGCGCTGTTCGGGCAGCAGCTCGAGGTCGTCCTCGGCGGCGGCGGAATCGACGCCTCCGACTGGTGGCGCCGCTGCCTGACCGCCACCTTCGCCCGCCCCACCACAGTCTGCGCGGAGCCCGAGGTCGGCGCCCGCGGCGCAGCAGCAGTCGCCCTCGGCCTGTCCCCCGAGCCCGGCGGAGAGCACCTGACCCCGGTCCCCGACGAGGTGTCCCGCGTCGCCGACCTCCGCCCACGCTACGGGGCGTTGCGGGAGCTCGCCGTGCAGGCGTCGGCGATCTGATACCGCGGTTGCGGTACGGCGGGGATACAGCCGCTGGACGAGGCGGTCCGAGGGGCGGACACGTACTGTGAAGGGATGGAGCGGCTCATCCGGTTCTGCCGTGCCTGCAGGCGGCACCCGCTGGCGATGGACCTTGCGCTGGCCGTCGCGATCCTGCTGATCAACCTGCTGGTGCCAGGTGGCAAGCACGTCGGTGAACGGATCGAGCTGAACGCGACGGTGGTGGTGCTGGCCGTCGTCGGCGCGGTCGCGCTCACGTTCCGGCGGCGGGCGCCGATCGCGGTGCTGGTGGTCACCGCGGCGGTCACGACCGCGTTCGTGATCGCCGAGCAGGCCAAGAGCCCGATCGTGGTCTACCTGGGCGTAGCGGTCTACACCGTCGTCATGTCGAAGGACCGGCTGACCCGCTCGGTCGCGGTGGTTGCCACGGCACTGCTGACGCTGACCGCCGAGGTCTTGTTCGTCAGCGGGGACGTCCTCGACAACCTCGGTCTGGTCTTCTTCGTGCTGTTCTCGGGCGCGATCGGCGAGGCGGTACGGAACCGCCGGGCGTACTTGCTGGAACTCAAGGAGCGCGCGGTACGGGCCGAGCGGTCGCGGGACGAAGAGGCCCAGCGGCGCGTGATCGAAGAACGGCTGCGGATCGCGCATGAGCTGCACGACGTGATCGCGCACCACATCGCCTTGATGAACGTGCAGTCCGGGGTCGCGGCGCATGTCCTCCGCACTCAACCCGAAGAAGCGGAACGCGCCCTCTCGCTGGTCCGCTCCGGCGGCCGCACGGTGCTCCAGGAGCTCACCGTCCTCCTCGGCGTACTGCGTCGCTCGGGTTCACCGCTGCCTACCGCGCCCACTCCGTCCCTGCACGAGCTGGACGCCCTCATCCGCTCCTTCACCGCCGCCGGCGTACAGGTCGACTGGACACCACCTGCCTCGCTGGGCGTACTCCCGGACGTCATAGAGCTCACGGCGTACCGCATAGTCCAGGAGTCGCTCACCAACGTCCTCAAACACGCCCCCGGCGCGTCAGCGGAGGTTCAGCTGATCCGCCGGTCCGGCGCGTTGGAGGTCGCCGTCACCAACGGACCTGCGCTACGTCCCGTGGCAGGAGTCGCGGGCGGTGGGCATGGGTTGGTGGGGATGCGGGAGCGTGTGAACGCGGTCGGTGGAGAGCTGCACACGGGCCCGCAGGCCGCCCGTGGGTTCGCCGTACATGCTGTGCTTCCTCTGGAGACGGGAGTTGTTGGTGACGATCAGGGTGTTGCTGGCCGACGATCAGACGCTGATCCGGAGCGGGTTCCGCGTGCTGGTCGGATCGGCGCCGGACCTGCAGGTTGTCGCTGAGGCGTCGAACGGGCGGGAAGCGGTCGAGCTGGCGCGGTCCGAGCGGGCCGACGTGGTGCTGATGGACATCCGGATGCCCGACGTCGACGGCCTCGCGGCGACCCGGATGATCACCGCGGACGAGGCGCTGGCGGGCGTGAAGGTGCTGATCCTGACCACGTTCGAGGTGGACGAGTACGTGTTCGACGCGATCCGCGCCGGCGCCAGCGGCTTCCTCGGCAAGAGCGTCGAACCGGCCGAGCTGATCGACGCCATCCGCGTGGTCGCCCGCGGTGACGCGCTGCTGTCCCCGAAGGCCGTCCGCGGCCTGATGAACCGCTTCCTCGCCGAACCCTCGCCCGGCAACCCGATCGGGCCCACGGTCCTCGACGTCCTCACCGACCGCGAACGCGAGATCGTCGGCCTGGTCGCCCTCGGCCTGTCCAACGACGAGATCGCCGAACGCCTGGTGCTTTCCCCGTCGACGGCGAAGACCCACGTGAACCGGGCGATGGTGAAACTCGACTGCCGCGACCGCGCGCAGCTCGTCGTACTGGCATACCAGACCGGCCTCGTGCGTCCCGGCGTACCGCAGCCGTAGTAGCCGGTACGGCGAACGCGGTACGGCGAGAAGCCCACCGGGAGCAGACGCGAGCGACGGCCGCGCGCCGGGAGCATCGGTCGCATGGCTACGTACCTCTATCGGCTCGGCCGATTCGCGTTCCGCCGGCGCCGGTTCGTACTCCTGGTATGGCTCGGACTGCTGGCTCTCGGAGCAGTCGGCGCCGCGACGCTGTCCGGCCCGACCGCCAACGGCTTCTCGATTCCCGGCACCGAGTCGCAGCGTGCCGCGGACCTGCTCAACGAACGCTTCCCGCAGGCCGGCGCCGACGCCGCGACCGCCCGGATCGTCTTCCAGGCGCCCGCCGGCCAGAAGCTCACCGACACACCGCAGGTCCAACAGACCCTCGACCGGCTCGCGATCGCACCACAGGTCGCCCGCGTCGTCGACCCGTTCAGTGCCAAGGCGATCTCCGCCGACGGCCGCACCGGCTACGCGCAGGTCACCTACAAGGTCACCGCGCAGGAGGTCACCCCGGAAGCGCAGCAAGCCGTCGCCGCGGCGGTCGAACCTGCCCGCGCGTCCGGACTCACGGTCGAGTACGGCGGCGACGCGGTGCAACCACAGGGCGGGCAGCAGCTGACCGAGGTGATCGGTATCGGGGTGGCTGCCGTCGTACTGCTGATCACCTTCGGCTCGCTGATCGCGGCCGGCCTGCCGTTGCTGTCGGCAATCATCGGCGTCGGCCTCGGAGTGACGGCGATCTCGACCATCAGCGGTTTCGTCGACATCGGATCCGGTACGCCGATCCTCGCGCTGATGATCGGCCTCGCGGTCTCGATCGACTATGCACTGTTCATCATGTCGCGGTACCGGCATGAGCTGAGCTCCGGGCTGGAGCCGGAGGAGGCGGTCGGCCGCGCGGTCGGCACCGCCGGATCCGCCGTCGTGTTCGCCGGGCTGACCGTGGTGATCGCGCTGGCCGGACTGTTCGTCGTCGACATCCCGTTCCTGACCCAGATGGGCCTGGCTGCCGCGTTCACCGTGGTCATCGCGGTCGCGATCGCACTCACGCTGCTGCCTGCGCTGCTCGGGTTCGCGGGGCGGCGGGTCCTTGGCGGCCGGATCCCTGGTCTGCGGGGCGGCGATCCGGAAGCGGCCGGACGGACGACGATCGGCCGCCGGTGGGCCGGCTTCGTCACGCGGCGTCCGCTGGCGGTGCTGCTGGTGACCGTGATCGGTCTCGGCACGCTCGCGATTCCGGCGACCGATCTCAAGCTCGGGCTGCCCGACGACAGCACCGCGGCACCCGACTCGACCCAGCGCAAGGCCTACGAACTGCTCTCCGAGGGCTTCGGGCCTGGGTTCAACGGGCCGCTGATGGTGGTCGTGGACGCCGGCGCCTCCGCCGATCCGCGGACGGCGGCCACGGCTACCGCGAACGCCGTACGCGGGCTGCCGGACGTGACGATGGTGACGCCACCGGTCTTCAACCCGGCCGGGAACACGGCGTTGCTGACCGTGATCCCGTCGAGCGGTCCGAGTACGCAGGAGACCAAGGACCTGGTCGGAGCGATCCGGTCGATGCCCGACCGCGATCGCGCCGAGGTGGCGGTCACCGGGGCGACAGCGGTCAGCATCGACTTCTCAGCCAAGCTCGGCGGCGCATTGCTGCCGTACCTGTCACTGATCATCGGGCTCGCGTTCCTGCTGCTGTTGCTGGTGTTCCGCTCGATCATGGTGCCGTTGAAGGCGACGCTCGGGTTCCTGCTCACCGTCGTGGCGACGTTCGGCGCACTGGTCGCGGTGTTCCAGTGGGGCTGGCTGGCCGGGCTGTTCGGGATCTCGGGACAGACCGGGCCCGTGATCAGCATGCTGCCGATCTTCCTGATCGGGGTGGTGTTCGGACTCGCGATGGACTACCAGATCTTCCTGGTCACGCGGATGCGCGAGGAACACGTCCACGGCGCGGCACCGCGGGCGGCGGTGGTCGACGGGTTCGCGCACGGCGCGCGGGTGGTGACCGCGGCGGCGGTGATCATGACCGCGGTGTTCTCCGGGTTCATCCTGTCCGGCGAGACGCTGATCCGCGAGATGGGCTTCGGGCTGGCCCTCGCGGTCGCTCTTGACGCGTTCGTCGTACGGATGACCGTCGTACCGGCGGTGATGGCGCTGCTCGGGCGGCACGCCTGGTACCTCCCCGCCTGGCTCGACCGCCTGCTCCCGAACGTCGACGTCGAAGGCGACTCCCTCCGGCCGGCTCCGCGCGAGGCTGAACTGGTCTCGTGAACGTGAACGCAGGCAGAACCCCGGATTCGAACGATCAAACGGGCGGATCGGGTGGGTTCTGCCTGCCTGGCGATCCGCGCCACCGTGACAGCCGCCACTGACAGGTGGTGGCGGTGCGAGGATCATGAGCCGCCATGTGGCGCGAGATGATGAAGTCGAAGGTGCACCGGGCGACGGTGACGCAGGCGGATCTGGACTATGTCGGATCGTGCACGCTGGACGCGGCGTTGATGGAGGCGGCCGACCTGCTGCCCGGCGAGAAGGTGGACATCGTCGACATCACCAACGGTCAGCGATTGTCGACGTACCTGATCGAAGGGCCGCGCGGGTCCGGGATCGTCGGCATCAACGGGGCCGCGGCGCACCTGATCCACCCGGGTGACCTGGTGATCCTGATCGCCTACGGGATGTTCGACACCGCCGAGGCGAAGATCTTCGAGCCGAGCGTAGTCTTCGTGGACGAGGACAATGCGATCACCCGCATCGGTTCCGACCCCGCCGCGGCGCTGCCAAACAGCGGCACGCTCCGCGGGGACCAACTGCACACCCCGCGTTGAGACGAGGACAGGTCGAGGATGACCGAGAACACTGCTGACACCGTCGCACCCAAGACCGCGTCGCACGACAACGAGCCGAGCCCGAAGCTGCGCGCGTTCATGAACTCCGGCTGGGCGGACTCCGAGCGGCACGACCTGTCGCTGAGCGACGTCGGTGTGTGGGCGGCGAAGCGCCGCGATGCGCTGTCGCAGGCGTTCCCGGGCGAGCGGCTGGTGATCCCGGCCGGCACCTACAAGGTCCGCTCGAACGACACCGACTACGTCTTCCGCCCGCACACCGACTACGTGTGGCTGACCGGCAACCAGACCTCCGACGCGGTGCTCGTCCTGGAGCCGAACGGCACCGCCGGCCACGACGCGGTGCTGTACTTCCGCCCGCGCGCCGACCGCTCGCAGGGCGAGGAGTTCTGGCGCGACCGGATGTACGGCGAGCTGTGGGCCGGCCGGCGCCCGTCGCTGACCGAGACCGGCAAGGAGTTCGGGATCGAGACGCGGCACGTCGACCAGTTGGCCGACGCGCTGAAGAGCGACGTACCGACGCGGGTACGGCGGGGCGAGGACGAGTCGATCGTGTCGCTGCTGAGCGGCGCGCAGATCGACCAGCTCAAGGACGGCGAGCTGGCCGCGACACTGTCCGAGCTGCGACTGGTCAAGGACGCGTACGAGCTCGAGCAGCTGCGGGACGCGGTCGCGATCACGCACCGCGGGTTCTCCGACGTACTCGCCGAGATGGACAAGGTCCGGCAGTACGGCGAACGCTGGATCGAGGGCACGTTCTGGCGCCGGGCCCGTGCCGAGGGCAACGATGTCGGGTACACGTCGATCGCCGCGGCCGGTCCGCACGCGACCACACTGCACTGGATCGAGAACGACGGCCCGGTGAACGACGGCACGCTGATGCTGCTCGACATGGGCGTCGAGAACCGGCAGCTGTACACCGCGGACATCACCCGGACGCTGCCCGTGAACGGTGAGTTCACGCCGCGCCAGCGGGACCTGTACCAGCTGGTGCTGGACGCGCAGAACGCCGGAATCGCCGCGCTCACGCCGGGTGCGAAGTTCCGCGCCGGGCACGAGGCGGCGATGGAGGTCATCGTCCGCGGCCTCGACGCGATGGAGCTGCTGCCGGTGTCGGCCGAGGAGGCGCTCGACCCCGAGAGCCGCCTGTACCAGCGGTACACGCTGCATGGCGTCAGCCACATGCTCGGCCTCGACGTCCACGACTGCGCCTCGGCCCGCAACGAGACCTACCGCCAGGGCCCGGTGCAGCCCGGGTACGTCCTCACTGTCGAGCCCGGCCTCTACTTCCAGTCCGACGATCTCACCGTCCCCGAGGACCTCCGCGGTATCGGCATCCGCATCGAGGACGACATCCTGATCACCGACGGCGCGCCGGAGAATCTCTCCGAGGCCATGCCGCGCACCGTCGAGGGCATCCAGGACTGGATGGCTTCCTAACCGACGCGCTCGTGGCGGTGGTGCGGGGCGAACTCACCCAGCTTGCCGGTCCGGAGCCGCATCCGGACCAGCATCTCGACCGTGGCGGTCGCCGCCGCCACGCCGTCGATCACACTCACCCCGAGCGCGGCCGACAGGTCGTGGCACAGGTCGGCCATGCCCGCGCAGCCCAGCACGATGGCGTCCGATCCGTCGAGCGCGAGCGCCTCCTCGCAGACGCGCAGGATGGTCGCCCGGGCATGCGGATCCGTCTCCAGGGCGAGGACCGGGATCTCGCACGCGTGGATCCCCCGGCACTGCCGCGCGACGCCGTACTCCTCGGTCAGGTCGTGCGCGTGGCCGACGGTCCGGGCCAGGGTGGTGACGACGCTGAACCCGCGGCCAAGGTACGACGCCGTACGCATGCCGGCCTCGGCGATCCCGACGACCGGCCCGCGGGCGAGCTCTCGCGCCGCCTTCAACCCCGGATCGCCGAAGCACGCGATGACGTAACCGTCGTACCCGGCTGATTCGCCGTCCGCGATCTCTTGAAGCAGGCCCGGTACGGCGAGTGCGTCGTCGACATGACTCTCGATGGCGGCCGGCCCTTGGCGAGGGCTGACCGCGTCGACGGTGACACCCGGACCGGCAACGGCCCGGGCGCACTCGCCGATCATGGCGGTCATCGACGCTGTGGTGTTGGGGTTGATGACCTTGATGCGCATTGCTCTCACGCCACCTGCTCGGCCGCTATGCCGGCTCGCCTCGCCAGGACTGTGTAGACGGCGAAGCCGACCCCGCAGCCGATGAACCAGCTGTAGTCGCTGATCCAGAGACCGGCGCCCACCCAGCGGGGCACGAGGACCGATGCGACCGAGATCAGGCCTGCCGTGATCACGGACTGTACGGCGGACGGGTTGTAGCCCTTGCGGTAGTAGTACGCGCCGTCCTTGTCGAGCGTGAACAGGTCGTCCACGATCACCTTCTGCCGGCGGATCAGGTAGAAGTCCGCGATCAGGATGCCGAACAGCGGGCCGATCAGCGCACCGAGGATGCCCAGCGTGTAATGGATCGCCGTGTCGTTGTTGTACCAGTTCCACGGTGTCAGCAGCACCGAGCCGACCGCCGCGATCATGCCGCCCATCCGCCAGCTGATCTTCTGCGGGCTGACGTGCGAGAAGTCGAACGCCGGCGAGATGAAGTTCGCGACGATGTTGATTCCCACGGTCGCGGTGACGAAGGTCGCCGCGCCGAGCAGGATCGCGAACGTGTTGTCGATCCGCTCCACCGTCTTGATCGGGTCTGTCAGAAGTTCGCCGTACACGGGAACCGTCGCGCCTGCGGTCAGCACGGTGAGCAGCGAGAAGAAGACGAAGTTGATCGGCAGACCCCAGAAGTTGCCCTTCCGCACGCTCTTGAAGCTGCGGCCGTAGCGGGCGAAGTCGCCGAAGTTCAGCATCGGGCCGGAAAAGTACGAGACCACGAGGGCGATCGCACTCAGCATCGTGCCGATCGTGGCCCATCCGGACAGGCTGTGGTTCGACAGGTTGAGGTCGATGGTGAAGTCGGACTTGACCAGCAGGTACGCGCAGAGCAGCAGCATCGTCACGTAGACGGCCGGACCCGCGAGGTCGATGAACTTCCGGATGCTCTCCATCCCGCGCCAGAACAGTGCGGCCTGGGCGACCCACAGGATCGCGAAGCTGACATAGCCGAGCACCGACAGGCCGGCGAAACCGTGCACGTCCTTGTCCGCCCACGGACCCAGTCCTGGCCAGAGTTTGAGGAAGACGATGTTCAGCGACTCCGCGGCCAGGAAGGTCTGTACTCCGTACCAGGCAACGGCGATCAGGCCGCGAATGATGGCGGGGATGTTCGCGCCCAGGACGCCGAAGGAAACTCGGCTGATCACCGGGTACGGAACGCCCGCGAGCTGGCTCGGTTTCGCGACCAGGTTGCAGAAGAATTGCACGATGCAGATACCGGCGATCAGGCAGACGAATACCTGCCAACTGGTCAGGCCGAGCGCGAACAAACTACCGGCGGTGAGATAACCGCCGACGCTGTGCACGTCGGACATCCAGAACGCGAAGATGTTGTAACTGCGCCAGGTCTGCTGCTTCAGCGGCGCGAGGTCCGCGTTCGTCAGCCGCGGATGGTAGTCGCGCTGCGCGGCGGCCGGGCTCGTCGGGTAGCCGGCCGCTTCGACGATGTCACCGGGCGCGCGGGGTTGGGTCACCATGCTGTGCTCCTCCGGCCTGGGCCGCGGGCGGATCGCGCGACCAGTGAACCGAAGCTAGGAATAACGTGTTTCGCGGAATGACGTCCATGGTGAACGGCCGGTTTCCGTTCAAATATAGGAAAAGCGCTGCAAATATAGGAAACCGATGTCAGGCCGGGTCGGCGAAGCATTCCGGGTCGTCGGCGAACTCCGAGATCGCGCTCTTCAGATGCGCGTAGTGCCGCTCCGACTCGGCGACCAGCGTCTCGACGTCACGGGCGACGTACGCCGCGATCAGCCGCTCGTGGTCCGCGTGGAAACCGGCCCGCTCGTGCGCCCGGACCCGCGACATCGGCCGGGCCGGCTCGGTGATGTTCCACGCGGTTTCGTACATCCGGATCAGCCGGTGCATCCCCGACGGCTCGATCAGCGCGAAGTGAAAGCGCCGGGTCGCGGCGGCGTACTCACGGTCACCCGCGGCGTTCGCATCGGCGAGCGACCCGTGGGCGTCGCGGATCCGGTTGTGGTCGACCGCGGTCGCGTTGACGGCGGCCGCACGCAGGGCCGCGGACTCCAGCGCCTGCCGTACGTCGTACAGCTCGCGGAACTCCAGGAACGTCAGCTTCGCCACCCGGTACCCGACGTGCGGGCGATGCTCCACCAGGCCTTCCCCGAACAGGGTCTTCAACGCCTCACGCACCGGAATCGCGCTGACACCGAAGAACGCCGCCACCTCGTCGATCGGCACCGACGTCCCGGGCGGCTGATCGCCGGTCAGGATGGCATGCCGCAGATCGCTCTCGACCGGCGGCATCTCTCCCGCTGCGGCCGCAGTCCGCACGAGCCGCGCCGTGAAATCCGACGATCTACGCATCCCCGGACGATATGCCGCGCCCGAACCGCCTGTCGAGCAAGTGGAACAGGCCGCCCCGCACGCGTGCGGGGCGGCCTCGCGCTACCAGATGCGGACGCGGTCCTCGGGGGCGAGCCACATGCCGTCGGTGTCCGTTGTTTTGTAGGTGTTGTGGAACTCGTCGATGTTCTTCACCACCGCGTTGCAGCGGAACTCCGGGGGTGAGTGCGGGTCGATGGCGAGGCGACGGGCCGCTTCTTCGGGGCGGGTCTTGTTCGCCCAGGCGTGCGCCCAGGCGGCGAAGAAACGTTCGCTGCCGGCCTGGTCGTCGTCGGACTCGGCGCCGTCCAGGGACAGCTGGTAGGCGACGTACGCGATGGACAGGCCGCCGAGGTCGCCGATGTTCTCGCCCAGGGTGAGTTTGCCGTTGACGTTCTGTCCGGGAGTCTCGGCCGGCTCGAGTGCGTCGTACTGCGCGACGAGTTTGTCGGTGCGCTGCTCGAAGGCGGCGCGGTCCGCGTCGGTCCACCAGTCGTTCAGGTTGCCGTCGGCGTCGTACCGCGAGCCCTGGTCGTCGAAGCCGTGGCCGATCTCGTGACCGATCACCGCGCCGATCGCGCCGTAGTTGGTGGCGTCGTCGGCGACCAGGTCGAAGAACGGCGGCTGCAGAATGCCGGCCGGGAAGACGATCTCGTTCATCCGCGGGTTGTAGTACGCGTTGACCGTCTGCGGCGTCATCCGCCACTCGTTCCGGTCGACCGGCTTGCCGAGTTTGGCGAGGTCCCGCGCGGTCTCCACCGCGACCGACCGGCGGACGTTGCCGAACAGGTCGGCCGGGTCGATCTCGAGGGCCGAGTAGTCCTTCCACTCGTCCGGGTACCCGATCTTCGGGTCGAAGGTGCCGAGCTTCTCGAGCGCCCGCTGCCGGGTCTCCGGCCCCATCCAGTCCAGCGCCTCGATCCGCTGCCGGTACGCGGCGACCAGGTTCTGCACGAGCTCGACCATCCGGGCCTTGGCGTCCGGCGGGAAGTGCTCGGCCACGTACAGCTTGCCGAGGGCCTCACCGAGCGCCTGCTCGACCACGCCGACGCCGCGCTTCCAGCGCTCGCGCAGCTCGGGCGCGCCGGTCAGGGTCTTGCCGTAGAACGCAAAGTTCTCGTCGACGAACGCCTGGCTCAGCAGCGGCGCGGCGCTGTGCACGATCCGCCAGCTCAGCCACTCCTTCCACCGGTCGAGGTCGACCTCCTGCAGCGTGGCCGCGGCGGCGGTCAGGAAGTCCGGCTCGCGGACCACGACCTGCGCGAACGCACTCTCCGGTACGCCGGCACCGGTCAGCCAGGTCGCCCAGTCGAACCCGGGCGTCAGCTCCTCGAGCCCGACCCGGTCGAGCTTGTTGTAGGTGAGCTGGACGTCGCGTTCCTTCACCCGGTCCCAGTGCGCGCCGGCGATCCGGGTCTCCAGTTCCAGGATCCGTTGGGCGGCGGCAGTCCCGTCGGACAACCCGGCGAGCTCCAGCATCGTCGACACGTGCTCGACGTACGCCGTCCGGATCTCGGCGAAGTTGTCCTCGCGGTAGTACGACTCGTCGGGCAGGCTGAGGCCGCCCTGGGTCAGGTGGACGATGTTCTCGTCGGACTTCTTCGCGTCGGCGTCGACCCAGTAATGGAAGACACCCGGCACCCCCTGCAGCTCGAGCTGCCCGAGGACGGACACCAGCCCGGCCAGGTCGGTCACGCCCGCGACGAGGGCGAGCTGCTCGGCGATCGGCTCGGCGCCCAGCCGCTCGACCGTCTCGGCGTCCATGAAGCTGCCGTAGAGGTCGGCGATCTTCCGCGGCTCGCTGCCTTCCGGGTGCCCGGCGGCGACGGTCTTCTCGACGATCGCGCGGACGTCCTGCTCGGCGGTGTCCCAGAGCGCGTGGAACGCACCGTAGATCGCCTTGTCCGCGGGAATCTCGTGCTCCGCCAGCCACGTCCCGTTCACGAACCGGTACAGATCGTCCTGCGGGCGAACGGTCCCCAAGTCCTCGATTCCTGCTGTCATCCTGACCCCTTGTCCCAAGTCGAGTTGCTGCCAGCGAACATACCCGGTTCGCGAATCCGCCGTTCCGAACTATCCACAGGACCGGGTATCGAACGCTGAGCCGTTCCCGACCGCCACCGCCCGTCCTACGGTGAGCCGACGGGAGGAATCATGAACATCCGAAACATCACAGCACTGATAGGGCTGCCGGCGCTCATGCTGGGCCTCGTCACCACGTCGGCAGCCGAGGCCACCGCCCCGCCCGCGCAGGCACCCGCCGTCGTCAAGCACTCGGTCTACGACAGCCCGTGCGATCGCATCCGGTTCGGACCGGCAACGGACAAGCAGTCCGAGGTGTTCCCGGCGCGGATCGGGTTGCCGGACGGATTCCAGCCGGAAGGCATTGCGATCAGCGGCAGTACGGCGTACTTCGGCTCGCTGGCCGACGGCGACATCCACGCCGCCGCACTGCGCACCGGGCACGGAAAGGTGATCAGCCAGGGACCCGGTACGCCGTCGGTCGGGCTGAAGGCGGACGAACGCGGGCGGCTGTGGATCGCCGGCGGCGTCAGCGGTACGGCGCGCGTCGTCGACATCCGCACCGGGAAGATCCTGAAGAGCTACCAGTTGACCACCGAGCCGGCGACGTTCGTGAACGATGTCGTGCTGGGCGAGACCAGCGCATGGTTCACGGACTCCAGCCGGCCCGTCGTCTACCAGGTGCCGATCGGCCGCAACGGCCAGCTGCTGAACCAGATGCGGACCGTGCCGCTGACCGGTGACTACGTGCACGATCCGACCGGGTTCAACGGCAACGGCATCACGCTGACGCCGGACGGTCGCGCGGTGATCCTCGTGCAGTCGTCGACCGGATTCCTGTTCCGGGTCGATCCGCAGACCGGTGTCACGAAGCGCGTCGACCTCGGCGGCACGCTGATGACGAACGGTGACGGCATGCTGCTGCTCGACCGCACGCTGTACGTCGTGCAGAACTTCTCCAACCAGGTCGCGGTGGTGAACCTCGACCGGGCCGGGACGTCGGGCACGCAGACGCGGACCATCACCGATCCGGGCTTCGACATCCCGACGACCGCGGCCCCGTTCGGGAACCGGCTCTATCTGGTCGATGCCCGGTTCAGTACGCCGCCGACCCCGACGACGCCGTACTGGGCAACGGCTGTCCGTCGCTGAGGGTCAGCGGACGGTGCGGAGGTCGCCTCGGGCTGCGGCCTTGAGGCGGCTTCCGCAGGAGAGGCGGACGGAGTAGCCTGCCGGGATGTCGAGCGGCTCGCCGGTCTGCGGGTTGCGGCCGGTGCGCGGGGCGCGCAGGACCCGCTCGATGCTGAGCAGGCCGGTCAGCGACACCTTGTCGCCGCGCTGCACGGCCTCGGTGACGACGTCACCCAGTGCGTCGATGACCTTCTCGGCCTGGCCCCGCGGGATCCCCGCCTTCTGCGCCACGCCGGCGATCAGTTCGTTCCGGTTCACGGCTCTCCTCAGACTCGGTTCAACCTTCCGATCCGCACCTTAACCGAAATGATTGTCGTTAGCGAGAAGCATCCGGATACCGGTCATACCGTCACAAGCCGTCCTGGTCGTGCCAGTGGTTCTGCCAGCGGGTGTCGATCGCGTCTGCCGCGCGCTGGTAGCGGATGTCGGTCGAGAGGCGGTGCTCCGTCGACACGTTGTCGAGGGCGGCGTGGACGGTGTGGGCGGTGTGTACGACGACGTCTCCGGCCGCGTAGTCCGTGACCAGCCAGTTGGCGTCGTACTGCGTCGCCAGAGCGGGCAGGTCCGCGGTGATGGACGCTGCTGGGCGCTTCAGTCGGCCGGCTGCCTCTTCCTCGAGCACCCTGTGGTGGCTGCCCTCGAGGTAGGTCAGTCCGCCGAGGCTGACCGGGCAGTCGCCCAGTGGGATCCACGCGGACAGCACCTGGTCACTGCCGCCGCGCAGGTACACGAGGTCGTAGTGCGCCTGCGTCGCCGTACCGATGCCGTTCTCGCCCGGCGCCGTCTGCCGGATGATCTTCCGCCGGTGCAGGAACGGCTCATCACCGAGGAACCACTCGAACCAGCCTTTCAACGCCGGCTGCGCACAGAAGGCCGCGTACTCGGTCCCCGGCACGATCTCCTCGAACAGCACCTTCCGGTACGCCGCTCTGTCCGCAGCAGCCCCCGTCAACCCGAAGTAGTACTCGCGGAACGCCGACACCACCGCAGGGTCCAGCAGCCCGGTTAGAAACAGGTACCCGTCCAGCTGCAACCGCCTGCGCAGCCGCGCCCGATCACCCCGCTCCGCCTCAGGCACCGCAACCAGCTCACCCAACCGCCGCTCATCGAGCACGTATCCGTTAGACGTCAGCACACCTCCATTCCATCCGCGTACGGCGCTCAGCAGAATGGACACCCGCCCCGGCTTCTTGGACTCTTGTATCCGTGCAGAACTGGTCGATCTACCTGACACCAGGCGCTGTCGAGAGCCAACTTGGACTCTTCTGTCTCGGCGCCGGCGAACAGACGCACGGCCCAGAGCCCGCACCGGAGCGCGCCCTCGGATGTCACGCCCTCGTCTGGCTGAGAGAAGGACGCGGCCACCTGCTGCACGGCCCCGACCGTCAGCTGCACGAGGTACGCGCGCCTGCGATGCTCTGGCTCTTCCCCGGCGTCCTACACGGCTACCGCCCCGCAACACGCTGGCGTCAGGTCTGGACCCTGTTCAGCGGACCTGCGACCGCAGCACTTACCTCACTCGGCCACCTCGATCCCAGCCAACCAGTCCGCCGGTACGCCGACCCGCGTGCGATCGACCGCGCATTCACTCGGCTCCTCCGCGTCAGCACGCAGCACAACGCCGTACAGCTCACGGGAGCGCTCTACGACCTGATCGGTCAGGCTGGAACGAGTACTGGTGACGGAGTCGCCGCACGGCTCGCTGAACTCGCGTGTACGCCGATGAGCATTCAGGACTACGCCAGTGAGCTAGGACTCACCGTGAACCAGCTGCGCGACGCAGTACGCCGTACGACAGGCTCAACTCCACATGAGCTGGTTCTGAGCACCAGGCTCAGCTCTGCAAAGGTTTTGCTCGCCGAGGAGGACCTGTCCGTGGCCGCGGTCGCGCGGCGGGTCGGGTACGACGACCCGGCGTACTTCAGTCGCCTGTTCGCCGCCAGAGTTGGGATGTCGCCGATCGCGTTCCGGCGCTCCGGTTCGATCTCGGGGCGGATTTCCTCCCTTTGAAGGAGGTGCCATCGACTTTCCGACGTGTAAAACCATTCACTGGGGTGACGTGTTCGGCGGCCGGGCACCGATACGGTCATGGCTATGAGTGAAACGCAGCCCATCGACCCGCGACCAGCGAACCCGGCGCGCCGCCCGAAGAAGCGCCGCAACTGGTTCCTCCGGACCGTCGGACTGATCGTCCTGCTGTTCGTTCTGATGCTGATCGCCGTCCCGCTCTACGCCTGGAGCCGGATCGACAAGCTCGACGCGATGCCCACCGGCGAACGGCCGGCCGCGACCCCCGGTACGACGTACCTGATGGTCGGATCGGACGCTCGCGAGAACCTCAGCCGCGCCGAGCGCGCCCGGCTGCACACCGGCGGCAACGCCGGCCCGCCGCGGACCGACTCGATCATGCTGATGCACGTCCCGACGTCCGGACCGACGGTGCTGATCAGCATCCCGCGCGACAGCGCCGTCAACATCCCCGGCGTCGAGGGCAAGCAGAAGATCAACGCCGCCTTCAACCAGGGGCCCGCGAAGCTGATCCAGACGATCGAGGGCAACACCGGACTGCGCATCGACCACTACGTCGAGGTCGGCTTCGGCGGTTTCGCCAGCGTCATCGACAGTGTCGGCGGCATCAAGATGTGCTTGCCGAAGGCAATGAATGACGACAAGGCGCACATCAACCTGCCGGCTGGGTGCCAGCAGCTCGACGGCGTGAACGCGCTGGGGTACGTCCGGTCCCGGCACGCCGACGGCAAGAACGACTTCGGCCGCACCGAGCGGCAGCGGCAGATGGTCGGTGCCGTCGCCAAGAAGGCCGCCTCGCCGTCCACGTTCCTGAACCCGATCCGCTACTACAACGTCGCGACCAAGGGTGTCGACGCGCTGACCGTCGACAAGGACATGAGCCTGCTCGACTTTGTCAAGTTCGCCCGCGGCATGCAGGCGATCTCCGGCAGCGGCGGCGTCGCACTGAGTGTCCCGACCAGCAACGACAACTTCAAGCTGTGCTGCAACCGGGGTGACGCGGTGAAGTGGGACACCGCCAAGGCGACGGCGCTCTTCAACGCGCTCAAGGAAGACAACACCACCGGCCTCAAGGCCAGTTGACCGTCCTCGTCCACGCGGTGGTGAGCCTGGGGATGCTCGTCGTCGTACCCCTCGGACTCACCATCCTGCCAACGCGAACCACCAGCAACCGCTGGTGGTTCGCGTTCGCCGTTCCTGGTTCGGTAGCTCTTTGGCTGCCACGCGGTGCTGTGTCGATCGTCCTCGCGGCCGTCTACTTCGCAGGCACGCTCGTCCTGATCGCACTGGCCGCGCGGCACTTCTTCCAGCACAGGACCATCAGCACGGGACAGGTGGCGCTCTACACCGCTCTTGTCACGCCGTCGATCGCAGCACTCGCACTGGTCGCCGAGCGTTCGTCGTACGAGTTGTTCGGCTTCAACCTGACCGTGCTGTCGCTGACGGTCGCCCACTTCCATTTCGCGGGCTTCGCGGCCGCACTGATGGCCTACCTCGCTGCGGACGGTCTGGCAGCCGTGAGCGTTCCACTGGGTACTGCGATCGTTCTGCTCGGGTTCTTCCTCGGGGACCCGGTGGAGCTCGCAGGAGCCGTCGTACTGACCGCAGGTATGTGGCTGGTCGGCTGGAATCTGTGGAAGCGGTCGCGGCGCGCGGATCGGACTACGGCGATCCTGTTGATGGTGTCCGGGTCCGTGCTCGTGTTGACGATGCTGCTCGCGGTGAGCTGGGCGCTGGGGCATGTGGTGGACACGCCGTACCTGCCGCTGGAGTGGATGGTTGCTACGCACGGTGTGGCTAATGCGGTTGGGTTTGCGTTGTGCGGCGTACTGGCGATGCGACGGGAAGGGGTCCGATGAAGCTGGAAGACCTTGCGGGGTTGCGGTTCACGTACGACGAGGTGGGGTCGACGCAGTACGACGAGACGCCCGAGGGATACCACCGGTTGGAGTACCGGGAGCGGATCGGCGCCGGGGACGAGGTGTTCCAGCGGGCTGCTGACGCGTTGCTGACGTGGCGCATGCACCGCGCGGCCGGCATACCGGTGACTGCGACCGCCACGCCACCACAGGTCGGCACCGACTCGCTGGGCCGTCTGGGACCTGGCATGCTGATCCCACGGCTCCGAACGCAGACCCAACTAGGCCTGCCAGTCCCCTGCCGCGTCGTCTGGGTCGTCAACGAACCGGACCGCGTCGGGTTCGCGTACGGAACCTTGGAAGGCCACCCCGAGGCCGGCGAGGAGTCCTTCCTCATCACCCGCGACCCAGACGGCGTCCACGCCACCATCCGCGCCTACAGCCGCCCGGCCAGCTGGTATACCCGCCTGGCCGGTCCCATTACCCGCAAGGCCCAGCACTACGCCGCCACCCGCTACACCGCAGCCCTCCGCCGCCTCGCCGCATAGGCCCATAGCAAAGGCCCCGCAGAGCTCATACCTGTGCGGGGCCGCGACCTTTGTACCGTCTGCAGCCACACCAACGTTTGAGCGACACGCAAACAACGGGCGACAACCCGAGGTGCAAAGCGAGCCGCAGTACTGCGAGACTGTGGCGGGTGAGTCCTAAGACGTTGTCGGATCTGGTGGCGCCGGACTGGGCTGAGGCGTTGGCTCCGGTCGAAGGCACTGTGACGCAGATGGGTGAGTTCCTGCGCGGGGAGATCACCGCGGGGCGGGCCTACCTGCCGGCCGGGGAGAACGTGCTGCGGGCGTTCCACCGGCCGCTGCAACAGGTGAAGGTGCTCGTCGTCGGGCAGGACCCGTACCCGACCCCGGGCCATCCGGTCGGGCTCAGTTTCTCGGTGGCCCCCGACGTACGGCCGATTCCGCGCAGTCTCGCGAACATCTACCGCGAACTGATGGCGGACGTCGGCGTACCGGCGCCGTCCAACGGTGACCTCACCCCCTGGGCCGACCAGGGCGTACTGATGCTCAACAGGGTGCTGACCGTGCAGCCGGGCAAGTCCGGCGCGCACCGCGGCAAGGGCTGGGAGAGCGTCACCGAGCAGGCCATCCACGCGCTGGTGAACCGCGGCGGCCCGCTCGTCGCGATCCTCTGGGGCCGCGACGCCCAGACGCTCAAGCCGATGCTGGGCAGCACGCCGTACGTCGAGAGCGCGCATCCGAGCCCGATGTCCGCGGACCGGGGATTCTTCGGCTCCCACCCCTTCAGCCGGGTCAACGCCCTCCTCGCCGAGCAAGGCGCCGACCCGGTCGACTGGCGCCTCCCCTAACCCCAACGCCGTTCGGTTAGGTGTCGGCTTCGGGGGTCAAGTTGTGGATCTGGATGTTGATGGTGGCGTCGCGGGTGCGGCGGTCGGGGGTGCGGGTG
>NZ_JBSGTS010000041.1:0-41531 GCF_053607525.1 Kribbella sp. NPDC055110
GGGGGCGTTGCACGGGCAATAACCTGTGCAACGCCCCCAGTACTTGTCCCCACCCCCGGCAGTTGGCCGGCGCCGGGCTACTTGGTGATGGTCACCGAGACCGGCGCGGAGGCGGTGGTCGCCGCGACGACGCGGAACTTGTTCACGCCGACCCGCCCGCTCTGCACCCACACCGAGTAGGTCGCCCGGCTGGTCACCTTGGTGGTGGCCGGGAACTTGACCCACTTGCCGTTCTCCAGGCGCTGCACCTGGACGACGGTGTTCTTCGCGATGCCGGTCGTCTTGCCGGTGAACGAGACCTTCGTCCACGCCTTCGCGGTGGTCTTGTCCGACTTGATCGTGATCGACTTGGCCGCGGCCGGCGTGCTCACCGCGCTCTGCTGAGTGGTGGCGGCGTTGGCCTGCAGGGTGCCGGCGATGCCGAGGCCCCCGGCGGCCAGTGCGAGACCGGCGACGGCGACGGCGGTACGGCGGATGAACTGTGCACGCATGATGTCTGGTTTCCCCTCGTTTTGTTGGTGTTACGGAGAGGGAGACGCGGCGGTGGAGGGAAAGGTTGTGTTACAACACCGTCTCAGGGCCGGCCGGCAGGACCAATCGGGCAAGTGCCCCACCGCCGGGTGCTTCGCCGAACGTCAACTCGGCGCCGAGGACCTTGGCGTGTCCGACCGCGATGGTCAGGCCGAGGCCGTGCCCGGCGCCGCGTTCGGCCATCCCGGACCGGAACCGGCGCGGGCCTTCGGCAATCAGTTCCTCGGGATAACCGTTGCCGTGGTCAACGACCTCGACCGTTCGGCCGCAGACCGTGGCCTCGACCGGCGGTTTGCCGTGCCGCAACCCGTTGACGATCAGGTTCGCGAGGATCCGCTCGATCCGCCGCGAATCGGTCGACACCGTCTCGTCCTGGCCGGACTGGTGCACGATCACGCTGTCCGGCGCGAGCGACTGCTGCATCCGCAACCGCCCGACCGCCGAGCCGACGAATGCACCGAGCCCGACCAGCTCCAGATCGGCTTGCTCGACGCCCGAGTCGAACCGGGCGATCTCCAGGAGATCCTCGACCAGTCGCCGCAGCACCTTTGCCCGATCGCGCACCAGTTCGCTGGGACGGCCCGGCGGCAGTAGCTCGGCGGCGGTGGTCAGCCCGGTCACCGGCGTACGCAGATCGTGGGCGACATCCGCCGTGAACCGGCGCTCCGCCTCGAGTTGGCCGCGTAGCGAGCTGGCCATCGTGTCCAGCGCGGTCGCCAACGACTGGACCTCATCCTTGCCTTTGCCAACGGCCTCGGCCGCGGACGCGTCCAGGTCGCCCGCCGCGATCCGCCGGGCCGTGCCCGCGACCGCGACGATCCGTTTGGACAGGCTGCCGGCCAGGATCACGCTGACCAGCGCGACCAGCGCGACCGTGCCGATCCCCCCGAGGATCAGGGCCTGCTGCAACGCCTTCATCGAGTCGTCGGTGCTCTCGTAGTCCTGCTCGATCGAGAGCACCTTGCCGTCCTTGACCGCGACCGCCGCCCACATCTTCGCGTGCGGCGACCCGGTCTTGAACGTGGCCCGCTTGCCTTCGAGCACCGCGTCCCGCAACTGCGGCGGCAGGTCCGGATCGTCCAGCTTCGCCCCGAACACCGGTACGTCGTTGGTGTCGTAGCTCTGCGCCGCGAGCTGGATCCGCTCGTCGGCGAAGCTGCGCGTCCGGTCCAGCCGGGCCGACTGGGCCTGGGTGTAGACCGCGACGCACAGCACCAGGATCGCGAGCGCGGAGACCAGCAGGAAGATGAGACCGAGCTTGCCGCGCAGTCCCATCTAGGCCCGCAGTTTGTACCCGAAGCCGCGGACGGTTTCGATGCGGTCGGCACCGATCTTGGTCCGTAGCCGCTGCAGGTGGACGTCGACCAGCCGGCCGTCACCACCCCACTCGTAGTCCCAGACCCGTTGCAGCAACGTCGACCGGCTCAGCACCACACCGGGGTTGTTCGCGAACTCGATCAGGAGCTTGAGCTCGGTCGGCGTCAGCTGGACGGTCTGTCCGCCGCGCCGTACCTCCAGCGCCTCCCGATCCAGTTCCAGGTCACCGAACGACTCCACGCCGGAGCCGGCCGCCGGTGCCGGACGCTCCGGGTCGGAGACCGCGCGCCGCATCACCGCCCGCAGCCGTGCCACCAGCACCTGGGTGTCGAACGGTTTGGTCACATAGTCGTCGGCGCCTGCTTCCAGGCCGAGTACGACGTCGAGCGCGTCTCCGCGTGCGGACACCATCACGATCGGGACCGTGCTGGTCTCGCGGATCCGCCGGCACACCGAGATACCGTCCAGCCCGGGCAGCATGATGTCGAGCATCACGACGTCGGGATGGATCTTCTCGAAGCGCTCGATCGCTTCCAGGCCGTCTTCGGCCGTGGTCACGTCGTAGCCGTGCCGCTCGAGGGTCAACTGGGTCGCCTCACGGATCACCGCGTCGTCCTCAACCATGAGAATGCGCGCTGCCGGTTCTTCCGGTACCACCGAACTTCAGTCTCCCTACTGGTCCGTCGAGCTCACCTTGATCATCTGCCGGCCGTTCCAACGGTAGACCTCGACCCGCCGGCCCGACGGGCAGCAGACCGGGTCGTCGATCGCGAAGATCTTCGACTCGACCACCAGGTCCCCTTGCGGGCTGGCGTTCACGGTCGGTTGCTCGACGTCCAGGCTCCAGATCGGTCGCGGGCCGGTTGGCTCGACGGCGATCAGGAAGATACCGAAGACGAATTTCTCCAGGGTATGGATGAGGACGATCTGCTGGGGTGAACCGCTGTGCAATACATCAACGGTCTTACCCCTGCTGAGGCAACGCGAAATCACGGTGCAATTCACGAGAACTGTCCGCGAGTACCCCGACAGGTGCCGGTCGGCGAGCAGCCGGGCCCGGACTTTGTACAGGTCAACAGCCACTTCGGGGGTGCGCCCGGCCTTGGGAGAGGCACCGCCGGTGCCGAACGCGACCGACGGCGTCGGGGTCGTCGGAGGGGGTGATTCGGGGCCCTCGACCCGCAGACCCCCGCCGTTCGCGCAGGCGGAGAGCGCGATCGTCGCGACCACCGCGGCGAGGGCAGGCAGGACGGTACGGCGCCACAGACTCATCGGGCGCCTCCTACCCTGCATCAAGTCCCCCCGCGAATTCGTACACGTCCTCAGTTCCATGGTGTCGGCCGGACGTCACATTCGACGGGCGTGGACGTCCAATGGCCTCGACAGTTCCATTGCGGTTCCGTCACAGCGCCCAGCCATCGGCTTACCCGGCAACGACCTTGCCCGGATTCAAGAGGTTGTTCGGGTCCAGCGCGGTCTTGATCGCCCGGTGGACGTCGAGCGCGACCGGCCCGATCTCCTCGGCCAGCCAAGCACGTTTCAGTACGCCGACGCCGTGCTCACCGGTGATCGTGCCGCCGAGCTCCAGCCCGATCTCCATCACCCGGTCGAACGCGACCTGGGCCCGCTCGGCCTGCGCCGGATCGGTCTGGTCGAAGACGACCGTCGGGTGCATGTTGCCGTCGCCGGCATGCCCGAGGACCCCGATCGTGATGTCCAGCTCGGCCGACAGCGCCTCGATCCGGCCGATGAACTCGGCCAGCCGCGAGCGCGGTACGGCGACGTCGTCGATCATCGTCGTACCGAGTTCCTCCAGGGCTGTCAGCGCGGCCCGGCGGCCCTCGAGCAGCAGCTCGCCCTCCGCGTCGTCCTCGGCCTCGATGCACTCCAGCGCGCCGTGGTCGCGGCACAGCTTCGCGACTGCGGCGACGTCGGCTGCGCCCGCCTCGCCGCCCGCGTCGGACTGGGCGATCAGCATCGCGGCCGCCTCGTCGGGCAGGTCCATCCGCTTGTACTTGTTGACCGCGCGGATCGTGGTCCGGTCCATGATCTCCAGCAGGCTGAGCGAGACGCCGCTGCGGATGATCTCCAGGATCGCGTTGCCGGCCTCGACGCCGGAGCCGAACAGTGCCGCCATCGTCTTAGGCTTCGCGGCGGCCGGGCGCAGCGCCAGGGTCGCCTCGGTGATGATGCCGAGGGTGCCTTCGCTGCCGACGATCAGCTTCACCAGGTCGTACCCGGCGACGCCCTTCACGGTCTTCCGCCCGGTCCGCAGGATCCGGCCGTCGGCGAGGACGACCTCGAGGCCGAGCACGTAGTCAGTGGTCACGCCGTACTTCACGCAGCACAGACCGCCGGAGTTCGTGGACAGGTTGCCGCCGATCGAGCAGAACTCCCAGCTGGACGGGTCCGGCGGGTAGAACAGCCCGTGCTCGGCGACCGCGCGGGACAGGACCGCGTTGTAGACGCCCGGCTGCGTCACGACGTACCGGTCGATGGGTTCGATCGCGAGGATCCGGTCCATCTTCTCCAGCGAGACGACGATGCAGCCGTCGAGCGCGTTGGCGGCGCCGGACAGGCCGGACCGCGCGCCCTGCGGCACGATCGGTACGCCGGCCTCGGCCGCGACCCGCACCGCTGCCTGGACGTGCGCGGTCTCCCGGGCCAGCACGACGGCGAGCGGCATCCCGGCCGGGCAGAACATCGCCCGGTCGTACCGGTAGCTCTCCATCCGGTCCGGATCGGTCACCAGTGCCTCGGGCGGCAGCACCTGACGCAACTGCTCGACAACCTCACTCATGAGGTCGAGCCTAGTTAATACTCCGCGGTACCGCGCGCCCCAGTTCAGCGGGTGCGCTTGGTGGCGTTCTCCGAGATCTCTTCGTAGCCCCCGCCGTAGTTGTGGTACTCGCGGCCGATGGCGGCGAACGTGATGCTGCCGGCGGTCGCCTTCACCTTCGGCGTCCGGCAGGTGCGCTGGCCCTGGATCACCGCGCCGTTGCCGCCGCTGCTGTCGCAGCTGAGCACCCGGCCGTCGTTGCCGCCGCCGTACTGCACCAGGAAGGCGTTGGCCTGCGCGTTGGCGACCAGCGGCGACGCCATGGTGATCTCGGCCCAGTACTGGTAGCAGCTGTCCCGGACAAGCCGGACCGTGCCCCAGCTCGGCGGCTGATGGTTACGCAGCATCGGCGCCGATGCGATGGACGTCGCACCCGAGCAGCTGGCGGCGGTGGCCGCCTCGGCCGGGAGTGCGGACAACGCGATCGCGCCCACGCCGGCCAGGCCGGCGGTGCTGAGCAGAATGCCCAGTGTCTTCATGACGAAACCCTTCCTGAGTGCACGCCCCGACGCACACTCAGGAAGGCACACTACGCGAACGGAGCCTGCCCGGACAGTCATTCCGGTAATCGGACGGCGACACGCCGTGTTCAGTTGCTACCGGCAAGGTTCTGGGCGTCGGTTACGCGATTAACCGGCTGTCAGAGGTTGCCGCGTCGCTCTTGTTCGCGCTCGATGGCCTCGAAGAGCGCCTTGAAGTTGCCCTTGCCGAAGCCGAGCGAGCCGTGCCGCTCGATCAGTTCGTAGAACATCGTCGGGCGGTCGCCGATCGGCGCGGTGAAGATCTGCAGCAGGTACCCGTCCTCGTCCCGGTCGACCAGGATGCCGCGCGACTGCAGGTCCTCGATCGGTACCCGCACCTCGCCGATCCGGGCCCGCAGCTCCGGGTCCTCGTAGTAGGAGTCCGGGGTGTTGAGGAACTCGACCCCGTTCGCCCGCATGATGTCGACCGTGCGCAGGATGTCGTTGGTCGCGAGCGCGATGTGCTGCGCGCCGGCGCCGTCGTAGAACTCCAGGAACTCGTCGATCTGCGACTTCTTCTTCGCCACCGCCGGCTCGTTCAGCGGGAACTTCACCCGGTGGTTGCCGTTGGCGACGACCTTGCTCATCAGCGCCGAGTAGTCGGTGGCGATGTCGTCACCGATGAACTCCGCCATGTTCACGAAGCCCATCACCTTGTTGTAGAAGGCAACCCACTCGTCCATCTTGCCGAGCTCGACGTTGCCGACCACATGGTCGACGGCCTGGAACAGCCGCTTCGGGTGCCCGTCGGGGCGGGTGACCTTGGTGGTCGCCGCGACGAAGCCGGGCAGGTACGGGCCGTCGTACTTGCTGCGGTCGATCAGGGTGTGACGAGTGTCGCCGTACGCCGCGATCGCCGCGCGGCGGATCGTGCCGTGCTCGTCGGACACGTCGTTCGGCTCCTCGAGGACGACGGCGCCGACCTTGCGCGCGTGCTCGATGCACTTGTCGACGTCCGGGACCTCGAGGGCGAGGTCGGCGACGCCGTCACCGTGCTTGCGGTGGTGGTCGAGCAGCGTGCTCTTCGGGCTGACACCACCGGAGATCACGAAGCGGGCGGAGCCGGCCTTGAGCACGTACGCCTTGCTGTCCTTGGAGCCGGTCTCGGGGCCGGAGTACGCGACCAGGTCCATTCCGAACGCGAGCTGGTACCACTTCGCGGTCTGGGTGGCGTTGCCGACCACGAACACCACCGCGTCCATGGCGGTGACCGGGAACGGGTCGGTGCTCTCGTCGTACGGCACCAGGCCGACGAGCTGCTTCAGCTGGTCGAGGTCGAGATCGGCGTCGAGCTCTGCGGGCGTGAGGTCGGTGCTGGTCATCGGGGTCCTCCCGGGTCGGGTACTTGCCGCCGAGCCTGGCTGTCGGGGCACAGGTTGCGCAACAGTTCCTTGTTTTGCTGGACAAGCTGTGCAGTATGCTGTGGATGTTGCTGGACTATTTGGTCAGTCTGACCATTGCGGGAGGGTGGCCATGACGGTCGATGCGCTGGACGCGCGGATCCTGGGGTTGTTCGCGGCCGAGCCGCGGGTCGGCGTACTGGAGGCGTCGCGCCGGCTGGGGGTCGCGCGCGGGACCGTGCAGGCGCGGCTGGACCGGCTGCAGCGCGACGGCGTGGTGCGCGGGTGGGGGCCGGACATCGACACGAGTGCGATCGGCTACCCGGTGACGGCGTTCGCGACGCTGCAGATCGAGCAGGGCTCAGGTCACACCACGGTCGCCGAGGCGCTCGCCCGCATCCCCGAGGTCCTCGAGGTCCACACCATCACCGGCGCCGAGGACCTCTGGTGCCGCATAGTCGCCCGCTCGAACGCCGACCTCCAACGCGTGATCGACCAGGTAGTCATCGTCCGAGGCATCCAACGCGCCTCCACAGTCATCGCCCTCGCCGAACAGATCCCCCACCGAGTGCTCCCCCTTGTAGAAGCAGCAACCACGAACTAGCACCCGGCCGGTGCTGACGTTGGTGGAGGCGGCGGGGCGGACCTCCGGCACTCACTAACTCGCCCGGAACGGCGTCGCCCGCGCTTGCTCAGGTGGGGTGCGGGCGGGGAGCGGGTGGTTGGTGAGTGGGGGGCGTCCGGGTCAGGCGAGGCGTTTGGCGACCTCGACGGCGGCGCGAGCCACGCGGGGGCCTACGAAATCGCGGTCGAGTTTGCCGAGGACGACGACGCCGATGGATGCCTCGACGCCTGGGACGCCGAGAACGGGCGAGGACACGCCTTGGGCGCCGGCCTGGAGTTCGCCGGAGGTGACGACGAAGGGGCGGCCGGCAGGGTCTGGCTTGCGACGGCCGGCCAGGATCGCCTTGCCTGCGGCGCCTTGGTCGAGCGAGTGCCGCGAACCCATCCGATAGGACACGTGGTAGTCGGTCCAGCTCGGCTCGACGACCGCGATCGCGAGCGCCTCCTCACCGTCCGCGACCGTCAGGTGGGCGGTGGCGCCGGTGTCCTCGGCGAGCGAGCGCAGGACCGGAAGCGCGGCATCACGCAGCGTCGGCTGAACGCGCCGGCTGTAGTGCAGTACGGCGAGACCGAGCCGGGCCCGCCCCTCGCTGTCACGGCGCACCAACCGGTGCAGTTCGAGCGTGTTCACCAGCCGGTACACGACCGTGCGACTGACGCCGAGCGCCGCTGCCAGCTCCGTGATGGACAGCCCGTCCGGGGCGTCCGCCAGCAACTCGAGGACAGTCAGCCCCCGGTCGAGCGTCTGCGAAGTCTCGGCGGGCACCTAGAAAGAGTATCCGGTAATCGGGCGCGGCCCGATGGCCCCGTATCTTGCTGCCGTGCGAAATTACTGGTCGCTGCTCCCCGCCATCGCCGTGATCGTCGGTCTGATCCTGATCTATGCCGTTCCGACGATCATCAATCCGCAGTGGACGAGTTCGATCACGGCGATGTTCCGCACCACCGCGGTGCCGGCCGACGCCACCCCCGAACAGGCCCGCCGGGCGGCCGGCATCCTCGGCCCGCAGCAGCTCAAGTCCCGCCGGATGCTGGCCATCGCAATGGTCGTCGGCGCGGTCGGGCTGATCGGCTTCAACATCTCGTTGAACCGCGAGGCGGTCGGCTGCTACAAGGCCGCCCGCGCGTTCGGGGCGATCGACGGCCCGGACACCAAGGACCCGTGCATCGACATGATCTACGGCACCTTCATCGGCGACGGCAAGGGCACGGTCGACGAGGCCAAGCCGCAGCCGGCGCTGTACTACCAGCTGGTCAAGGGCAAGAAGCCGAAGTACCTCAAGTGGATCCAGAACGCGCCCAAGTACGACGACGCGGATCTGGTGATCGGCACCGTCGGCAAGTGTGCCTCGGATCTCAAGGTCGAGGAGTCGGACGACCAGATCAAGGCGGTCGTGGACGTCGACGTGCCGTGCCCCGAGGACAGCAACATGTCGATGACCCCGATCAAGCTGAAGAAGCCGCTCGGCGACCGCAAGCTCGTCACGGTCGACGACAAGCCGATGACCGAGATCAACCCGGACATGGACTCCTGGTTCACCGTCCTGAAGAAGCTCGCCACCGGCGGCTAGCAGTCAGCTGAGCGCGCGCGTCTGGGAGTCGTAGACCCGGAACGGCCGGTTTCTGGCCAGCAGGATCAGGAGCCCGGTGACGCAGACGGCGGCCCCGCCGAGCAATGCGATGGTCGGGCTCGTCAGCGACGCCGTCGTACCTGCGACGAAGTCACCGAGCCGCGGGCCGCCGGCAACTACCACGATGAACACCCCCTGCAGGCGACCGCGCATCGCGTCCGGCGCCGCGGACTGCAGCACCGTGTTCCGGTACGCCGAACTCACCATGTCGGCCGCCCCGGACAGCGCGAGCAACGCCACGCCGAGCCAGATCGTGCGGGACAGCCCGAACAGCCCGACGGCAGCGGCGTACGCCGTGATCGCCAGCACGATCGCCACGCCCTGACGACGTACCCGGGTCACCCAGCCGGAGAAGATCACCCCGATCAGCGCCCCGATCGCCGGCGCGGCCTGGAGGAGGCCGACCGTCCGTACGCCGCCCCCGAAGAACGCGCCCGCCACGGCCGGGAACAGCGCGCGGGGTTGGGCGAACACCATGGCGAGGATGTCCGCGAGGAACGTCGCGAGCAGCGCTGGCGCGGCGCGCAGGAACGTGAACCCCTCGAGTACCGAGCGCAGCCCGGCCCGCCGTACGGCTCCTGTCGGCGGCACCGGTGGCAGGCGGAACAGCGCGTACAGCGCCGCGGTGAACGTGATCACGTCGACCAGGTACGCCGCCGCGAACCCGCGCCAGGCAATCACCGCCGCACCGAGCAGCGGGCCGGCCGTGAAGCCCAGGTTGAACGCGGCCTGGCTGAGCGTGTTCGCGGCCGGCAACAGTTCGGGCCGGATCAGCCGCGGGATGATCGCGGACCGGGCCGGGTTGTTGACCGCGAAGCACGCCGACTGGCAGGCGACCACGGCGTACAGCACCCAGACCTGTGCCCAGTCGAGGTGCGACTGCAGAACCAGGACCATCGAGAGCAGCCACAACCCCGACGACGAGACGAGGGCGAGCGTACGGCGGTCGATCGCGTCGGCCATCGCGCCGCCGTACAGCCCGAAGACGATCAGCGGGACCAGCGAGAACAGTCCGACCAGCCCGACCGCGAACGTCGAATGCGTCAGCGCGTACACCTGGATCGACACGGTCACGGCGGTCATCTGCTGCCCGAGCTGCGACACCGTCGACCCGATCCACAACCTCCGGAAGTCGGCGGACTCACGCAGCGGTCGGATGTCGGTCAGCAGACGCACCCAGACAACTTATGTCACAACGTGAAAAGTTAAACAGTCGGGAAACGCTCGTGGTCGAGCGGTTCGCCGGCGGTCAGATCGAGGCCGTCGGTGACCACGTGGCCGGCGCCGGTGTACGTCGCCTCGGCGTCGAAGTAGATGTTGACGTGCGCGATCCGCGGGTCGTCGGTGAGGTTCGGCGTCGCGGAGTGCGCCAGGTAGGCGTTGTGGAAGGTGCAGTCGCCGGCCTGCAGCGGGATCGTCAGGCGCTCCTCCCAGCGCAGATCGGGCGCGGCGCGGAACAGGTCGTCGCGGTCCGACAGGTCCTGACGGCGCAGGTTCTGGTGGTCCTGCGAGCCCGGGATGAACGTCATACAGCCACGCTCCACCGGTACGTCGACCAGCGCGATCCACGCGGACAGGGAAGCGCGGGAGTTTGCGTGCGGCCAGTACGGCGCGTCCTGGTGGAACTCGGTGGCCGCGCCGTTGTGGGGTGGCTTGATCAGCAGCTGGTCGTGCCAGATCCGCAGCGGTACGCCGGCCAGCGCGGTCGCCACCGCGGCGAGACGGGGATCCAGCGTGAGCTCCCGCAGTACGTCGTTCTGCTGCCAGACGTTGACGTACTGGTTGAAGATCTTCGACTCCTTGAACAGGTCGTCGGCGCCCGCGGTCCACTCGGTCGCGGCGGCCGCGAACCGGGCCGCCTCGTCGCGGCCGATGATGTTCCGGATCCGGACGACGCCGTCGCGGCGGTAGGCGGAAATGGTCTCTTCGTCGACGGTGACGGGTGCCGTAGGGTCGGTCGTGGTCATCGGTGTGCTCCTCGGATTCCGGTGGCCTGGAAGGTGTTTCCAGCGTCTCGGTTGCCGCGCTCCGGGGACAGGCGGTGGTTGACCAGGACTTGACGGATCTTGACCTCCTGGAGGCGGGATGCACAACGTGTTGAGCAGCGAGGTCTTCCCGGACCCGCGGTTACCGGTGGCCGGGGAGCGGCTCGAGGTGGTCGCGGACGTCGCGCCGCACAGCCACGCGTTCTTCGAGATCGGGGTCGTGGTGGCCGGCCGGGGTACGCACGTGTCGGCGGCCGGCGAGGTCGCGCTGGCGCCGGACTCGGTCGTCGTACTGCGGCCCGGTGAGTGGCACGGGTACGTCGACTGCGACAGGTTGGTGGTCCGCAATGCCTACCTAGGGCCGGATGTGTTCGGGTTGCTGTCCGGCGCGCTCGTACCGGGTGGCCGTGGGGACAGCCGTGGGGCCCGGGTTGGCGGGCCGGGTTTGCGGGCGCCGGCGCATCCGGCCGTGCAGCACGCGATGCGGCTGCTGGAGTCCGATCTCGCCGAACCTTGGACCCTCGACCAGCTCGCGGCCCGCGTCAACCTCGCGCCCGGGTACCTGATCCGGCTCTTCGGCAAGTCGGTCGGCCTGTCCCCGATGGCCTACCTCAACCGCATCCGCGCCGAGCGCGCCGCAGGCCTCCTGATCGAGACCGAGCTACCGGTCAGCACGATCGGAACCACCGTCGGCTGGCACGACCCGAGCCACGCGACGCGAAGATTCCGCTCAACATTCGGACTGAGTCCATCCCAGTACAGGTCCGCTTTCAGACCATAACCTCGTTCTTCCTTCTACTCCCCTCCCAGTGCATGTCCACTTTCAACCCGTAAGCAAAGATGTCCTTATGACGTCGTCGCTGCAAACGCCTGACCCGAATCCCGGCTGGCTGTCCGAGTTCGCCCTCGCCGAGACCCGGACCCGGGTACCGATCCTGTACGTCGAGGCCGTTCCGGCGCGCGTCGACACCTCCGGCCAGATCGAGCACATCGGGGTGCTGCTGCGGACGTCCCCCGCGACCGGCGAGATCACCCGCACGCTGGTCTCCGGCCGCGTGCAGCACAACGAGTCGATCCGCGACGCGCTGCAGCGCAACATCGAGAAAGACCTCGGCCCGGCCGCGTTCCCGCGACTCCCCGCCACGCTCGTCCCCGTCACTGTCGCGGAGTACTTCCCGTTCCCCGGCATGACCCCGCTGCACGACCCGCGCCAGCACGCGGTCGCCCTCGTGTACGTCGTCCCCGTCACCGGCGAGTGCAACCCGCGCCAGGACGCGCTCGAGCTGACCTGGCTGACCCCCGAAGAGGCCCTGTCCTCGAGCCTCCTCAACGACATGGAAGGCGGCCGCGGCCTCCTCATCAAGCAGGCACTCGCCTGGTCAGGCGCGATCGTCTAACCCGCACCCCCACCGCCCCACACAACTGAACCTACTGGGTTCAGAGGTGGAGGGACGGGCCGTGAACCTGCGCGTTCAGGGTGGGGTCGGAGTCGCGGTCTTCTACCAGGCCAGGCGGCCCTCCTCGGCGTACACGTGGCCGGTCGGGCCGTCTGCGGCCAGTGTTGCGAGCGCGACTGCTACTGCCGCACCCTGTGCGGGGGTGCGTGCCGCGCTCCAGCCGCCCATGTCCGTTGCACAGTTGCCTGGGTCCGCGCCGTTCACCAGGATGCCGGTGCCGCGCAGTTCGTTGGCGAGCATGACCGTCACCATGTTCACCGCCGCCTTCGACGAGTTGTAGCCGAGCGTCAGCACGGTCGACATCCGCGACTCCGGATCCCCGACCTGCTCGAACGACGCCAGCGACGTCGACAAGTTCACGATCCGCGCGGCCTCGGCCTTCCGGAGCAGCGGCAGGAACGCCTGCGTCACGCCCACCAGCCCGAGCACATTCGTCTCGAACGCCAACCGCAGTATGCCGGTCTCGATCCGCGACACCGCGTCGTCACCCACAGGGATGGTCGCCGCATTGTTGACCAGTACGTCGAGCCGCCCGTACTCCGCCGCGACCCGCTCCGCCGCCGTCCGCACCGACGCCGCGTCCGTCACCTCCAGCTGGACCCCGACCACATCGACGCCCTCGGCAACCAGTTCCTTCACTGCCAGCTCGCCGCGCTGCAGGTCCCGCGCCCCGGCTAGCACGGTGAACCCGGCCTGCCCCAACTGCCGTGCGATCTCCTTGCCGATCCCCTTGTTGGCGCCCGTAACGAGCGCGATCTTCGTCGTGTTCATGCCGCCAACCCTCCGGCGATCCGACGCATTCAGGCAGAGTCAGCCGAGGCTGGGACCGGCGGTCCCTGGCTCACCTCGCGAACGCCTGGGATCCTGGGACCATGGATCGCGACGGGCTGGCGGAGTTCCTGCGGGTACGGCGGGAGTCGTTGCAACCCTCCGACGTAGGACTCCCGGCCGGCCTGCGTCGACGTACGCCCGGGCTCCGCCGGGAAGAGGTGGCGAGCCTCGCGACCATGTCGACGGACTACTACACCCGCCTGGAGCAGGGTCGTGGTCCGCGCCCGTCCCGTGCGGTACTGACCGGGCTCGCCCGCGCGTTGCGGTTGTCGGACGACGAGCGCGGCCACCTGTTCCGGCTCGCGGGCGAGCAGCCCGCGCCGCCGCCGGGTCCGCCGGTGGAGGTGCGGACCGGCGTACTGCGGATGCTCGCGCGGCTCGACGTACCGGGTCTGGTCCTGGACGCGAAGTACGACGTACTCGCATGGAATCCGTTGGCCGCCGCGCTGATCACGGACTTCTCCGCGATCCCGCCACGGGGCCGGAATCTTCTTCGCCTGCGCTTCCTCACCGATCGGCAGCACGAGCTGTTCGGCGAAGAGGCCACGCGGGAGTTCGCACGCGAGGCGGCCGCCGATCTCCGCGCGGCCACGAGCACGTACCCGAACGATTCGGCCCTCGCCCAACTCGTCGAGGACCTGCTGGCCGGCAGCCCCGAGTTCGCGGAGATCTGGGCGCGGCACGAAGTCGGGCGGCAGCAGACGCTGTGCCAGACGATCTTCCACCCGCAGGTCGGGCAGATCGACGTGATCTGCGAGGTGCTCGTGGTTCCGGAGCGCGACCAGCGCGTGGTGCTCTACACGGCCGAGCCGGGTTCAGCGTCCGAGCAGGCGATCCGGCTGCTGGACGTGATCGGTCTGCAGGAGTTGACAACCAAGCGCTGATCAAGCGACTGTTTGATCCGTTGAATTCCGACGGAGAGGCTTGCCTGATGCGTAAGTTACTTACGGCGCTGGTCGTGCTCGGTTTGCTCGTCGTACCCCTCCGGGCGGCGGACGCTGACGAGACCGGGCCTGGGACGCTGGTGTTCGCCGACGAGTTCGACGGTACGGCGATCGACCGCGCCAAGTGGGCGATCCACTCGAACGCGGAAGCCGACGACTGCCTGGGCAACAAGGGCAACCAGCAACTCGAGTGGCACACGTGGGACGCGCTGTCGGTGCACGACGGCACGCTCACGATGACGGCGAAGAAGAACAACCCGGCGCCTGGGTACGAGTGGTCCGGGGCCCTGATCACGACCGGGCAGGCCTGCGGGCTCGAGCCGTCGCAGTCGTTCGCCGTACAGGCGGGCGACTACATCGAGACGCGCTTGAAGCTCCCGTCCGCCAAGGGTTTCTGGCCGTCCACCTGGACCTGGAACGGCAACGGCTCCAACGAGCAGGACACGTACGAGTTCTACAGCGACAACCACAACGCGCTGTACCTCACCAACCACCAGTCCCCCGGCGGCGGCTGCACCTACCAGTCCCCCACCGACCTCACCACCGACTGGCACACGATCGCCCAGCAACTCGGCCCCGACGAAACCGTCTGGTACCTCGACGGCAAGGAAATCTGCCGCCAGGGCCCGTACTCCGGCACCGGCGACGCCCTCATCCTCGACCTGTTCGTCTACGGCAACATCCCACCCACCGTGACCGCGGAGTCAATGCAACTCGACTACGTCCACGTGTACCGCTCCTGAAGACTGAGGCCCAGCACCCATAGGCGACTAGGGTGCTGGGCCTCGGGGGGACACCGGGCGGGGCTGGGTGCCCGGTGGCGGGTTACTGGCCGGCGAAGGTGAAGGTGCTGCCGGGCTCCTTGAGGATGTCGCCGTCTCGGGAGTTGGTGATGGTGACGGTCGAGAGGTTGGCGTTGCCGCGGGCGCCGCCCATCGCGAGGATGCCGGAACCGTTGTTGGACTTGTCGATCTTGAGGTTGGTGAGGGCAACGTTCGGCATCTCGCCGCCGCCGGTCTTGAACTGGATCCCGTCGTACGTCGAGTCGTAGATCTCGGTGTCCCGGATGGTGACGCCGGGGATCGGGAGGTTCGACGGGAACAGCGTGATCGCGCCGAACTCCTGGTCCTCGTTCCAGAACGCCCCGCCGCAGCGGTACAGCGCGTTGTTGGCGATCGTCGTCGTACCGGAGAACGGCAGCGGGTCGTGATCGGTCGCCAGCATGATGCCGGGGTAGTTCATCGTGTCGTAGATCAGGTTGTTCTCGATCTTGTTGCCGTACCCGCCGTAGATCGCGATCCCGTTCGCCCGCCACGGCAGCTGGACGGTGTTGTTGGTGAACGTGTTGTCGTGGCCGATGTCGACCGCCTGATCCTTGACGTACTTGTTCGCCCAGACCGCGAGCGCGTCGTCGCCGGTGGTGCGGAAGGACGAGTTGAACACCTTCGAGTTCCGCGTCCCGTTGGTGAAGTTGATGCCGTCGGCGTAGGTGTCGCGGATCCGCATCCCGCTGAACTCGAGCCCGTCGGCCGGACCCCACAGCTCGGGGATGTTGTCGTAGTCGCGGCCGACCCAGACCCCGACGTTCGAGTGCTCGATCCAGACGTTACTGATCTTCGTACCGGTCCCGAACCGGCCGTTCAGCCCGACACCACCCTCGGCGTTCCCGTCACCGCCACGGATCCGCCCGGAGCCGAAGATCGCGATATCCGACAGCTGGACGTTCTTGTCAATGTCGAACCCGAAGTTGCCCTCGTGCGGATGGTTGATACCGCCCGCGTTCTGCGGCTCGATCGTCGAGTACAGCTGCGAGTACCACATCCCGGCTCCGCGGATCGTGGCGTTACTGATCCCGACCTGGTTGTACTGCCCGCGGTTGAGCGGGTCGTCGGTGAGGATCTTCTTCTCCTGCCGCCACTGCCCTTCCGGGATCCAGACGCAGCTGATCACGCCGTTCTGGTCGTCGGTCACGGCCCGCTGAATCGCGTCCGCATCGTCGATCCCGTCGTTCGGCACCGCGCCGTACTGCGTGATCGACGTGCATCCCGCGGGCTGGCTGATTGCCGGCGCGACCTGCTCGAGGTCGACCAGATCGATGATGTAGTACGACGCCGTGTCGCCGGAGTCCCGCTGCAGACGGAACTTCGTGCCGGCCGGGTACGACGTACCGAGCAGGGCGTGGGACTCGTCGAAGAGGCGGCGGGCGTCACCACCCGGCGTGTTCGTCAGCCCCTCGGGGGAATCGGTGCTGCCGTACAGCCAGCTGTTGTGCGACGACAGCGTGAGTTTCTGCTTGAAGGCGCCGTCGACGTACAGGCTGATCGTTGCCTGCAGCCCCTGTCCGTCGGCGGAGTCCGGGATCGAGTTGCGGACCACGACCGAGTTCGTCGGCACTGTCGATGTGAACTCGACGTACTGACCGCTCGAGTTCAGCCGGACCGACGCGCGGCCGGACGACTCGGTGGCGAAGTTCGTGTGCCCGAAGGTCCGCGTCGCGTCGGAAGTCAGCAGGGTCCCGGTGTAGTTACCGGCTTCGGCCTCGTACGACGTGTACGGTACGGCGGCACCGCGGCCGACCACGATCGACTTGGTGAACGTGTTGTTGGTTTCGTTGGTCTCGTCAACGGTATTGCCCGCATCCGCCGTGGCGGTGACGGTTGCGCCGCCGTTGGTCGCCGTCCAGGTGCCGCTGATCGCGACGTTGGCGGTGGTACCGGCCGCGATCGACGCGGTGCTCCCGTTGAGGGTGGTGCTGCCGACCACCAGTTTGGTCGTGCTGGCGGCGGAGGCCGACGTACCGCGGTTGTTGACGGTGACCGTGAAGGAGACCTGGGCGCCCGGCGCAGGGTTGGCCGGGTTGGTGGTGATGCCGGTGACCTGGAGGTCGGGTCCGGGGGCTTGGGCGATGGTCAGCTGGGTCGCTGCCTGGAGGGTGTTGTTGGTGTCGTTCTGCTCGACGACGGCGTTGGTCGGGTCGGCGATCGCGGCGACGGTGTAGTTGCCTTCGGCATGAGTTCCGGCATTGGCGGTGACGGTGGTGGAGGCACCGGCGGCGAGAGCACCGGCGTTCACGGTGCCGGCTGTGCTGCCGTTGAGCAGGAAGTTGAGGCTGCTGGCCGGGGCTGCTGCGGAGCCGTTGTTCTTGACGGTCGCGGACAGGGTGATCGGAGTCGACTCGGACGGGTTGGCGGGCGACCAGTCGACGGTCGTCACCACGAGGTCGGGGTTCGGTGCCGGCGTACCGAAGACCTGGAGCTCGGCGACCTGGCCGCCCGGGGCGCCGGTGTTACTGAAGACCTGCAGGCGAAGGTCGGCGTACCGGCCGGTGACCGGGATCGTGACGGTGTTCTGGTTCGCGGACGGATCGAACTGGTAGTCGGTCCGGGCGACGGCTGAGGTGAACGTGGTCGCGGACTGTTCACGGCCGAGGACCTCGATGCTCTGGGTGCGTGCGCCCCAGACCGAGTCCGGATTGAGCTTGACGACGAGCGAGCTGACGTCCGCGTTCGAGCCGAGCTTGACGGTCAGGGTCGACGGGAAACCGTTCGACTCCCAGTACGTGCCGACGTTGCCGTCGTTGGCGTTGGACGCGACGAAACCGAAGACCGAACTCGACGCCTCGATCGGCTTACCGGCGGCCAGATCGGTACCGGTCGGAGGTTCGACCGGCCCGCCACCAGGCCCAGCCAGTTCGAACTCCGACAGTTGCGCGGCCGGCCAGCCGGTGTTCGCGGTGAAGGTCAGCCGGACGTAGCGCACCGACGTGTTGCTGAAGTCGATCGTCACGACGTTGGTGCCACTGAAGTTGTACGCCGTACTGCTGACGATCGTGGTGAACGTCGAGCCGTTCGCGCTGCCCTGGACCGTGATGGTCTGGGTCCGCGCGCCCCAGGACGACGGGAGTTTGAGCGTCACCTGGTTGACGTCCTTGGTGGCGCCAAGGTCTGCCTGGAGCCACTGCGGGAAGGCGTTGTTGTTGCTCTCCCAGTAGGTGTTCGCGTTGCCGTCGCCGGCGTTGCCACTCGGATACGCGCCGAGTGAGCTGCTGGCGGTCAGGGTCTTGGTGAGGTCGGCGGCCATCGCGGTCGGGACGGACAGTAGGCCGGCTGCGATGAGCAGGGCGGCCAGTAAGAGCCGCAGAAGATTCTTCCGATGCATCGGGTGGTCCTCCATCGGGGGCGGTGGGAGGTCCCGCGCTACGGAAATTGCATGAGTCTGACGATTTCTTGCAGCGCGGGTACCCGAAGCTTGCAGCACCGGTAGCAGCACGTCAACACCTCGCCACTCACAGAAACACCCCGCCCTGGAGGTCCAGGACGGAGCGCTCAACCGCAAGCCTCAGGCGCGAAGGTTCAGGCGCGAAGGTTCAGGCGGGAAGGTTCAGGCGCGAAGGTTCAGGCGCGAAGGTTCAGGCGCGAAGGTTCAGGCGCGAAGGTTCAGGCGCGAAGGTTCAGGCGCGAAGGTTCAGGCGGGAAGGTTCAGGCGCGGAGGTTCAGGCGCGGCGTTGGGTGGCCCAGTCGCGGATCAGTTCGATCCGCTCCTTCAGTTGGACGGAGGAGGCGTGGGCAGCGGCCGGTCCGCCGAGTTTGCGGCGCAGGTCATTGTGGATCACCCCGTGCGGCTGGCCGGTGCGGTGGTGCCAGGCGGCGACCAGACCGTTCAGCTCGCGGCGAAGAAGCCCGATCTGCTCGTGCGTGGCCAGCTCGGTCGGCGTCGGGTCCTCACGGTCGCTCGTGGACCGCGAAGCCGTCTTCCGTGTGGCTAGCTTCTGCGCCGCCAGCGACTTCTGCTGACGTTTGTGCAGCAGCTCCCGCACCTGGTCCGGCTCCAGCAGACCCGGCAACCCGAGGAAGTCCAGCTCCTCGTCGGACGCGTTGTCGCCGCCGGTCCCGTAGTCACCGCCGTCGAACACCACCCGGTCGAAGCTCGCATCCGACCCGAGCGCCTCGAAGTTCCCCTCGAGCTCGTCGCTCGCGCTCTCGGTCTGGTTCGCCTGCTTCAGCAGGTCGTCCTCGAGCGCGAAAATATCGCCGTCTTCTCCTGCGTTCTTCCGGCCGAGGACGTGGTCCCGCTCGACCTCCATCTCGGCCGCGAACCCGAGCAGCCGGGTCACCGACGGCACGAACACCGACGCCGTCTCACCCCGCTTCCGGGCCCGCACGAACCGCCCGACCGCCTGCGCGAAGAACAGCGGCGTCGACGTCGGCGTCGCGTAGACCCCGACCGCGAGCCGCGGTACGTCGACGCCCTCGGACACCATCCGCACGGCGACCATCCACCGGGACTCGTCCTCGGAGAACTTCTGGATCTTCTTGCTCGCCGCCTTCTCGTCCGACAGCACGACCGTCGGCGACTCCCCGGTCAGCTCGCGCAGCGTCTTCGCGTACGCGCGGGCCGTGTTCTGGTCACCCGAGATCACCAGCGCGCCGGCGTCCGGCATATGCCGCCGTACCTCGGTCAGCCGCTTGTCCGCGGCCGCCAGCACCGCGCCCATCCACTCGCCCGCCGGGTCCAGCGCGGTCCGCAGCGCCTGGGCGGTCAGGTCCTTGGTGAGCGGCTCGCCCAGCCGCGCGGCGACCTCGTCACCGGCCTTGGTCCGCCAGCGCATCTCGCCCGAGTACGACATGAAGATCACCGGACGTACGACGTGATCCTCCAGGGCGCGCCCGTACCCGTAGGAGTAGTCGGCCCTGCTCCGGGCGACCCCGTCGTGGCCCTCTTCGTACGTCACGAACGGGATCGGGTTGTCGTCGCTGCGGAACGGCGTACCGGTCAGGCACAGGCGGCGGGCCGCGGGCTCGAATGCCTCGCGGACGCCGTCGCCCCAGCTGAGCGCGTCACCGCCGTGGTGCACCTCGTCCAGGATCACCAGGGTCTTGAACCGCTCGGTCCGGACCCGGAACGCCAGCGGGTTCACCGCGACCCCGGCGTACGTCACCGCGACGCCCTGGTAGTCCTTGTTCGTCTTCCCACGCCGCCCGGCGAACGCCGGGTCGATCGCGATCCCGGCCCGGTCGGCCGCGTCGGCCCACTGGACCTTGAGGTGCTCGGTCGGCGTCACCACGGTGATCCGCTCGATCTGCCGCCGGTGCAGCAGCTCGGCGGCCACGGTCAGCGCGAACGTCGTCTTACCGGCGCCCGGTGTCGCGACCGCCAGGAAGTCCCGCGGGTTGCTGTCGAGATAGATCTGGAGCGCCTCGGCCTGCCAGGCTCGCAGCTTGCTCGCTGTACCCCACGCTGCCCGGTCCGGATAGGCCGGTGGCAGGACAGCAGGGTTGGCCGGCACGTGCGAATCCACAGACAGCTACTCCCCCGAAGTCGACAGTGTGCCGGGCAGGAAGATTACCTGAGTTCTGTTACGAGATCAGATCCGCGGGCACCACGGTCACGTCGAACGGCCTCGACAACCGCGCCGCCGCGTCCCCGGTCACCTTCGCGACCTGCACGTATGCCCCGTCCTGCAATTCCCAAGCGATCAGACTCGGCGTGTCGGGTTCCACCACCCAGTACGCCGAACACCCGGCAGCCTCGTACCGCGAGAACTTGAGCATCACGTCAACGCGCCGCGTGCTCGGCGACAACACTTCGACCGCGAGCAGCGGCGGGCCGGGCAGGTCGCGCTCGCTGAAGGCGTCACGCGGAGCAACCAGCACATCCGGCTCTACCACAGTGTCTTCGGCGAGAACGACGTCGAGCGGGGCAAACAGCACCGCCAGGTCCGGCGGGCAGGCCGCGAACAGGGTCCGGTAAACCCCCGCGACCACGAACTGGTGGCGCGGCACCGGCGCCGGCGTCACGAGCAGCGCTCCGTCGATGAGCTCGTACCGGTGCCCGTCATTGGGCATCCGATCGAGATCGTCCCGTGTGAACGGTCTCATTGCCTGCCAGGGCACCGGAGGTTCGGTCGGGAGAGGTTCCACAGCACTCATAGTGCCTCCTTCGGTCGGTCATGTCAGAGAAGGTGCCGGGATCTGCCCCGGGTTGCCCCGGGAATCCCCCGGCTGTGGAAAAGTTCCGGATCGGCTGGTGACACGTCCTACACTCGGGGGTATGAGTACTCAGCTGACCCCCGGCGCGGAGACGGTTGTCGACGAGCGGACCCAGACGGCGCCGGCCGAGCCGGGCGATCACGAGCGGTTCTCGCACTATGTGCCGAAGGACAAGCTGACCGAGGCGATGGTGATGGGCACGCCGGTGGTCGCGCTGTGCGGCAAGGTGTGGGTTCCGAGCCGCGACCCGCAGCGTTTCCCGGTCTGCCCGGAGTGCAAGGAGATCTGGGACTCGCTGAACCCGGGTGACGACGCAGGCGGCGACGAGTAGGCCCGCGCCTTAGTTCTGGGTCGGGTCGTCCGGGTACGTCGCCAGGTACGCAATCTGGTCGTTCTGGCGGCGCAGGACCCGGCGCCACAGGGTGTCCGGGTCGTGTCCGAACACGTCCTCCGGCACCGACTCGACGACGTACCAGGCGCCCTCGGTGATCTCGCCCTCGAGCTGGCCGCTGGACCAGCCGGCGTACCCGGCGAAGATCCGCATCCGGGTGATCGCGCCTTCCAGCAGCACCGGCGGCACGTCGAGGTCGACCAGACCGATCCGCCCGAAGCACTCGCGCCAGCCGGGCGGGTCCGTGGCCTCGGCCACCTCGGCGACCGCGAGCGCGCTGTCGGTGCCGACCGGGCCGCCCATGAACAGCACACCGGGCTCGTCGACGGCCGACGACCAGTTCGGCAGCACCTGGCCGACGGACAGGTCCGCGGCGCGGTTCACAACCACCCCGAGCGCGCCGTCGTCGTCGTGATCCAGCAGCAGGATCACCGATCGGCGGAAGGGCGGTTCGTCGAGCAGCGGCGTCGCCACCAGCAGCGAACCGGTCAGGGTCGAGACCGTCATACCCCCATCATGGCGTACGACGGGCCACCCGGCTCGGACCGTACCTGGCCAGCCAGGCACCGAGCGCGACCCCGGCCACGTCGGCGAGCGTGTCGAACGGATCGCCGTCGCGCTGCGGCAGCAGCCAGTGCTGGACCAGTTCGCTGACCACCGCGTTCGCGACCAGTGCCCCGAGCAACCAGCGGGCCGGCAGCCCGATCTTCGTTCCGGTGAAGGCGACCGCCGCGAACAGGAAGCAGTGCGCGACCTTGTCGATCTGCGGGATCCCGATGTGCGGACCCGCTTCGCGCGGCGCGTAGACGCCGTACAGCTGCAACGCCACCGCGGCGACGAAGGCGATCCGCCAAGCCCAGACCCGCACCCGCGAACCTGTGCCGGCCGAAACCGTGTCAGTCACCGGGCCGGTCACAGCGAAGGGGAGTCGTCCGGGAAGCTCTCATGCGCGGGAGCCTTGCCACCGGCCGCATCGCGGACGGCGTGCGCCACCCTCGTGTGCACCTCCGGGTGGAAGACGCTCGGCACGATGTAGTCCGCGTTCAGCTCGTCGTCCGTGACGACACCGGCCAGCGCCTTCGCGGCCGCCAGCTCCATGTCGATCGACACCTTCGACGACTGCGCGTCGAGCAGACCGCGGAAGACCCCCGGGAAGACCAGCACGTTGTTGATCTGGTTCGGGAAGTCGCTGCGCCCGGTCGCCACCACGGCCGCGTGCTCGTGCGCCGCCGCCGGGTCGACCTCCGGGTCCGGGTTCGCGAGCGCGAAGACGATCGCGTCCTTGTTCATGGTGGCGATGTCGGCGCCGTTCAGGATGTTCGGCGCGGAGACGCCGATGAACACGTCCGCACCGCTGAGCGCACCCTTCAGGTCGCCGCTGTACTTCGCCGCGTTGGTGTTCTCCGCGATCCAGCGCAGCTCCGGCGACAGCCCTTCGCGTTCGGTGTGGATGACGCCGGCGATGTCGGCGACGATCGCGTCCTGCACGCCGGCCTTGAGCAGCAGCTTCAGGATCGCCGTACCGGCCGCACCCGCGCCGGACAGCACCACGCGGATCTCGCTGATGTCCTTGCCGACCACGCGCAGCGCGTTGAACAGCGCCGCCAGCACCACGACCGCCGTACCGTGCTGGTCGTCGTGGAACACCGGGATGTCGAGCTCCTCGCGCAGCCGGGCCTCGATCTCGAAGCAGCGCGGCGCGGAGATGTCCTCGAGGTTGATCCCCGCGAAGCCAGGGGCGATCGCCTTGACGACGGCGATGATCTCCTCGGTGTCCTGGGTGTCCAGGCACAGCGGCCAGGCGTCGATCCCGGCGAACCGCTTGAACAGCGCGGCCTTGCCCTCCATCACCGGCAGCGCGGCCTTCGGGCCGATGTTGCCGAGGCCGAGTACGGCGGAACCGTCGGTGACGACCGCGACGCTGTTGCGCTTGATCGTCAGCCGGCGCGCGTCGTCGGGGTTGGCCGCGATCGCCAGGCAGACCCGCGCGACACCCGGCGTGTAGATCATCGACAGGTCGTCGCGGTTGCGGATCGGGTGCTTGGCCTCCATCGAGATCTTGCCACCGAGGTGCATCAGGAACGTCCGGTCCGAGACCCGGCCGATCTCGACGCCCGGTACGGCGCGCATCGCCTCGACCAGGCGGCCGGCGTGCTCGGTGTCGGCCGCGGCGCAAGTGACGTCGATCCGCAGCCGCTCGTGGCCGGACGCGGTCACGTCGAGCGCGGTGACCAGACCGCCGGCCTGCTCGACCGCGGTCGTCAGCTTGCTCACCGTCGAGCCACCCGCGGGCACCTCGAGGCGAACGGTGATGGAGTACGAAACACTCGGCAAGGCAGTCACGCGGGTGATCCTCTCATGTCACTGGTAATGCCCGGAGGTTCCGTAAGTAAAGTGCACGGCAGACCCCTGGGTAATCCATTACTCGACCGGTTACTGTTCCGTCAGGAAGGGAGCCAGAGTGCCGACTGTCAGCGACGTGGCCGCGCGCGCCGGGGTGTCGACGGCGACCGTGTCGCGGGCGCTGAACGGCAAGCCGACGGTCGACCCGGACCTCGCCGCACGGGTACGGCAGGCGGCCGACGAGCTCGGGTACCAGCCGAACGGTCCGGCGCGGAACCTGCGCCGCCAGGAGGCCGCGGTCGTCGCGCTGATCATCTCGGACGTGGAGAACCCGTTCTTCACCGCGATCGCGCGCGGGGTGGAGGATGTCGCGCACGAGGTCGGGTACTCGGTCGTGCTCTGCAACTCCGACGAGAGCGTGGAGAAGGAGAACCGCTACCTCGACATCGCCATCCAGGAACGGGTCGCGGGCGTCATCCTGTCCCCGAGCGGCCCGACGTCCACGGTCGCGAAACTGGCGTCGCGCGGTACGGCGTACGTCGCGGTGGACCGTCCGTTGCCGGGACAGGACAGTGACGTCGTCCTGGTCGACACCCGGCTCGCCGCCCGCGAGGCGACCACGCATTTGGTTGCCCAAGGCTACGAACGGATCGGCTGCATCACCGGACCCGCAGGCGTCCGCACCGCCGACGATCGGCTGGCCGGGTACCGGGACGCACTCAGGGCGGCCCGTCGCCGTACGCCGAAACTCGTCAGGCGGACCGAGTACAAGGCCGCGGGCGCCCATCGCGCGGCCCTCGATCTGCTCGCCCAGCCCGAACCACCGGATGCACTGCTGATCGCGAACAGCGCGATGGCAGTCGGTGTCCTGCAAGCCCTGCAGGAGCGCGGTGTGCGCGCCGGGCGGGACGTCGGCCTCGTTACGTTCGACGATGCGCCGTGGGCCGCGTTGGTCGACCCGCCGCTGTCCGTGGTCGCGCAACCGGCGTACGAGATCGGCGCCGCCGCCGCCCGCCTCCTCCTCGCGCGCATCGCCGACGCCACGCGCCCCCCGACCGCGACCACCCTCGGCGCCCGCCTGATCAAACGCGCCAGCTCCCGTCGCCACTAGCGCCCCCAAACCGGTTTGGGGACGCAAACAGCCCGATTTGGGTGGGGAATCCTCCCCAAACCGGTTTGGGGACGCGACACCCCGCTACCGGCGGGCGAATCTCCCCAAACCGGTTTGGGGAGGCAGACTGCCCGACTTGGGCGGGCAAACCTCCCCGAACTGGTTTGGGGCGGATTGAGTGGGGCCTCAGCCGGTCGGGTTTTCCTCGGCGTAGATCTTCGCGGCGTTGGAGGCATCGATCAGCCGGGTCGGCAGCGTCTGGGTCTTCTCGATGGTGCCGCAGTCGACCAGGATCTTCTTCGCGGCGGCGATCGCTTCCTTGCCGTTCGTCGGGTACGTGAAGGTGGCCGACAGGCGGCCCTGCTCGACGGCCTTGATGCCGCCGGACGGGATCGGCAGCGCGTCGATGCCGGTGAACTTCATCTCCTTCTCGCGGCCGACCGCCTTCGCGGCCAGGTACGCGCCCTCGGCCATCGGGTCGTTGTGCGAGTACACGACGTCGATCTTCGGGTTCGCCTTCAGCAGCGCGTCCATCTGCGCCTGCCCCTTCTCCCGCAGCCAGTCACCGCTCGCGCTCGCGATCACCTTGACCTTCGGGTTGCCCTTGATCCCCTCGACGAACCCCTCGTGCCGCTCGGCCTGCGGTGTCGCGCCGGCGAGCCCCTTGAGCTCCACGACATTCCCACCGGAGGGCAGCAGCTTCTCGGCGATGTACTTCCCGGCCTCGCGACCGATCTGCACGTTGTCGCCGCCGATGAACCCGGTGTACGCGTCGCCCTCGACCTTCCGGTCCAGCACGATCACCGGGATGCCCTTGTCGTAAGCCTTCTTCACCACCGCGGTGAGCGGTTTCGCCTCGTTCGGGCTGATGATCAGCAGGTCGATCTGCTGGGTGATGTAGTTCTCCACGTCCGCGACCTGCTTGGCGTTGTCCTGCGCCGCGTCGGCGAACTTCACGTCGAACTGCGGCACCTCCTTGGCGGCCGCCAAGATGTCGTCGTCCATCCGCTGCCGGTACGGCTCGGCGACGTTCGCCTGGCTCATCCCGATCGTGTACTTGCCATCAGCCCCTTTACAGGACTTGGACGACCCCGGCGACGCACCGCTCGAGGTCCGTTCGCTGGTCGTCCCGCAACCGGCCAGCACGAGTGCGGCAACAGCGGCGGCGGCCAGGGGAATTCGTACAGAACGCATGACGGAGCCTTCCTTACGAGGTGGGGCGGAGTCGCTGCAGCGCGGCGGCGGCAACGATCACCAGTCCCTTGATCAGGAGCTGGATGTTGGAGTCGATGTTGTTCAGGGCAAGGATGTTGTTCAGTACGCCGAGCAGCAGCGCACCCGCCACGGTCCCGGCCACCGAACCGCGACCGCCCGCCAGGCTGGTGCCGCCGATCACCACCGCGGCGATCGCGTCGAGCTCGTAGCCGATGCCGTCGTTCGGGCTGCCCTGGTTGAGCTGGACGGCGTGCACGATGCCGGCCAGCGACGCGAGCAACCCGCAGATCGCGAACACCGCGATCTTGACCCTGACCACGGGTACGCCGGACAGCCGCGCGGCCTTCTCGTTGCCGCCGACGGCGTACAGGTGCCGGGAGAACGCGCTGATCCGGAGGAACACCACCGCGGCGATCGCGACCACCGCGAAGATGATCACCGGGATCGGCACCAGGCCGCCGAAGGTACGTTCACCGAGTAGCGCGAACGACGTCGGAGCCTCCTTCGGCCCGTCGCCGTACGCGATCGCGACGCCCTGCCCGCCGGACCAGATCCGCGCCAGGCCGCGCGCTATCTGCAGGCCCGCGAGCGTGACGATGAACGACTGGATCCCGATCATCGCGGTCGCAACGCCTTGCAGGGCACCGAAGACCAGGCCGATCGCCAGCACCAGCACGACCGACGGCAGGAAGCCCCAGTCGTTCTCGACCATCAGGACGGCCGACCCGACCGCGGCGAGCCCGAGCACCGCGCCGACCGACAGGTCGATCCCGCCGATCAGGATCACGAACGTCATCCCGACCGCGATGATCCCGATCTCGGACACCGCCCGGACCACGTTCGCCAGGTTGTCCGCGCTGACGAAGAGGATCGCGCCGTCCTTGCGCGGCGAGAAGATGATCGCCGCGACGAAGACCGCGATCAGCCCGAACACACTCTGGAACCGGAACAGCGTCGCGACCACGGATACCTTCTCCGTCGGCACGACCTTGTCCTGTACGTCGGTCACTACACTCCTCCGACCTCGTCGAACACTGCGCCCTGACCCATCGCGGCAGCCAGCAGATCGCCCTCGCCCGAGTCCGCCGTACTGAACGCGGCGACGTCGCGGCCGTCCCGCAGTACGACGACGCGGTCGCAGACCCCCACCAGTTCGGGAAGCTCGGAGGAGGCGAGCAGTACGCCGAGACCCTGCGCCGCGAGTTCACCGAGCAATCGGTAGATCTCGGCCTTCGCCCCGACGTCGACGCCGCGTGTCGGCTCGTCGAGGAGCAGCAGCTTGGGCTCGGTGAGCAGCATCCGGCCGAACACGACCTTCTGCTGGTTCCCGCCGGACAACGTGCCGACCTCGTCCTGCAGGCGGCCGAACTTCAGCCGCAGCCGATCGGCCATCCTGGTTGACGCCGCACGCTCCATCCGGCGGGCGATCACCCCCAGACGGCCGTACGCCGGGAGACTCGAGACGACCGTGTTCGCGAGGATCGAGTGGAAGAGCACGAGCCCCGACGCGCGCCGGTCCTCCGGGACGAATCCGATGCCCTGGGCAAGCGCCTGACGTGGTCCCCGTGGCTGGATCGCCTTTCCTTGCAGGAGAATCCGGCCGGTGCGGGTGCCGCCGGGCGCGACGCCGTACAGGGTCTCGAGGAGTTCGGTGCGGCCCGCGCCGAGCAGGCCGGCGAGACCGACGATCTCGCCGGAGCGGACGGTCAGCGAGACGCCGTCGGGATCGCGGCGACCTGGTCGCGGGCGGCGGGGCTTGAGAGTGAGGTTCTCGACGCGGAGCAGTTCGTCACCCGTGTCGGAGTCTGGCGTGGTGAACATCGTCTGCACCGGGCGTCCGACCATTGCCTCGACCACTTCCGCCGTACTGAGTTTGCGCGGGTCGAAGCTGGTGACGATCCTGCCGTTGCGGAGGACGGTCGCGCGGTCGGCGACCTGGGCGATCTCCTCCATCCGGTGCGAGATGTAGACGATGCCGACGCCGCTCTGCCGGAGTTCGCGGATCACGTCGAACAGTCGCTCGACCTCGGAGCTGGTGAGCGCGGAGGTCGGCTCGTCCATGATCAGCACGCGGGCGTCGAGCGAGATCGCCTTCGCGATCGTGACGAGTTGCTGCTCGCCGACGCGGAGCTCACCGACGGGCCGGCGCGGGTCGAGGCTGACACCGCTGCGGTCGAGGAGTTCGCGGGCCTCGCGTTCCATCCGGCGGCGGTCGACCGTGCGCAACGTCGTACGGAGCTCGCGGCCGAGGAAGATGTTGTCCGCGACCGACAGGCCGGGGACCAGGTCGAGTTCCTGGTGGATCATCGCGATCCCCGCAGCCTGTGCGTCGGTCGGGCCGCTGAACCGCACCGGGGCGCCGTTGATCGCGATGCTGCCCGCGTACTCGGTGACGTCGCCGGACAGGATCTTCATCAGCGTGCTCTTGCCGGCGCCGTTCTCGCCGAGCAGCGCATGTACCTCACCGGCGCCGAGCACGAAGTCCACCTCGTGACACGCCTGCACCCCGCCGTACCGCTTCCCGATCGCAGCCATCCTGACGAGGTCGGCCATCACATCTCCGATCGGGCGAGTAATCGATTTCCCGGACGCTAGACCGCGCCCCTCCGACCCGTCAACCCCTCACCACTCCAACAGCCGGAACCGTGACCCAGCTTCCGCGTCGAACCGGCATCGCGGGAGCCCTTCGATCTGAGTGGAAGGGTTCGGCGGACCGCCGGCACTCATCAACGGCCCCGCTCGACGCGCGACGCCGTCCACCTGAGCGTGAGCTCCCGTGGACGAGGTCGGTTAGTGAGTGTTGGCGGACCGCCAGGCCATCACAATTGACGAGTGAGCGCGCTTCCCCGCCTGACGAGCCGAGAACTCGTCGATTGTGATGGCGTGGCGGTCCGCCCTACTCGTCCAGCCAGGCTCTGACGGACTCGTTGTGTTCGCCGAGGCGCGGCGGGGGGAGGTTGGTCTCGCGGGCGCCGGCGTGGGGGTTGTCGTCGAAGCGGAGCGGTGGGCCGGGGAGCTGGATGGTGCCGAGGGTCGGGTGTTCGACGTCGATCAGCAGGCCTTGTGAGCGGGTCTGCTCCCACTCGTACACCTGCTGGAAGTCGCGGACCTTCCCGGCCGGAATCCCCTTCTCCGCAAGGCGTTCCAGCCACACGTCGGCCGGCGCACCGGCGAACGCGGCCTCGATCGCCGCGGTCAGCTCGTCCCGATGCGCCACCCTGGCCGAGTTGGCCGCGAACCGTTCCTCCAAGGGATCCAGGCCGACGACCGGGGCGAACAGCCGCCACAGCCCTTCGCTGCCGACGGCGACCTGGACGATGTCGTCCTGGGTGCGATAGAGCCCGTACGGCGCGATCTGCGCGTGGTGGTTGCCGACGCGGACCGGGAGCTCGTGCGCGACCGTCCACTTCGTGCCGTGGAACGCGTGCACGCCGACGACCGACGCGAGCAGGCTGGTCCGGACGACCCGGCCCTTGCCGGTGATCGATCGCTCGTGCAGCGCGGCGAGGGTGCCGTACGCGCCGTACATCCCGGCCAGCAGGTCCGCGATCGGGGCGCCGACCTTCGTCGGCTCGGTCTCGCCGGTGATGCTCATCAGGCCGCCCTCGCCCTGGGCGATCTGGTCGTACCCGGCGCGGCCGCCCTCGGGACCGTCGTGCCCGAACCCGGTGATCGACAGGATCACCAGGCCGGGGTTGAGTTCGTGCAGTCGTTCGGTGGAGAAGCCGAGGCGGTCGAGGACGCCGGGGCGGAAGTTCTCCATCAGTACGTCGGCCTTGCGGACCAGTTTGGTCAGGAATTCCTTGCCCTCGTCGGACTTCAGGTCGGCGGTCACCGACTCCTTGTTCCGGTTCGCCGACAGGTAGTACGTCGACTCGCCGTCGACGAACGGCGGACCCCAGCCGCGGCTGTCGTCGCCGCCGTTCGGCGTCTCGACCTTGATCACCCGCGCCCCGAGATCGCCCAGCATCATCGCCGCATGCGGCCCGGCCAGCGCGCGGGTCAGGTCCACGACCACGACATCGGAGAGAAGGTTCTGCACGAGGTCGAGCGTAGGCGAGTCCGTCGCGGCGGGCCGTGACGCGACTCTCAGGCGGTGACCTTGCGGGCCTACAGACTGGTGGGGTGGGTTTGCGAACGGCACAGCGAGGCGAGGCGGTGGGTGACGTCGCGGGGGCGTTCCTGCATCAGCATGTGGCCGGCGCCGGGGTAGATCCAGAGGCGGGCGGTCGGGAGTTGAGCGGCGATCCGGTTCGCGTGCCGCGGTGGAAGGAGGCGGTCGCGGGTCCCGTGCATGATCTCCACCGGCAACTCGGCTAGCACCTTCAGCGCGTGGCCCCGGTCGTGCTCCAGCATCGTCTCGAAGAACCCGCCGTACGACGCCCCGGGCACCACAGCCAGATCCGCTATGAACAGGTCGACCTCGGCCGGGTCCGGTTTCTTGCCGAACACCACCCGCCGCAACGCCGGCCGCTGCAGACTCGCGGCAAGCCGCGCCGCCCGACGCGCCAATCCGGCCGCGCCGGCTTCGGGGGTGATTCCAGCCGCGGCGTGGCGGCGGGTGCGGGCCTCGGCGTGGCGGTCGGCTCTCTTGCCGACTCGGTTCAGCACGCGGGGGGCGATGCGGGCGGCTGCGGGGTCGAAGCGCTCGGGGATTCCGAGGGCTCCTTCGGTGAGGTGGCCGGAGGTGGTGCTGACCAGGGCGGCTGCGCGGATGCGGGAACCGAACAGCTCCGGGTATTGCTCGGCGGCAGCCATCAAGGTCATGCCGCCCATCGAGTGCCCGCCGTACACGACCGGTCCGTCGCCGACGACCTCGTCGAGCACAGTCACCAGGTCATCGGCCAGCTGATCGAGCCGCGTCGTACCGGCAGGCGCCGCATCCGACCGACCATGTCCGCGGTGGTCGTACGTGACGACCCGCACCGCGTCCGGCCCGAGGATCTGCGGCAGACCCTCCACCTGGTTGTGCCAGGAGCGCGTCGAGCAAGTCCACCCGTGTACCAGCAGCACCGTCACCGGCGCGTTGGCCGGCCCGGCCACCTCGACGTTCAGCCGTACTCCGTCCGCGGTAGTCACCCCGGACCGCTCCAACTGGATCGTCACGCAGTCTCCCGTTCCCGTTCGCCGGTGGCCAAGTGAGCCGCCCGCATCCGTCCGCCGCGGGCACCGCGCCCGACCAGCCAGGCGATCCCGATCACCTCGAGCAACCCGACGACCGCGAGTAGCACGTAGCCGGCGTTCCACATCCATCGTGGCACGTCGGTCCGTTCCTCGCGGCGCAGCGTCTGCTGCTCGTTCACGAACTCGACGGTCTGCCCGTTCGACACCTGGATCGCGGGCTTCCCGATCGCAAGATCCTCCGGCGCGTACACCCAACTGGCGACCAGGTCCCGCGGCCCCTGGTGCAGCCGGATCATCGACTTCCACTTCCCGTACATCGGCAGCGGGTCCGCCGACCGATACGTGCCGTCGGCAACCTTCTCCATCGGGTGGAACACCAGCCCGCCGCCCTGCCAGGCAAGGGCCTCGAACCACCGCGCACCGTCGGCCGCATCGGTCGGCGACAGGGTGATCGTGACGTACGCCGTCGGCTCGGCCCCCGTGGCCATCCGCTCCAACGACACGACCCCCGACACGCCTGCGTCCGCCGTTCGCGGTACGCAGAAGAACACCGTCGCGACGACCGCCACGAGTCCGACTGCACCCAGTTGATGGGTACGCCGGACCGCGATCGGCCGGATGTGCTTGATCCCGATCGCGCGCTCCTCGCCGGCCACCTCGGCGTACCGGGTCGCGAGCCACGCCCCGACCAGGCCGGCGCCGACTCCGACGATCACGCCGTACCCGATCGCGGACGGCAGCATCGACGACGGCCACGCGATCGGCATCCAGACGTGGCTCCACGCGTACTCCGCGACCACGCCGACCGTCCCGATCAGCAGACCGGACACGGCGCCCAGCCGGAAGCGGTTCTTGTTGCCGAGGGCAAACGCCACGATCTCGACCAGCAGCGCCTCGACGACCAGCAACGGGAAGTGCCCGACGATCTCGCCGAGCGGCTCGGCCACCGCCCACGCGATCCCGCCGCGGATCACCAGGTACACGGCCAGCGCGGCGAACGTCGTCCCCGGACCGCGGCGCGCCCGCAGGATCGTGAACGCCATCGCGGACCCGAACACGATCAGTAGCGGCTGCAGGATCAGCGGGAACTGCGGTACGCCGTAGTTGAACTCGGTGCTGAACAGGTCCCACGCGATCAGCAGCGCGCCGACCGACACGATCTCCTGGAGCAGGCGGCGCTTGTTCACGCCCATCAACTGCTCGACCTCGGCGATCGCCAGCAGCCGCGCGAAGATCGAGAACACCACGCCGCCGATCATCAGCAGGTGGGTCGGCCCCCAGAGCGTGACGTCCTCGCCGAACAGCCGGTGCCAGACGTCGTCGAGCGGGAACCCGACCAGCGCGAACGTGCCGCAGACCGTGATCAGCGCCGCGCTGCACGGGATCCGCCAGCCCTTCGTCAGCTTGATCGTGCGGGCCGGGAGCGGCTTGCGCGCGAGGGCGATCGGCAGCACGCCGGAGACGATCACGCCGAGGATGCCGAAGAAGATCGGGTAGTGCGCCGGCGTCCCGAACGGACCGGTGTCGCGGCCCTTGTCGATGTGCACCGCGATGTCCCACCAGACCCCGAACGCGCAGGCGAGCAGCGAGACGGCGTGCAGGTACGGCGTGAGCGCGGCCCATCGGGGGACTCCGTCCAGTCTCCCGATGGTGTCCGCGAACCTGCCTACCAGCGTGACGTGGCCGGTGCGCTCGCGCCACAGCAGCACGGCGAGTGCGACGTACAGCAGCCCGACCACGCCGGTGACGATGGCGATCTGGTCGAACGTCGCCGTACCGGTGGTCGCCAGCGGGATCGCCATCTGGTGCTCCTTCGTCCGGCTGCGTGATTCAGGCGCGACAGAAGGCATGCGCCATGAGTGATGTTACATCAGCTATGTAACGTGAAGTCTGGAAGACTGTCAAGGGTGGATGCACAGGACGAGGAGCTCACCGTCGACCAGCTCGCCGCCAAGGTGGGCATGACGGTGCGGAACGTACGCGCGTACGCCGGGCGCGGCCTGATCCCGCCGCCGCGGCTGGCCGGCCGTACCGGGTACTACGGCCCGGACCACGTGGCCCGGCTGACGCTGGTCCGCGAGCTGCTCGCCAAGGGGTACACGCTGGCCGCGGTCGAGCGGATGATGGGCGAACTGCCCGACGGCGCGATGGCGCTCGGCGTCTTCGAGACCCTGGTGAACCCCTGGACACCGGTCGAGCCCGAGGTGCTCGACGAGTTCCAGCTGGCCGAGCGGGCCGGCGTACCGCATGACCCCGAGGTGATCGCGCGGCTGGTCGAGCTCGGGATCGCCGAGCGGCTCGACGACGGCAGGCTCCGGATCGCGAACTCGGACCTGCTGCGCGCCGGCCTCGAGGTGATCAAGCTCGGTGTCCCGATGCAGGCGATCTTCGAGATGCTGCCGAAGCTGTTCGCACAGGCCGACGCGGTTGCCAAGACGTACGTCGAACTGTTCCGCTCGACCGTCTGGCGCGACTTCACCAACGCCGGCATGCCTACGGAGGGCTGGCCGGAGATCCAGCGGACGCTGGAGGGCATCATCCCGCTGGCCGGGCAGGCGCTGGTCGCGGCGTTCCGGGAGGCGATGGCCCGCGAGATCGAGGTCGTCGCCTACGAGGAACTAGGGCTCAACCCGAAAGACCTGCCCTCCGCGGGCTAACTGTGATTGGTGAGCCAGGCGAACCTTCGGCGGGCATATGTCGTCATACCGGTGAAGTCCCCGGCGCCGCAACAGATTCACCTTTCCTACGGGCAAAAACTGTCCATGGGCCCCGGTAGCGTCCCTTAGTGAACCCGGAGTCGAAGGCCGGGGGCGGTTAGGGACTCGGATAGGTAATCCTCCGCATGTGTGAACCACCCCTGGTGCGGCACCGTATAGCTACCACAACGGACCACGAGACAGGAGGACGACGATGCGCCAGATCCAGATCCGCCGGCGGCCGCGCACCACGACGACTCGCCGTCAGACCAAGACCTACGACCTCCGGACCCCGTCCGGTCGTCCGCTGCCCTTCTGATCCCGAACCCGTCCAGTCCCCCGAAAGCCCTGCGACCATGAAACTCCGACTGCATGTCCACCACGTCCGCTCCGGCGGCTGGTGTGCCGACATCGATGACGACAACGACCGGCAGCCGGACGACCCGTACTGGTGCGTCGACGCGTGGCCGACCCTCGAGGCCGCCCTCGCCGCCGGCTGCGCCCGCCTCGCCGAACTGACCCGCACTACCGACCTGTCCCGCGTCAGCGGCTACTACGAACCGGCCCTGGCCGCCTGAACCACTGAGCCAACGGGGACGGGAGGCCCGGCGAACCGCAGGGGGTTTGCCGGGCCTCACCTTTTCAGCCCGCCAGCACCCCCACATCCCGACGTACCGCGTGGCAACCCAGCGGCTACTCCGGCCGGCGCGGTACTGCGACGCCGCCACTCTCTGCTTCACGGCCGCGGTCTGCTGCGGCGCGACAGGCGCGGCCAGCGGTTCAGGCCTGCTGGTTGGTGTGGTCGTTGTGGCTGGCCTCGTCGGGCAGTCTTTGGGGCAGGTCGCCGAGGTCGGAGATCCAGCCGTCCTCGTCGTCCTCGTCCGGGAGGGTCGCTTCGTTGCGGCGGGCGATCCGGAGGAAGGCGATGATCAGCAGGATCGGGCCGAGCACCATCGCGGTCTCGGGGATCCCACCCATGTGCAGTGCGATCATCTGGGCGATCATCTGGGCGATCATGACGCTGTCACCAAGGCGATTCCGCCGGCTGTGAAGGCGACCATCGCGGCCAGCATCGGGTACTGCGCGCTGCGCAGCTGCCGGCGCCGGAACAGGTCGGCAGCGCGATCGTGCGCGGACACGACCCCAAGTACGTGTCCGAGCACGATCGCGCCGATCTGGACCCCCGCGATCAGACCGGTTCCGAGGAACGCGTAGTCGATCCGCGTCCCGCTCGTTCCGAGTAGGTCCCAGCCGCGCCCGAACGGGTCGCTCGCGAGCAGCCAGCCCTCCTGGCCCTGGAACATCGCGAACGAGAAGTAGTGCGCGACGGCGTACCCGATCGCGATCGGCACCAGCGAATGCACGAACGCGCCCGGCAGCCCAGCGGCCCCGACCGCCCCCGGCCGGATCTGCGCCGCGCCGGTCGTCCGCGCGGCGAGCAGGAACAGGGTCGTGACGATCGCGACCGCGGCGATCAACCCCAGCGTGTAAACGAGGATGTGGTCGAGCCCACCCGTCAGCCGGGTCCACGCCGACCAGCGGGAGATTCCGTCGAAGGCCGTCGATCCGAGCAGCAAACACAGCAGTCCGACGATCCCCGACTGTTGCGGCGTCGTCGCCAGTCCGGCGAGTGGGTTCCGTAGTTCGAGCCGGCCTCGCGCGCCGCGGCCGAGCGGGCTCAGTCGGCCGAGCGTCTCGGCGTACACCTCGAAGCTGTCCCCGATCGCGAACCAGGACGGGCCGTACACGATGCCGGCGGCAACATTCACGACGGCGTACGTCGTGGTGAAGATCGCGACCACGCGCGGGTCGGAGCCTTCCGGGTACACCAGTTCGAGCCAGAGGAAGCCGGCCAGACCAGCCACGGCGGGCCAGTACGCGATCCCGTTCGGGAGCCGCCGGTACGACGTACGCCGTACCAGGCCTGCGATCGTCCGCAACGGGTTCGCGAGCCGCCAGATCGGTCCGCAGAGCAGCGAGAGCGGGATGATGCCGACCCAGATCCACACGTACAGCCAAGTTGGTGCGGGGTTCAGGGACGGTTCGTGGCTGCCGAACCACGCGGCGCCGAGCAGAAACGCTAGCGCTGCTAACCCGGCCAGTTTCAGTACGGCGCGCGTCGCCGGGTGGTCGACGATCCGGGTCAGGACCTCGAGCGGACGGCCGACGGTCCTCTCGAAGCGCGGGCGCGACCAGAACGCGGCGAGCGCGAAGAACGACACCGCGACCGCGGCGCCGGCGGAGTAGATCGCCAGCCACAACGGCACCGGCAGGTCCCCTCGACCGCCGATCCCATGCAGTGGCAGCACCGCGCAACTCCGATCAATCGGGCTATCCGACCGATTGAATGTAACACGCTCGATGTCACATAGCGAGAGTCTGATATTCGGTGGGATCGAAGCGCCGGGTGAGCTGCCGGAACCGGAACGTGAACGACGGCCAGAGCGTCGTGTTGCGTCCCTCCGAGTCCAGGTACCAGCTGGTGCAGCCGCCGCGGGCCCAGATCGTGTTCCGCATCGACGAGCGGACCCCGTCGACGAACGCGCGCTGCACGTCCCGCCGTACCTCGACCTCCCGCAGGCCCTGGGCGTCCATGGTCTTCAGCGCGTCCAGGATGTACGCGATCTGGGACTCGATCATGAACACCATCGAGCTGTGCCCGAGGCCGGTGTTCGGGCCGATCAGCATGAAGAAGTTCGGGAAGCCGGCGATCGCCGTACCGAGATGGGCCTCCATGCCGTCGGCCCAGGCCTCGCGCAACGAGACGCCGTCGCGGCCGTGCACCATGTCCATCACCGGCAGGTCGGTGACCCTGAAGCCGGTGCCGTACACAATCGTGTCGACCTCGTGCTTCACACCCTCGGTCGTGACGATGCCGGTCGGCGTCACCTCGGCGATCCCGTCGGTAACCACCTCGACGTTCGGCCGCGCGAGCGCCGGATAGTAGTCGTCGGAGATCAGCACGCGCTTGCAGCCGAGGGTGAAGTCCGGCGTCAGCTTCGCCCGCAACAGCGGGTCGCGGACCTGCTGCGCCAGGTGCTTCTCGGCGACCTTCTGCACCTGCTTCATGATCGCGGGCAGCTTCGCGAACCCGAGCACCATCGACTCGCGACCCCAGTAGATCCCGGCCCGGACAGCCTTCTGCACCAGCGGGAACCGCCGGTAGACCGCCTTCTCCGCCGCGGAGATCTTGCGGTCGGGCCGCGGCATCACCCACGGCGGCGTCCGCTGGAACAGGTGCAGTTCCTCGACCTCGGGCTGGATCGCCGGCACGAACTGGATCGCCGACGCACCGGTCCCGATGACGGCGACCTTGCGGCCGCTGAGGTTCAGGTCGTGGTTCCAGCGCGCGGAGTGGAAGACCTCACCCTCGAAGTCCTCGATCCCGGGAAGTTTCGGGTACGACGGTTCCGCCAGCGGACCCATTCCGGACAGCAGGATGTCCGCGGTGAACGTCTGCTGGTTCGTGGTGATCTGCCAGGTGCCGTCGACCCAGCGCGCGGATTCGACCGTGTTGCCGAAGCGGATGTGCGAGCGGACGCCGTACGACTCGGTGACGTTCCGCAGGTAGTCCTCGATCTCCGGCTGCGGCGAGAACGTCGACGACCAGTCGGGATTCGGGGCGAACGAGAACGAGTACAGGTGCGACGGCACGTCACACCGGCAGCCCGGGTACGTGTTGTCCCGCCAGGTGCCGCCGACATCCTCGGCGCGTTCCAGTACGACGAAGTCGTCGTACCCGGCCTGCTTCAGCCGGACCGACATCCCGATGCCCGCGAACCCGGTGCCGATCACCACGATCCGATGCCGCTCGCCCATGAGGTTCTCCGCCCGTCGTCGTCGGAAGCTACCCGGCCGGAGTTGCTCGGCCAGGAGTTGTCCGGCCGGAAGTTACTCGGTCGGAACTTACTCGTAGTAAGTTACTCGGAGTCAGTTAGACTGCGCAAGTGACCTCGACCACGGTTCCCCAGGGCCCGCCGAAGCGCCGACGCGACCGGGCCGCGCGGGAACGGGAGATCCTCGAGGCGGCCGAGCGGATCTTCGGCGAGCGCGGGTACCAGGGCACATCGATGGACGACGTCGCCGCACAGGTCGGGGTCTCGAAGCCGCTGATCTACCAGTACTACGGCTCGAAGGACGGCCTGTTCCTCGCCTGCCTCGCCCGGCTCCGCGGCCAGTTGCTGGACACCGTCGCCGACGCGGTGATGGCCGCGCCGGACGCAGAGGACGCCCTGTACGCCGGATTCCTGGCCTGGTTCCGTTTCCTCGACGAGCACCCGCAGGCATGGTCCGTCCTGGTCGACGAGGGCATGCTGAGCGCCGGCCCGGCCGCGGAAGCCACGGACGAGGTACGCGCGGCTTTCATCGAACTGATCGCCACGATGGTCCGGATGAACCTCCCGGCCGGTCGCACCGCCGACGACGACGAGGTCCAGATCGTTGCCCAGAGCATCTCCGGCGCCACCGAACGCCTGGCCATCTGGCGCACCCGCAGCGTCACACCACCCACCCCCGAGAAGGTCGCCCGTACCCTCCAAGACCTTCTCTGGCAGGGCCTCCACACCCTCAAGACCACCTGATGCACGTCGAGTCCTACCCCGAAGGCGCCGTACCGCAGGCCCTCCGCCGCCAGATCCACGCGTTGCAAGACGAAGCCTGGCCGCCTTCTGGCACACCCACGACCGGCGCTCCGCCTGATAACAGTCTTGTCCACGACCCCGAACTCCAGCCGCTCTCGATGATGCTCCTCGACGATGGCGTGGTCGTCGCCGCACTGGACATCCTGCGCAAGCCGCTGCACCACGCCGGAAACACCTTCCAGGCAGGCGGACTCAGTACCGTCGTCACCCGCGCGGACCTCCGCGGCCACGGCTACGGCCACCACCTGATCACCGCCGCCCGCACCGCAATGATCGACCTCCACCTGGATCTAGGCATCTTCACTTGCGACCGCGCCCTCCAGCCGTTCTACGAATCAGCCGGCTGGCAAGCCCTCCCCGGCACGGTCCTGATCGGCGGCACTCCCGACGCCCCGTTCCCCAGCGACCAACCCGGCTTCGACAAAGTCACTCTCGCCGCCTTCTTCACCCCGGCCGCGCGCGGGGCCGCCTCGACGTTCCACCACACCCGCATCCCGCTCCATCCAGGAGACATCGACAGGCTCTGGTAACCGCCCATCTCATCTAGGACCTGTCTGGGCCCGCCGCGAACCGTCGCCGACGTACGCTCCTCGCCCTCAGCCGACATCTGGTGGGAGGCAGTGTCGGATCGGGTCTGAGGTCGTCGTAGTAGTGGTGAGGGCGCCGACGAAGCGCCCACCAAACCAGGGGAGAACAGAAATGACCGCCAGTTACACCTTCGACATCTTCTCCAGCTTCGACGGCTACTCGAATAGCCAGTCGTTCGGTGGCTACTTCGGAAAGCAGGGTCCGGAGTTTCTCGAGCACCGCTTCAACCAGTTCGGCGAGGAGCAGCGGCTGGTCCTCGGGGCCAACACCTTCCGAGGGATGGCGGCAATGCTCGCCTCCACCTCCGAGTGGCCCGACGCGCTCGACCCGTGGGTCACCCGGATGCACAACCTGCCGACGACAGTGGTGTCGAACACCCTGCAAGGACCACTCGACTGGCCGGACGCCACCGTCCTCACTGGCGACCCAGTCGAGGCCATCGCCCAACTCAAGAAACAATCAGACGTCCCGCTGCGCTCCCACGGCAGCCTGACCCTGAACCGCGCACTCCTGGCCGCCGGCCTAGTCGACCGAATCCAGGTAACTCTCTTCCCCGTAATCACGGGAAAGGGCGGCCTCGGCCGGATCTTCGAGGACGCAGCCGAACTCGACCTAGAACTGATCGAAACCCACACCCTCGACACCCACACCCAAGAACTCATCTACCACCCCACCCTCCACCCCTGACTCCCCCGAACCGCGCTCACTCGACCCCGTCGACAGGCGCCCATACCCAGCCCTCCCGCCAACAGCCGTCACCCACGACGCCCCAAAGCTCAACCCCGAGACATCCCACACCGCCCTTGGCTGGCGACGGCAGGAGGGGGCAGGGGCAACCGGGGGCGGAAGCAGTCGGCGGCAACAGTCGGTGGCAACAGTCGGTGGCGGCAGGAGGACGAGGAGGAGGCGGCGGCGGCCAGCGGCGGTCTGCGGTGGTCGGGCAACGAGCCGCATCATCCGCCTCCGGGCGTGGCCAACTCGAGCGCACCCCCACCGCAGGACGTCACACATCCGAGCCCCACAGACCACCCGAGGCCACGCCGAAGAACCCGGACTGCGCTCCCAACCAGCTGACCACCTTCCAGAACGCGCCGTCCTCCCGCGCCGCCTCGTGCAGCCGCAAGCCACCGGCGGCTCGAGACAAACCGGGCACTCCACCGCACAAGCGGGAGCCGCACCGCACGAGCGGGGCCGCACCGTACAGCGGGGCTGCGCCTCACGAGCGGGGCTCTGCGGTACTTGCTTGCGGCAATCGTTGGCGCGGATCGGGGGCCGCTGTGGCTGAGCTGACCCTGGCAGTCTCGCCCTGCAGTCCGAGCGGTGGACTGTCCCAGACCCCACACCCGCAGCTTCGCCCGACGATCGGCCGACGTACTGTCCCCAGACCGCCAGGTACATCACGTCGGGCAGCGCCGCCACCCCGTCCCGCGCATCCGACCGAAGGGCCCGGCCCGGGAGTCGCTCAGCGCCCGCCTCAAGTGCGGAGACCTCGCCGCCGCCCGGTCCGCCGCAGCACCTCCCCGGCCACGCGCACCGCACTCCCCAGGCACGGCACATCCCGAGCACCGCACATCCCCAGAACCCGTACGCCGCACGCTCCGGACCGCGCGCCGGGGCTGACGGTCGGTGCCGAGGATGGTGCAGCCGTTGGGATCAGATTGTGGCGAAGGATGGTGGGCCGGTGCCGGAGTCGTTCGTGGCGCTCTCACCCCACACCGCGAACCGGGCTGCTTCCGCACGCGTCGATTCGTCGCAGTGCCAGCGGCTGGGTTTCACATCCGGTGCGCTGGCCGACGGCGCAAGCTCCGGCGGTTCCGCTGCAGGCACGTCTGTCTCACCCCACGGATCGACTGCTGGGGCAGAGGCTTCGGGCCTTGAGCTACCGGCACAGGTGAGTCCCCCGTCCGGCGGCTCCGGCGCAGGCCCGACTGCCTCGTCCCACGGATCCACTGCGGGGATTGAGGTTTGGGGCCTGGAGCTCGCGGCGCGCGTGAGTCCGCCGTCGCCTGGGGCTGGGGGCGTGGGGCGCTCGCCCGGCGGCTCGTGTGCCCGCGATGCGGTCTCTGGCGGCTCCGGTGCGGGCGCGGGTGTCTCACCCCACGGATCGGCTGCTGGAGTCGAGGTTTCGGGCCTTGAGCTCCCGGCGCGCGTGAGTCCGCCGTCGCCTGGGGCTGGGGGCGTGGGGCGCTCGCCCGGCGGCTCGTGTGCCCGCGATGCGGTGTCCGGCGGCTCCGGTGCGGGCACGGGTGTCTCACCCCACGGATCGGCTGCTGGAGTCGAGGTTTCGGGCCTTGAGCTCCCGGCACGGGTGAGTCCGCGGTCCGGTGGGGCTGGGGGCGTGGGGTGCTCGCCCGGGGGCTGGTGTGCCGGGGGTGTGTTGTCTGGTGGTGTGTGGCGGCGGCGGGGTGGTGGGT
>NZ_JBSGTS010000042.1:0-37843 GCF_053607525.1 Kribbella sp. NPDC055110
GTGCGGGGGCGAAGGTCTCGATGCGGAGCATCGTGGCCTTTGCACCCGTGCGGCGAGGTGCCGTGCCGAGTGCCCCGCAGTAGGCGCTGGATCACAAGACACGCCCTGACCGGGGGTGGTGCTCGACCCTACTCCGCGGGCATGACAGATTGTCACGGACCGATTACGCGTGGCGTCCGCTGGAGTCTGCATGAAGTTGCTTCCCCTGGCCATCGGCCTTGGGCTGTCCGTATCCGCTGTTCTCGTCGTACCAGGCTCGGGCGCTACGGCGTCCATGCAATCGGCGACTATCGTCGACAAGCCGCATCAGGTGGCGACCAAATACCTCGAGCAGAGACCGCATTGGTTCGCGTGCGGTGACGCCGAGCTTCGCACGTACTGCGCGAAGATCACCGTCCCGCGCGACTGGGCCAACCAGTACGCCGGGAACGATCTGCAGATCGCGGTCAGCAAGGTCGCACCAGCCAAGGGCAAGCCGAGCCGCGTCGTGTTCGGCAACCCGGGCGGACCCGGTGGCGCCGGCCTCGGAATGGCGCCGTACCTCGCGAGCCAGGCAGCGCTCGCCAAGGATCACCTCGCCGTCGGTTTCGACCCGCGCGGCACCGGTGGCAGCTCGAAGGTGAGCTGCGACGGCGCCCCCGGCTACACGATGGACGCGCGCGACCGCGATCCCGGGACCCGCGACCTGATCGCCGAGGCCTCGCAGATGACGCAGACGTACTGCGACCAGCAGTCCCGCGGCCTGCTCCCCTACATCACCACCGGGCAGACGGTGCAGGACATGGACCTGATCCGGCGGCTGCTCGGTTTCGACAAGATGGACTACGTCGGGTACTCCGGCGGCACCTGGCTCGGGGCGTACTACCAGACCTACTTCCCCGAGCACGTCGGCCGCTTCGTGCTGGACTCGAACACGGACTTCACCAAGACCTGGATGGACACGTTCGTCAGCCAGCCGCAGGCGTTCGAGCGCCGGTTCCGCGAGGACTTCGCGCCCTGGGCGGCCAGGTACGACGACCAGCTGCACCTCGGATCGTCACCGGGTGCGGTCATCCGCCTGTACGAACGGTTACGACGCGCCCTCAAGGAGCAGCCCGCGACCGAGGAGTTCCTGGACGGCGCGGTCAACGTCACGTACGACGAGAACACCCTCGACCTGATGGTGACCGGGGATATGTACTCGAAGCTCGATTTCCATTCCCTCGCGGCCGACCTGCTCTTTATCCATGACCTTTCCGCGGCCCAGGCCAAAGGCGGTCCGCGGGCCGCGCAGCGCCGGGTCGACGCACTTCCGAAGGCCCGCCAGCAGCAGCTCGTCGAACGTGCCGGCCGCGCGCCTGTCGGACTCCGGACGCTCGGCGAGGACGACGCCGAGGGCGCGACGTTCACCGCGATCACCTGCAACGACACGGCCTGGCCGCAAGGCCGCGAGTACGGCGAACAGCTCGCCGCACGCCTCGGCCCGCACTTCCCGCTGGTCGGCTGGACGATGACCGAGAACCCCTGCTTCTACTGGAACCGTCCGAACCTGACGATGCCCACGCCGACCGGCAAAGGCTTGCCTACAACGCTGATGGTGCAGTCCGTGCATGACCCGGCGACCAACTACAGCCTCGCCACGTCGGCCCACAGCCGGTACGCCGGTTCGCGGCTGCTGACCGTCACCGGCGAAGGCGACCACGGCGTGTACGGCGGCGTGAACCGCTGCGCCGACCGGATCGTCAACACGTTCCTCACCACCGGGGTCGCGCCGGCCAAGGACGTCAGCTGCGCCGGCCAGGGCATCCCCGCACCGGAGACCGAGGAACCCGGTTTCGACGACGGCTCCGGTACTCCTTTACGGAAGATCGCCGGATTCACAAAAGCTGTTTCCGGATATCTGCCGTAACGAGCGTTTGAAAGCCACGGCGAATTCACGTACGGACCGGAAGTTCGCGGTCACCGTCGGCGAAATCCGGCCGAGGATTTCGTTGTCAGGACAAATTTGTCAGGGCGATGTCAGGGTTCCGTCCCTGTGCGACACAGCGTGATCACGGCAACCTTGAGTCAGCGCGGAAGAGCCGGCGTCGACTGGGAGGGCTCGACGACGGCGACCGTCGCGGAGGTGGCTTCGGCCGGCTGTGAGGTGGGGGGACTGCCTGGGGGGTCAGACAGAGGACACAGTCGGCCGGGCCACAGATCTGGATCCGCGCCCTCAGATCCCTCGCGGGGCATCGTCGATCCCCCAGGTCGTGGTGCTCCGCGAGGCACGCCCACTCAGAACGAGTCGCGCGTCCGCGTCGGCGCCGTGGCTCCCGGCGGATAGCCGTCAGCGACTGCGGCCAGTGGCGCGGCACGTCCGGCCGACCAGGCCGCCCGGAACGCCCGTCGCTCGAGCGACGCTTCGACCGCGGCTCGGGTGGCTTCGTAGCCGGCCTTCTCGATCTCCGGCACCGGCGCCCGGATGACTTCTCGTACTCCGTCGGCGGCACCGAGCAGGAAAGCGGCGTACTCGCTGCGCTCGCGTTGCTGTGCGACGGCGGCCAGCTCCTCGAGCACACTGGCCGACCGCCACCGGTCCCCCAGATCGCGATGCTCGGCCAGGCTCTCGTCGAGCAGGTGTACGGCGCGGTCGGTCAGGCCACGTCGGCGTTCGACGATGCCGAGCTGGTTCAGCGACCAGGCGACACCCTCGCGGTACCCGAGCCGTTGCGACAGCGCGAGGCTCTCCTGCAACAGGTCCTCGGCCTCGACGAGCTCACCGCCGTACTGCGCGATCGCGCCGAGGCTGATCAGCGACCAGGCGAGTCCTTCGCCGTCACCGACGACCCGGAAGCTGTCGCGGGCCCGGCGGCACCGGCGCGCGCCGATCTCGAGATCGCCACGGAGCCAGGCTACGAAGCCGAGGTGGTTATGTGCCCAGGCCATCCCGGCTCGGTCTCCGAGGCTCTCATACAGGTCGTAGCTCTCGCAGTGCAGGTCCTCCGCTGCTTCGTAGTCCCCGCGCTCGCGTGCGACACCACCGAGGCGCTGCAGCACCAACGCCGTACCGGACGCGTCGCCCAGCTCCTTGTACTGCCGCAGTGCGGTCCGCAGCCGTTCGGTCGCAGTGTCGTACTCGCACTGGAGGAACGACAGCGTCCCGGCGCCCAGGTTCGCCTTCGCACACACCCCCGCGAGCTCCGCGATCCGATCGGGTGGCACCGAGTCGCCGAGTTGCAGGGCACGCTCCAGCCACTGGCTGCCCTCGGCGTAGTGCCCGCGCAGGTAGCAGAACAGCCACAGCCCGCCGGCCAACCGCAGCGCCTCGTCGACCGAGCTGGTCCGCAGCGCCCAGGCCATTGCGGCTCGTAGGTTCGCGAGGTCACCGTCCAACTTGTCGAGCCACTCCCCCTGCCCCGGCCCGCGCAGGTGGCTCTCCGATTCCTCGGCCAGGCCGACGTAGTACCGCGCGTGCGCCTCGGCTGCCTCGTCCGTCTGTCCCGCGGCCCTCAGCCGATCGGCCGCGAACTCCCGAATCACGCCGAGCATGTAGTACCGCGCGATGCCGCCGCGCCTGGTCACCCGGATCAGCGACTTGTCGGCCAGCCGCCCGATCAGGTCGAGGGCGTCGACCCGTGAGGCGCCACCGGGCATGACCGCTGCGGCCGCGCCCAGCGTCCAGCCGCCGGCGAACACCGACAGCCGGGCGAACACCTCACGCTCGGCCTCGCTGAGCAGTGCGTGGCTCCACTCGATCGCGCCGTACATGGACTGCTGGCGAGGGGACGCGGTGCGCGGGCCACCGGCCAGGATGCTGAACGACGTCTCGAGCTCGCTCGCCAGCTCCGCGATCGTCATCACGTTCGTCCGCGCGGCGGCCAGCTCGATCGCGAGCGGCATACCCTCCAGACGGCGTACGACGCGTGCGACCTGGTCGAGCTCGCCGGTCGGGTCGTAGCCGCGAGCGATCGCGCGTTCGACGAACAGCCGCACCGCCTCCGACGACGCCAACCGGTCCTCGTCGTGCGGCAGGGCCAGCGCGGGTACGACGTACACGCTCTCGCCCGGCAGCCGCAGCAACTCCCGGCTCGACGCGAGGATCGACAGGTTCGGGCAGTACTCGAGCAAGGTCGAGCAGACCTGCCCGACCGTCGCGACCACGTGCGAGCAGTTGTCGAGCACGAGCAGCGTCCTGCTCCGGCCGATCTGCTCGGCGATCTCCTCGACCAGCCGCGTGCCTTCCAGCAGATGCATGCCGACCGACGCGGCGACGGCCGGGGCGACGGCAGCGGCGTCGGTCACCGCTGCGAGCGGCACCCAGCAGACGCCGTCCGGGAAGCTGTCCACCACGTCGCCCGCGAGTGCCAGGGTGAGGCGGGTCTTGCCGACACCACCTGGTCCGGTCAAGGTCAGCAAACGCGTCAGGTGCTGCCCCAGCAGGCGCGTCGTCGCGGTCAGCTCGGTCGTCCGGCCGATCAGCTCGTTGATCGGCGCCGGCGGTTGCCGCATCGGCAGCCGCGGGGTGGTGGCCTCCTTGCGCGCCGCCGCAGCCAGCAGCGACCGGTCCGGCTCAGCGAGCCGCAGCGCGTCCGCGAGCAGGCGCAGCGTCTGCGCCCGCGGCGCCCGCCGTCGTCCCCGCTCCAACGCCGCGATCGCGTCGACGCTGAGACCGGCGCGTTCGGCCAGCGCTTCCTGCGACAGCCCCGCCTCCCGTCGGTGCCGGCGCAGTAGTCCGCCGAACCCAGCCCCTTGTCCGTCGCCCGTGCCGCGGCGAGATCCGTCTGATGGCACAGGACGGCCCCACCCAGTCTCCGACCTTGACGTGGCGGCTGCCACGTACCTTCACGAAAATATCCCGTTCCACACCCGGTTGTCAGTCATCTCGACCGGTTCACAGCGAACTCCCAGGTAACTTCCAGGGATCTCAGGCGGAGTGATCGTGGTACTCGATGGCGGTTCGCATCGCTTCCCGGGCCCGTTTCCGGTCCCCCGCGGCGTCGTACGCCGTCGACAGCCGGAACCACACCCGCCAGTCGTCGGGGGCTGCTTCCGCCTCCGCCTTGTACCGCCCGAAGGCCTCGTCTGCGGCGACCCGGTCCACCCGTCCGGACGGTCGGCGCGGCAGGTCGTCGACCGGCAGACCACCGGCGGCCTCCAGCTCACGCGCCAGCACCTCGGTCCGGCGGCCGAACTGGATCTCACGCCAGACCAGGTACGCGCCGATCAGCGGAATCACCAGGACCGCGAGCCCGAGCACGATCGGCACCGGCGTACCGACCTTGATCAGCAGCACGCCGCGCCAGCCGATCAGTACGGCGTACGCGACGAACACGACCGCGAGGACGATCGCGGTCTGCTTGGCCTTCATCTCAGGACAGATCCATGAAGTGCTCGAGTCCGACGGTCAGACCGGGCGCGCCGCCGATCCGCCGTACGCCGAGCAGGACGCCGGCCATGAACGAGACCCGGGCCATCGAGTCGTGCCGGATCGTCAGCGTCTCGCCCTCGTCGCCGAACAGCACCTCCTGGTGCGCGATCAGGCCGCGCAGGCGGACGCCGTGCACCCGGATCCCGTCGACGTCCGCGCCGCGGGCGCCGTCGAGTGCCGTCGTGGTGGCGTCCGGGATCGGCCCGGAGCCTGCCTCGCGGCGGGCGTCCGCGATGAGTTCCGCCGTACGCCGGGCCGTGCCGGACGGAGCGTCCACCTTGTCCGGGTGGTGCAGCTCGACGATCTCGACGGACTCGTAGTACGGGGCGGCCTTCGCGGCGAACTGCATCATCAGCACCGCGCCGATCGAGAAGTTCGGGGCGATCAGTACGCCGGTCTCCGGGGACTTCTCCAAGAGCGCGCGCAGGGTGGCGAGACGCTCGTCGTCGAAGCCGGTGGTGCCGACGACCGCGTGGATGCCGTGCTCGATGCACCAGGCCAGGTTGTCCATCACGACCTCGGGCCGGGTGAAGTCGACGACGACCTCGGCACCGGCCGCGGTCAGCGCGTCGAGCGCGTCGCCCTGGTCGAGCTGCGCGACCAGCTCACAGTCGGCAGCCTCCTCGACCGCGAGGCACGTCTGAGCGCCCATCCTGCCCTTGGCCCCCAGGACACCGACCTTGATCATGCGACACCTTCCTGTCCGACCCGTCCGACCTGTACGCACAGCGAGGTTCAGGATCTCATCCGGCCGGTGGGACCGGCCGCTCGGCCTTCGGGATCCAGACGCCCAGGCCGATCGTCTCCCGCGCGGGCGCCAGTTGCTCGTAATCGGCGCGGAAGTCCAGCCCGCAGCTGCGCAGGGCTTTGATCTCCAGGTCCGAGATCTCCCGGTTCAGGATCACGAGCGGCGGCCTGGACGGGTGCTCCTTCCGGCAGACCTCCTCGACACCGGCCGCCGTCCGCGCGCGCTCCTTCGGCGCGATCCAGGCCTCGCCGAGCGGGCGGCCGCCGAGCATCAGCACCAGGCCGGCCATCTTGTCGTAGGCGAGCATCGGCCGCCCGGGCGGCTCGGTGTACGGGCGGAGATCGGCGGCCAGGCGGCTGAAGTTCCGCTGGGCGGCCGGCGACAAGTAGATGCCGCGCAGCGCAGGGAGCGACGCGGCTGCGGTCAGTTGCGAGTGGCCGACGGAGCGGTACGGGTACCGGAACAGGCCGGTGTACGCGATCGTCGAGGTCGCGACCAGGGACCCGACCAGCACGAGTCCAAGCGTCAGCCGCGCCACGATCGGGACCGCCCAGATGCCGGTGAGTACGGCGATCATCACGGCGGCCCAGGCCGCGAACGCGTTGAAGCCGATCGTGAAGAGCGGCGTGTTCGTGCCGAACGCCTGGACGAGCGGCAGAAGTACGAGCAGCGCGAGAATCACCCAGGTCCGCGCGTTCTCGCGGCTCAACCGGGAGCCGGGCGTGACGCCGACGCGGGCCCCGATCACGGAGCCGACAGCGGCCACGACGGCGACCAGTACGGCGGCCAGTAGCGTTTCGGCGTACATCGGGATGTGTTGAGAGCCGCCGACCGCGCCGCCGTCGACGACAACCCGTCGTACCGACAGGATCAGTGCCAGCAGGGCGAAGATCGCCGCGGCGATCCGGAGCCGGCGCCAGGGGGCGATCACGGTTGCGGCCGTCGCGAGGAGCAGGAGACCGTGTGCGCTCAGTGTCTGACCGATCAGCTTGATGCTGCTCGACCAATAGAGCTGCAGCAGCTCGACCGGCGAGTACGACGTACCGGCGATGAACTTGTTGACGTCGAGGATCCCCGGCACCGCCACGTTCAGCCGCACCACGAAGAGCTGCACGGCGAGTGCCGCGAGGGCCAGACCGCCGAGCGCGAAGAGGATGCCGCGGGCAACGGCTCGCCGGCCCTGACCGGCCAGGACGACCACCGCGGTGATCACGATCAGCCCGATCACCACGACCGACGTCCATTTGGCCAGGACCATCGCGCCGATCACCAGTCCGGCCACGAGGAAGATCCAGTACGGGACCGGCGTACCGCGATCGACCGCGGTCGCCATCCACAGCACACAGGACACCAAGGTCAGCGCACCGAGCAGCACGACATCGTTGTAGCCGGGCGACTGCGGCAGCCAGCTGTAACACATCCCGCCCGCGGCGAGAACGACCGCCGTACCCGCAGCCTCCCAGAGCCGGGTCGGCGGCAGGCCGGGGCGTCGCCCGCGCAGCCACCGCATGAAGCTGTACCCGAACAGGAGGTGTACGACGACCACGGTGAAGAGCCGGAAGAACCGGAGCTTCACGATGTCGTAGCCGAACCACTCGAACACCGGTCCGTACAGGTACTGCACGCCGGTCAACGCCAAAGGGTTGCTGTCCCACCACCGGTACGAGAGCAGGTAATAGCCCTCGTCGGTGATGTCGAAACCTTCGTTGGCGGCCCGGCCCGCGGTCAGAATCCACCACGCCGCCAACCCGCCGGCCACCACGATGACCCCGGCGAGCAGGACGAACCGCCTGCCTGCCGAGGAAACCGTACTCACGGCCGCAACCCTAGGCCATCACTCCACAGGTATCGCTCAAGCGGTCGAGTAGGCGGTTTGCGCCTCCTCCGCGAAGTGGCACGAGACAGTCTGGCCGGACTTGATCTCCCGCAGCTCCGGTACGTCGGTACTGCACCTGGCCTCCGCCCGTAGGCACCGGGTGTGGAACCGGCATCCGGACGGCGGCAGGACCGGTGACGGCGGGTCACCGGCCAGCACGATCCGCTGCCGGCCCTGCCGCGCCAGACCGGGCTCCGCGGACAGCAGCGCCTGTGTGTACGGATGCGCGGGTACGTCGTACACCTGCTGGTGCTCGCCCAGCTCGGCGACCTTGCCGAGGTACATGACCGCGACCCGGTCGGAGACGTGCCGGACGACCGACAGGTCGTGCGCGACGAAGATGATGCTCAGACCGAGCTCGCGCTGCAGCCGCATCAACAGGTTCACCACCTGCGCCTGCACCGACAGGTCGAGCGCCGAGACCGGCTCGTCGCACAGCAGTACGTCGGGATTCAGCGCGATCGCCCGCGCGATGCCGATCCGCTGCCGCTGACCGCCGGAGAACTGGTGCGGGAACTTCGTCTCGTCCTCGGGCCGCAGCCCGACCAGTTCGAGCAGCTCACGGACCCGTTTCCGGATGTCCAGACCTTTACCGACGTCCGGGTGCACCTGGAACGGCTCGCCGACGATCTCACCGACCCGCATCCGCGGATTCAGACTGGAGTACGGGTCCTGGAACACCACCTGGACGTTGCGCCGCCAGCGCCGCAACTCGCGGCCCCGGAGCTTGCTGACGTCCACACCGCCGTACTCGATCTGGCCCGCCGTCGGCTTCTCCAGCGCAGCGAGCAGCCGGACCAGCGTCGACTTCCCGCAGCCGGACTCGCCGACGATGCCGAGCGACTCGCCCTTGCGCAGCGTCACGTCGACGCCGTCGACCGCGCGGACGACGGTCTTGGCGCCGAAGTTCAGCGCCGGGCTGATGTCGTAGTGCTTCACGACGTTCGTTGCCACCAGCAACTCTTCGGCCATTACACGGCCTCCTTCTGCGCGAGCGACGTACGCCGGATGCACGCGGCCTCACGTCCGGGGCCGACCGTCAGCAGCGGCGGCACCTCGGTCGCGCAGTCGTCGACCGCGATCGGGCACCGGGTCCGGAACGCGCAGCCGGACGGGATCGCCCGCAGCGACGGCGGCGTACCGGGGATCGTCGGCAGCTCGCGGCCCTTCAGGTCCGCCGAGGGCATCGAGCCCAGCAGCCCTTCGGTGTAAGGGTGTACGGGGTATTCGAGGGCCTCTGCCGTCGCGGCCCGCTCGACCACGTGGCCGGCGTACATCACCACGACGTTGTCCGCGACATCCGAGACCACGCCGAGGTCGTGCGTGATCAGCACCACGCCCATGTCCCGCTCGGCCTGCAGCTCGGCGATCAACTCCAGGATCTGCGCCTGCACGGTGACATCCAGCGCCGTGGTCGGCTCGTCGGCGATCAGTACGTCGGGATCGAGCGCGAGCGCCATCGCCAGCATCACGCGCTGCCGCATCCCGCCGGAGAACTCGTGCGGATAGTCCCGCACCCGCTGCGCGGCGGCCGGTATCCGCACCTGGTCGAGCATCTCCGCTGCTTTCCTGAGAGCGTCCCGCTTCGACATCCCGCGGTGCACCCGGAAGCACTCCGCGATCTGGGTCCCGACCGACTGCACCGGGTTCAGCGCCGACAGCGAGTCCTGGAACACCATCGTGATCCGGTCGCCGACGATCCGGCGTCGTTCCTTGGTGGTCATCGCGATCAGGTCCACGCCGCGGTACTCCGCCGTACCGGACACGATCCGGCCCGGCGGCATCTCCAGGATCCCGGTCAGCGCCTGCGTCGACACGCTCTTCCCGGACCCCGACTCGCCCAGGATCGCCAACATCTCCCCCGCCCGCACCTGCCAGGACACCCCGTCCACGGCCCGCACCGGCCCATGCGGCGTATCGAACTCGACCGACAGATTGTCGACCTTCAGCAGTACTTCGCCAGTGGCAGTCATCGGGCCTCCCGGTCTGGACTGAGGAGTGGAGGGAGCGAAGCGACCGGAACGACGAGGGAAGACCGGGAGTCACAGCCCGATGACCCACCGAGCCGGAGGCGAGGAATGTGCACAGTCATCGCATAAGTTTCGGGTCGAGGGCGTCGCGGATGGAGTCGCCGATGATCATGAACGAGATCGTCATCGTGGAGATGAAGAGCGCCGGCCAGATGAACAGGTGCGGGGTGTCCCGGTACGACGCCGCGACGCCGAACTGCGAACCCCACGAGATCGACGGCGGTTGCAGCCCGACCCCGAGGAACGTCAGCGCGGCCTCGAGCCCGACCATGCCGCCGATGCCGAGCGTGGTCATCGCGAGCAGCGGCGCCATCGCGTTCGGGAACACGTGTTTGCGCAGGATCCGCACCGGCGGCACGCCGATCGACCGGGCCGCCAGCACGTACTCGCGGTTGCGGACCGAGAAGACCGTGGCCCGCATCAGCCGCATCCCGCCCGGCCAGCCGATCAGCAGGATGACGCCGACGATGATCCAGATGCTCCGGTTCGCGACCGAGTTCAGGATCACGATCAGCACCACGAGGCCCGGGATCGAGAACAGTACGTCGGCCGTCCGCGAGATCAGGCCGTCCACGAAACCCGGGAAGTACCCGGCCAGCAGGCCGAGCGAGCCGGCCAGCACGAACACGCCGAAACTCGCGCAGATACTGACCAGCACCGACGGCCGCGCGCCGTACACGACGTTCGCGAAGTAGTCGCAGCCCTGGATGTCGAACCCGAACGGATGCCCCGAACTGCGGCCCTGCCGGCTCTTGGCCAGCTCGCAGAACCGCGGATCGGCGGACGTGAACAGTTTCGGCACCGCAGCCATCGTGAAGAACGCCAGCAGCAGCAGGCTGCACACGATGAACTGCGGCTTGCGCAACAGCGCCCGGAGCAGCTCGCGGTTGGACAGCGTGCGGCCGTCGCCGATTTCCTGCGCCTCGGCACCGACCGCCGCGGTGATCTGTTCAGACATGGCTTACCTCAAACATTGCGCACCCTCGGATCCAGGACGCCGTACAGGAGGTCGATCAGCAGGTTGATCAGGATGAACGAGATGAACGCGAGGGTGGACAGCAGCACCACGACCCCGCCCTCCTTCAGCTTGATCGCCTGGAACATGAACTGGCCGAGCCCGGGCAGGTTGAAAATGCTCTCGGTGATGATCGCGCCGCCGAACATGCCGGCCAGGTCGAGGCCGATGAACGTCACCACCGGCAGCAGCGCGTTCGGCAGGATGTGCCGCCACAGCACCCGCTGCTCGCCAAGCCCCTTGGCCCGCGCGGTCTTCACGAAGTCGGCGTTCACCGTCTCCACGATCGACGTCCGCAGCAGCCGGGCGAGGCCCGCGAACCCGAGGATGCCGATCACCAGCGCGGGCAGCAGGTACGAGACCGGGAACCCTTCGAGCACACCGGACACCGGGAACCACTTCAGCTCGACCCCGAACAGGTACTGCGCGGCGAAGTACGCCACCAGTCCGGGCACCGCGAGCAGCACAAGTGTTGCCAGCAGCAACGACCGGTCGACCCAGCCGTTGCGCTTGAAGCCGGCGTAGATACCGAAGAACAGCCCGAGCGTCCACTGGACGGCGTTCGCCAGCAGCGTCAGCTTCAGCGTCACCGGGATCCGCAGCCGCAACTGGTCGGCGATGTCCGCGCCCGCGAACGTCGTACCGAAATGGCCGGTCAGGATGTCCTTCATGCTCAGCAGGTACTGGACGATGAACGGGTCGTCCAGGTGGTACTGCGCACGCTTGGCGGCCAGCACCGCGGCCGGGATCGGCTTGTCGCCGGCCAGCTCCCGCAGGGGGTCCCCGGGCATCGCGAACACGAGCGCGAAGACCCCCAGCGTCACCAGCACACCGATCGGCACCGCCGCCACTGCACGGCGCAGGATGTAGCGGATCACTTGAACGTTGCCCAGAGGGCCGATACTCCGGTGAACTTCGAGACGCGCGGCGTGATCTTCGCCGAGTGCAGGTACGCGTTCGACTTCGTGTACAGCGGAATCAGCGGCATGTCCTCGAGCGCGATGTCCTCGGCCTGCTGGTACAGCTTGATCGCCTTGTCCGGGTCCGGCTCGGCGTCGCCCTTGGCCAGTACGGCGTCCAGCGCCGGGTTGGCGTAACCGGCGAAGTTCGCGTCACCGTTGGACTTGAACATCGGCGTCAGGTAGTCCTCGATCGACGGGTAGTCGTGACCCCAGCCGCTGAAGCGCAACCCGTCCAGCTTGCGGCTGTCGGCGAGCTCACCGATCTCCGAGCTCTGCTTGCCGGTGTACTTGACGGTCAGGCCGAGGTTCTGCCGGAGCATGTTGCCGATCGCCTCGGCGAAGATCTGACCGGTCGCCGACGAGGTGTTGTAGTTGATGTTCAACGGGCCGGAGAAACCGCCGGCCTCCTGCAGCAGCTGCTTGGCCTTGGCGGCGTCGAAATCGCAGTACTTGCAGGCGTTGTCGCGGTACCCGGCCATGTCCGGCGCGACCAGACCCTTGGCCGGCTCGGACAGCCCGACCAGGTCCGCGAACGCCTTCCGGTCGATCGCCATCGAGAACGCGTGCCGCAGCTTCGGGTTCTTGAACCGCGCGTCCCAGGCCGGGATCACCAGGTAGTTGGCGCCGGAGCTGATGCTGGTCACCCACTGGTCCGGAGCGTCGGTCTTGAAGCTCTTCACCTTGGTCGACGGCACGTCCACGAAGTCAACGTTGCCGGCCAGGAACTCGTTGTACGCCGTGTCCGCGTTCGGAATGAACCGGTACGTGATCGCGTCGGCCTGCGGTACCTGCGGGCCCTTGTAGCCGTCCCACTTGGCCAGCTTGATGTCGTCACCGGCGTTCCAGTCGGCGGCGAGCTTGAAGGGGCCGTTGCCGATCGGCTTGCGCTTGTACGCGTCCGGGTTCTTCCGCACCTCTTCCGGCAGCGGCGCGAGGCCGAGGTACTGCAGCGTCAGGCCGAACTGCGAGAACGGCACCTTCAGCTTGACCGAGAACGTCAGGTCGTCGATCTGCTTCAGACCGCTCAGCGCCTTCACCGCGGTCGGCTTCGGCGTGGCGCCGTCCGGGGTCGGCGGGTTCAGGGCGTCGTACCCGTCGACCTTGGAGAAGAAACCGTTGTTCTTCCAGGCGTTCGAGCCCATCGCGGTCATGTTCCAGCTGTCCACGTAGTCCTTCGCGGTCAGCGGCTGACCGTTCTGGAACGTGTTGCCGGCCTTCAGCTTGATCGTCCAGGTCTGGCTGGCCTTGTCCGGCGTGACCGAGTCGGCCATCACGTTCTGCAGCTTGCCGGTCTCCGGGTCCGTGGTCACCAGCGGGGCGAACATCGCCATCGCGACCGAGATCCCCGGACTGCCGTTCTCGTTCAGCGGGTTGATGTACTCCAGCGGGTCGGCGGCGATCGCGATGACCTCGCTCTTGCTGCCGGTGCCACCACCGGAGCCGCTGCTCTTGCCGTCGCCACACGAGGCGAGCACCAGAGTTAATCCGAGTGCCACCCCCACTACCCCAGTCAGACGTCGCACGGTCAAACCAACTTCCTCGGCGGGAGGGCCGCTAGGCGGGCGGATCAAGCGTCATCGTGGCTGGTCATAACTGCGCATGTCAACGTTGTCAGGCACAAAGCGGCGGCGCGTAACGTGAGCGTTACTTTGCCAAGACCTCAGATGACCAGCCCTCACGTACGGAGCGAGCCCCCACTTAATCAGATCAGTACGCCAGAGTCATCAGATGACAGGTCAGATCTGGTCAAATTCGCTTCTGCGCACAGTTGCGCACTTATCGGTAGCCGGCCGCTTGCAGACGGTAAAGCTCGGCATACGTACCGTCCGTTGCCATCAGCTCGTCGTGGGTCCCGCGCTCGGTCACCCGGCCGTCCTCCAGTACCACGATCAGGTCCGCCGAGCGCACTGTCGAGAAGCGATGTGAGATGAGCAACGTGATCCGCCCGTCGGCCCGTCCGGCCCGCGCCTCAGCGGCCAGCCGCCCGAAAACGGCCGCCTCGGTCTGCGGATCCAGCGACGCACTCGGCTCGTCCATAATCATCACCAGCGGCGCCCGACGAACGAGCGTGCGGGCGATCGCCAGCTTCTGCCATTGCCCGCCGGACAGTTCGACGCCGTCGACCCACGACGTACCGAGTTGGGTGTCGATGCCTTGCGGCAACGAGTCCACGAAGCTCGCGTCGGCCTCGGTGAGGGCGGTCCGCACCTGGTCCGGCGGCTCGGACAGTCCACCGACCGCGACGGCGTCGCCGACCGTCAGCTGGTACCTGACGAAGTCCTGGAAACCGGCGCTCACCTTCTGCCGGTAGTCGTCGAGGTCCATCGTGGCGAGATCGACTCCGTCGACGAGCACCGCACCCGAAGCGGGCCGGTACATGCCGGTGAGGAGCTTGACCAGGGTCGACTTGCCCGCGCCGTTCTCGCCGACGATGGCGACCGTGTGGCCGGCTGGCAGGAACAGGTCGGTGCCGGGGAGGGCGAGGCGATCGTCAGCGCCGTACCCGAAGGTGACCTGTTTCAGTTCGATTCCATGGACCAGGCGATCCGGCGCGGGCGCGGTGCCTGGTTCCGTTTCGGCCTGGTGCGCAAGCCAGAAGTAGTGCTCGGCCGTCGTACGCACACGCAGTACGGTGCCGGCGAGGTCGAGAACGCGGTTCGCCGCGCTCACCACGGCGCCAGCCAGGGCGAGCGCCAAGGCCACGTCACCTGGGGTGACACTCGCGTCGTGAAGGATCAGCACCATCGCGGCAACGTACGCGAGCGGGAACACCGCCCAGCCGACCGACCCGATCAGGACCGATCGGAAGAGCGCCTGGTGAGCGATGGTGTTGGCCTTGTCCGCTGCTTCGCGGTGATGATTCAGTAGCTCGACGCCCATGGACGCGACGTGCAGCTCCTGCGCCGACGACGGGGCGACCGACAGCATGAAGAGTTGTTGTGCGAGCCGTCGTTCCGGAGCCGCCTCCAACTCCGATCGTCGGCGGATCCGTTCGGCCCGGCGGCTCAGCCACAGCGAAGGAATCGCAACCAGCGGGAGCACTACCAGTACCGGGTTCAGGTCTGCCAGCAGGACAGTGCTGATCGCCAGTTGGGCCACAACGAACAGGCCGATGAACGGCATCGTGACGCTGTCCGCGAGGTCAGGTGCCTCACGGCGCAGCGTCTGCAGGCGGTCCAGGAACTCGGGCCGCTCGAAGTGGTGGATCTGCGGCGCGCCCGCGGCCAGCCTCAGTACCCTGCGCTCGGCGACGAAACTGGAGCGCTCACGCATCCGGATCGTTGCCCAGCGATAGCCGATCGGGGCCACGAGCACGAAGAACAGTGCAACGGCGACCGCGATGCCTCCGGCAACGATCTGGCGCGGTTCGCCGGCGACCACGCCGTCGACCAGGGGCCGTACGCCGAGCGCGACGAGCAGCGGGCTGACGAAACTCGACATCGTGACGACGGTGTAGAGCGTGAACAGGCCCGGGCCGATCTCCCAACCGAGTCCGATCAGCAGACGCGCGGTGGCGAGCCACGACTTCATTCCGGGACTCCCTCGAAGCGAGCCGCCTGCAGACGGAACAGATGGGCGTACGTACCGTCTCGCTCGAGCAACTCGTCGTGCGATCCTTGCTCGATCACCCTGCCTTCGTCGAGTACGACGATGGACGAGGCCTGGCGCACCGTGGAGAAGCGGTGCGAGATGAGGATCGTGGTCAGTCCGGCGGTCAGGTCCAGGAAACGCCGGTACAGTTCCGCTTCGGATCGGGCGTCCAGGTGCGCGGCGGGCTCGTCCAGTACCAGTACGGACGCACCCTGCTGGACGGCGTACAGCGCTCTCGCGAGGCCCAGCCGTTGCCACTCGCCGCCGGACAGCTCGACACCGCCGTCGAACTCGGCCGAAAGCACGGTCTCCCAGCCCTTCGGCAACGCCTCGACAATGCTCTTCGCTCCGGCCCGCTCGACTGCGACCTCAACGTCTGCATCACGGCGGCCGAACCGGACATTGCTGTACGCCGACATCGGCAGCCGCACCGGCTGCTGGAAGACCACCGCGAGCCTGCGCCGCCAGTCGTCGGTATCGAGGTCCTGCAGCTCGACGCCGTCGATCAGGATCGAGCCCTCGGTCGGTTCGTAGAGACCGCACAGCAGCTTGACGAGGCTGGTCTTCCCGGCACCGTTCGCGCCGACGACCGCGAGCGATTGCCCGGCCGGAATCACCAGGTCGAGCTCCTTCAGTACGCGACGGCTCGTGCGTGGATAGCCGAAAGACACGTTGCTGAAGGCGATCTCCCGTCGTGGCATCCCGGTTGCTGGCCGCGATCCACTGGCGGGCGCGGCTGTCGGTGCGATCGCGCGCATCGCATCGTCGTACCGATCGAGGGTTGCGAGGGCGAGCTCCGTCTGCAGGCCGGACCAGGACGATTGCTGGATGCCGCCCAACGCGACCAGGAACGCCTGGACGTACGTCGCCGTCGGACCGGCTGCGAGGCGACCGGCCATCGCCTCGCGCACTACTAGCAGGATGCCGCCGAGGACGACAACGCCCAGGAACGCAGTCGCAACGAGCGGGCGACGGCCTGCCGGGGCCAGGACCCGCTGCATCGTCGCCGCCCATGTCTCCCCGTGGCGGCCGACGACGAACTCCGGCAATCCGAACAGGCGGATCTCCTTGGCGGCCGGCGGGGTGGTTCCAAGGTCGTTGAAGTACCGCATCCGGCGTGCCGACTCGGTTGCGCCGTAGTGGTGCCCGGCCTCGGTACGGGACGCGACGCGGTCCTCGTACGCCGCCCACACACCGGCCACGAGCAAACCCGCGCCGAGCCACCAATGGAATCCGGCGAGAATGATGCCTGAGGCCACCAGAATGATCCGCCCGGTGGCCAAACCGCCGATCGTGCTCGCGAACCGACCCGGGCGCGCCCAATCCGCCCGCAAGGTGTCCCGCCCGACCTCTACCAGTGCTGCAGTCGCAGGATCCTCCAAGTGCCGGACGCCGCTCGGCGCAGCCACAGCCCTCATCAACTCGTGCTGCAGCAGCGCATCAACCCGCTCCCCCAACGCAGAAGCCGCCGCCCGCTGCAGAGCCCCCGCAAGCCACTGCAACAACAAACACCCACCAGCCACCACAGCCCACCCCATCGAGTGAGCCCGATCCCCCCGAGCAACCCCCGCAACAACCTGCCCCAGCGCCACCACCGCCCCCACCGGCGCCGCAGCCGCCAACACCACCATCCCCACGACGAGAACCGACAGCCCTCTACCCGCGCCCCAGGCAACGGATGCAAACCGCCAGAGTCCACCCACCGCCCCAGTTAACAACGCCTCTCAGTCCACCTACCGCCCAAGCAGAGCCCCGGCTACCCGGTTATGTCACCACTAGCGGGTTGCACAACCTGCCAGCGGTGACATGCGCCGCCAGCCGGGCGGCGGGGACCGCCACGCAGGCAGAAGGTGCCTTTTTCGGCGTGGGTACGGCGTTTCGGCCGGGTTCTGCCTGCGTGGCGGGCCGCAATCAGGCCTTCTTATCGGCGGCTCGGCTTCAGGGCGTTCACCGGGTATGCGCGGTTTGGGTGGTAAAGAGGCGGGGGAAGCGGGTGGTGGGGTCGGTCATCAGGTCGTCGTACGTTCCTTGCTGGACTACTGTGCCGTTGTCTATGACGTAGATGCGGTCCATTTCGCGGAGGGTCCAGGCTCGGTGGGAGACGACGATCGTGATGCGGGTGGCGCTGGTACGGCGTAGGTCGGTGAAGATCTCGTGTTCTGCTTCGGCGTCGATGGCGGAGGTGGGCTCGTCGAGGATCCAGACGCCGGCGTCGCGTAGGCGGATGCGGGCCAGTGCCAGGCGTTGCCACTGACCGCCGGAGATGCCGGTGCCTCCCCATTGCTGCCCTAGCTGCGTGTCGAGCGGGAGGTCGGCGGCGAACGTGTCGGCCAGCGCGTTGCGGATGTCTTGATCCGTGACAACCTCCGGCGCTCCGAGGGCGACGGCGTCGCGGAGGGTGAACTCGAAGCGCCCGAACTCCTGTACCAGCAGGCCGAAGTGCGCGAGCCGCTCGTCCTCGGCCAGCGCGTCGGAGTCCGCGCCGTCGATCAGCACCCGCCCACTGCCGGGTCGCAACGAACCGACAAGCAGGTTGATCGCCGTCGACTTCCCGGCCCCGTTCACACCGACCAACGCAACCATCTCGCCCCGGCGGGCCTCGATGGTCACGTCGCGAAGAGTCGGCTCGGCCGCGCCCGGGTAGCCGAACGTGACGTTGTCCAAGGCAACGGAATCGACCTGCCGGACCACCGCGCAACGCGCGCCGTTGGACACGCTCCGCACGAATCGCCGGTAGATCGCGGCCTGTGGAGCCGCGGTGACGATGCTGCCGAACGCGTACCCACACTGGCGAATCGCGTTCAGCCCAGTGATCGTGCCGGCCACCGCCGCAGCCGCCGCTCCCCCGGTCGCACCACCGAGCACCAGAGCGACCAGCGCACCACCGAACAGCAGCACAGTAGCCAGCGCCGCACCCAGCTCGTACAACAGCGCCGTACGGATCATCCGATCGAGGACCCAGGTCGCCGACGCCCGGCTGCGCGCGACCAGGTCGGCCACCTTCCATCCCGATCCCAGCACCGCCAGCTCGGTCCCCGGGCGCTGCTGGATCAGTTGCTCGGTCGCGTACGCCGCCCTGCGCTCGTGCTCCCCCACCCGCGGCCAGTCCTTCGCCTCCATCCGCGAGATCAACGTGAACGCGAGAACTGTCGGCACCAACGCTGCGAGCACCAGCAGCCCGGACACCAGGTTGATCGACGCGATCGCGAGGCACAGTACGACCGAGGTCGCCGCCGCGCTGAGCAACTGCACCGGCTTGCCGGCCACGTCGCTCATCGGGTGCGTCGCGGTCTGACTCGCCTCCAGGTCGCGGACCGTCGCGGGCTCGGCCAGCCTGCTCGGGCTCAGCCGGGCGGCAGCGCGGGCAAGTTCGATCCGCAACTCGAGCCGGAGGCGAAGCATCATCCGCTGGCCGACGCCGTTCGACACCTGGGTCAGCGGATACATCGACCCGACCACCACGGTCAGCCCGACGAGCGGACGCCATACGTCACCGCTGTCGATCAGAGCGCGGATCAGCACCACCTGCGCGCCAGGCAGGATCGCCAGCAGGAGTTGGAGAACCGAGTACGTCGCGAGCCGGCCCGGGGTGATCCGGAGGGCGTCGGTCAGGGAGTCACGGGCAGTACGGAACGCGTCGAGCACGATGATCCTCGCAAGGCAGGCCGGAGCCGCGCCGGTGTTCCAGCGCGGTTCGCGTCGGCCGCAAATTGCGTGTCATCCCAGCAAGCAGGCCCAGCCCGTGCGTTCAGGGATCCAGGGGCAGATCACGTATGACGTCTTCGCTTCAAGCTAGCGTCACCAGGGGTCAGGAGTGTGGTCAGTAGCGACGCGGTGATGAGTGTGATGCCGAAGTACATGACGCTGTTCACGCCCGCGTGATCGGCGAACAGGCCGCCGAAGAGGGCGCCGAGGGCGATCGAGGTGTTGTACGCCATCGTGTTGAGCGACATGGCTGCCTCGAAGGTCTCGGGGGCAGCGGCCTGCGTGAGGTTCACCTGGCACAGCTGGACGACGCCGAACGACGTACCCCACAGCACCAGTGCGACGACCTGACCGACGGGCCCATGATCGACGGCCAGCAACAGCAGCAGGGCTGCGGCGGCACCGGCGCAGCCGGCCATGAAACCGGCGCGGCTGTTCCAGGACACCACGCGTCCGCCGATGAAGTTTCCGGCCGCCCCAGCCGCGCCGTACGCCATCAGCACGGCGGTGATGAACGCGGGTGAAGCAGATGACTCACCTTCCAGGAAAGGCCGGACGAAGGTGTAGGCGCCGAAGTGCCCGAGCACGAACAGCATCACCATCAGCATCACCAGCCGGAGCCGCGCGTTGCCGACCGGGAGCGCGAAGACCGCCCGCACCGGCACCGCGTTGTCGGACGGCAACCAGGGAATCGCAAACACGACCGCGACCAGGACAAGCAGGCTCAGCCCCGACCAGATCAGGAAGGTGGTGCGCCAGTCGGTCCGGCTCTCGAGGAAGATCCCGAGCGGGATGCCGACGACCGCCGCGACCGAGATGCCGGACATGACGACCGCGGCCGCCTTGCTCGCGTCGCGCTCGGCCACCAGGCGCATCGCCATGCTGACGCCGATCGCCCAGAACACCCCGCTGGCGAATCCCATGCACAGCCGGGTGGCCAGGATCAGACCGAAGTTCGGGGCGATCGCGGTCACCAGGTTTCCCACGGTCAGGACCGACAGCAGGACGGACAGCAGAACGCGGCGATTGACCCGCCGGCTCCAGGCGACGATGAACGGTACGCCGAGGCCGGCCGAGACGCCGTACAGCGTCACCATCAGGCCGGCGACCCCGACCGGAACGCCGAGGCTGGTACTCAACGGGGTGAGGAGGCCGACGGGCATCAGTTCGGTGGTCAGGAAGACGAACAGGCTGGCGGTGATCGCGGCGACCCCCAGCCACGAGCGATTCGTCGAGGCCCGCGGCTTCGTGAGGACATCTTGGTTGGTCACTCCGGTAGTTTCCGGCCGCCGCGATCAATGAGTCCAACACATGTTCGTCACGCCATCGATCGTGATTCAAGATAGTTGCATGGAACTCCAGCAACTCCGGTACGTCGTTGCGGTCGCCGAGACGAACAGCTTCACCCGAGCCGCCGAACGGTGCCTGGTCGTGCAGTCCGCGCTGAGCCACCAGATCGCCCGCCTGGAACGGGAACTGGGCGCGCGCCTGTTCGACCGCACCAGCCGGCGCGTGCGCCTGACACCGGCCGGTACGGCGTTCCTGCCGGCGGCTCGCCAGTGTCTGGACGCGGCCGAGCGGGCAGCCGCGGAGGCCGCCGCCGCAGTCGGTCTGGTCCGCGGACGGCTCGCCGTCGGGCTGATCCCGACGGTCGCCGCGGTCGACATTCCAGCAGCGCTGCGGGACTTCCGGCGCGCGTACCCCGACGTACGGATCTCGCTGCGCGTCGGTGCGAGCGAGAAGCTCGCCGACCAGGTCAAGGAAGGCGTGCTCGACGTGGCCTTCCTCGGACTGCCGACCACCGCACAACCGCGCGGCGTGGAGACCCGCGAACTGGCCCGCGACCGGCTGGTCGCGGTGGTCCCGCCCGATCATCCGCTGGCGACCGCATCGTCGGTGACGCTGCAGCGGCTCGCGAGTGAGGTGTTCGTGGACCTGCCGCCGCGGACAGCCGGCCGTCTGCAGAGCGACCAGGCGTTCGAGGCCGCGGGACTCGTCCGCGACGTCGCCTTCGAGGTGAGCACCGCCGAACTGATGGCACGGCTCGTCAGCGAACGGCTCGCCGTCGCCCTGTTCGCCTCGACCTACGCACCACAATTGACCGGCGTCTCCACGGTCGAGATCACCGACGCACCGGGCCGGATCGAGTACGTCGTCTGGAGCTCGGCCGGCCGCTCCCCCGCCGCGTCCGCCTTCCTCGCCCTACTGAAGATCGAGTGATCAGAGCGTGAAGGCGGTGGTGTCTTCCTTGAAGGGACCCATGACGGTGAGGGCGGGGGTGCCGGCGTAGAGGTCGGCGGCCAGGGCCGTCACGTCGTCGAGGGTGACCGAGTCGATGCGGTGCAGGATCTCGTCGACGGTGGGGAGTTCGCCGTACACGAGTTCGGCCTTCGCGATCCGGGTCATCTTGGCGCCGGTGTCCTCGAGGCCCATCACGACCGAGCCGCGCATCTGGCCCTTGCCACGAAGCAGCTCGTCGGGGGTGATGTTGCCGCCGGCAATCGACTCGAGCTCGCCGCGGATCACGTCCAGGACCTCGGTGGCCTTCTTCGGCAGGCAGCCCGCGTACACGCCGACCATGCCCGCGTCGGCGTACGCCGAACCGAACGTGAACACCGAATACGCGAGTCCGCGCTTCTCCCGCACCTCCTGGAACAGCCGCGACGACATCCCGCCGCCGACGATCCCGTGCAGTACGCCGGCGATGTAGCGGCGCTCGTCGCTCCGCACCAGCCCGGGCATCCCGAGCACCAGGTGCGCCTGCTCGACGTCACGGTGGTGCACCTGCACCCCGCCGTACGTCGGAACGGTCTTGCCGGCACCACGTCGTACAGCGGCGGGCTCGGCCTCGGCCGTCACCCAGTGCCGCTCGAACGCCTTGCGGACCAGGCGAACCACGTCGGCGTGGTCGACGTTGCCGGCCACCGAAACCACGATGTTGGACGGCTTGTAGCGGCGCCGGTACCAGCCCACGACCTGCTGGCGGGACAGCCCGGCGACCGATTCCGGCGTACCGGTGATCGATCGGCCCAGCGGGGACTTGCCCCACAGCTGCTCGGCGAACAGGTCGTGGATGTGGTCCGACGTCTCGTCGGCGTGCATCGCGATCTCTTCGTCGATGACGTCGCGTTCACTCTCGACATCTGCCGGAGTCAGCGTGGCGGAGGTGATCATGTCGCAGATGACGTCGACCGCGAGCGGCAGGTCGGAGTCCAGCACCCGCGAGTAGTAGCAGGTGTACTCCTTGCCGGTGAACGCGTTCATCTCGCCGCCGACCGCGTCGATCGCCGCGGAGATCTCCAGCGCGTCACGACGCTCGGTGCCCTTGAACAGCAGGTGTTCGAGGAAGTGTGTGGCGCCGGCCAGCTGTTCCGGTTCGTCTCGGGAGCCGACGCCGACCCAGAGTCCGAACGTCACCGATCGGAAGCCTGGGACGGATTGGGAGAGCACACGAAGCCCGGAGGGCAGGACGGTCCGTTTCACCGGACCGCCCGCCTCCGGGCTCAGCAGCGTGCTGGTGATGGCTCGAGTCACTCGGCGGCGGGCTCGGCCTTCTTGTCGCCTTCTTCACCCTCGACGACCGGGATCAGCGAGAGCTTGCCGCGGTCGTCGATCTCGGCGATCTCGACCTGCAGCTTCTGACCGACCGAGAGGATGTCCTCGACGGCCTCGACGCGCTTGCCACCGGCCAGCGGACGCAGCTTGCTGATGTGCAGCAGGCCGTCCTTGCCCGGCAGCAGGCTGATGAACGCACCGAAGTTGGTCGTCTTCACGACCGTGCCCAGGTAGCGCTCGCCCTTCTCCGGCATGGTCGGGTTCGCGATCGCGTTGATCGCGGCCCGGGCCGCCTCGGCCGACGGGCCGTCGGTCGCGCCGATGTACACGGTGCCGTCGTCCTCGATCGAGATGTCGGCGCCGGTGTCCTCGGTGATCTGGTTGATCATCTTGCCCTTCGGGCCGATGACCTCGCCGATCTTGTCGACCGGGACCTTCACCGAGATGACCCGCGGCGCGAACTCGCTCATCTCACCCGGCGCGTCGATGGCCTTGGCCATCACGTCCAGGATCGTCAGGCGGGCGTCCTTGGCCTGGGTCAGCGCGCCGGCCAGCACGCTGGCCGGGATGCCGTCCAGCTTGGTGTCCAGCTGCAGGGCGGTGACGAAGTCCTTCGTACCGGCGACCTTGAAGTCCATGTCGCCGAACGCGTCCTCCGCGCCCAGGATGTCGGTCAGCGCGACGTACTGCGTCTCGCCGTCGATCTCACCGGAGATCAGACCCATCGCGATACCGGCGACCGGGGCCTTCAGCGGCACACCGGCGTTCAGCAGCGACAGCGTCGAGGCGCAGACCGAACCCATCGAGGTGGAACCGTTCGAGCCGAGGGCCTCGGACACCTGACGCAGCGCGTACGGGAAGTCCTCGCGCGACGGCAGCACCGGCACCAGGGCCCGCTCGGCCAGCGCGCCGTGACCGATCTCGCGGCGCTTCGGCGAACCGACCCGGCCGGTCTCACCGGTCGAGTACGGCGGGAAGTTGTAGTTGTGCATGTACCGCTTGCGGGTCTCCGGGGAGAGCGTGTCCAGCTGCTGCTCCATCCGGAGCATGTTCAGCGTGGTGACACCCATGATCTGGGTCTCGCCGCGCTCGAACAGCGCCGAGCCGTGCACCCGCGGGAGCACGCCGATCTGCGCCTTCAGCGGCCGGATGTCGGCCAGCCCGCGGCCGTCGATGCGGACCTTCTCGGTCAGCACCCGCTGCCGGACCAGCTTCTTGGTCAGCGAGCGGAAGGCTGCGGACAGCTCCTTCTCGCGGCCCTCGAAGTCGGCGGCCAGCTTGTCCACCGTGGCGGCCTTGACCGCGTCGGTGGCGTCCTCACGCTCGTGCTTGCCGGCGATCGTGAGCGCCTGGGCGAGCTCCTCGCTCGCCGAAGCCTCGACCGCGGCGAACGCGTCGTCCTGGTAGTCCGGGAAGACCGGGAACTCACCGGTCGGCTTCGCGGCCTTGGCCGCCAGCTCGGACTGAGCCTCGACCAGGGTCTTGATGAACGCCTTGGAGGCTTCGAGGCCCTCGGCGACGATCTCCTCGGTCGGCGCCTGCGCGCCACCGGCGACCTTGTCGAAGGTGGTCGGGGTCGACTCGGCCTCGACCATCATGATCGCGACGTCACCGGACTCGGTGACCCGACCGGCGACCACCATGTCGAAGACGGCGTCCTCGAGCTCGGTGTGCGTCGGGAAGGCGACCCACTGGGTGCCGATCAGCGCGACGCGGGTGGCGCCGATCGGGCCCGAGAACGGCAGCCCGGCGATCTGGGTGGACATCGACGCCGCGTTGATCGCGAGCACGTCGTACAGCTTGTCCGGGTTCAGCGCCAGGACCGTGATGACGACCTGGATCTCGTTGCGCAGACCGGACACGAACGACGGCCGCAGCGGGCGGTCGATCAGCCGGCAGGTCAGGATGGCCTCCTCGGAAGGACGGCCCTCCCGGCGGAAGAACGAGCCCGGAATCCGACCTGCGGCGTACATCCGCTCCTCGACGTCCACCGTCAACGGGAAGAAGTCGAACTGGTCCTTGGGCTTCTTGCTGGCCGTGGTGGCCGACAGCACCATCGTGTCGCCGTCGAGGTAGGCGGCGGCGGAGCCGGCGGCCTGCTGGGCCAGACGGCCCGTCTCGAAGCGGATGGTGCGGGTGCCGAAGCTGCCGTTGTCGATGACGGCCTCAGCGAATTCGGCGCCCTCCATGGGCGCACTTGTGGATCCCGACACGGGATACCCCTCTCTCACAGTGTGACGACTGCGAGGCGCGAGCTTCCGGGATGCCGGTCTTCGATCGAGGCCCGCGGGTGATGTGTCACCCGAAAGCCACTACCGAGGACCGGTCGTGGTCCCGCCACGCGCTTCGCGTCGCCTCGTTACGTCTTACGTGGTTCGTTATTCAGTTGTTCCACACCGGGGCGTGGATACGCCAGGAGCGGCCACCCGAGTGTCGGGGGCCGCTCCTCGCGACGTCATCGGCGAAGGCCGAGCCGCTCGATCAGGGACCGGTAGCGGTTGATGTCCTTCTTCGCCAGGTAGTTCAGCAGCCGGCGGCGCTGGCCGACCAGGAGCAACAGGCCACGACGGCTGTGGTGGTCGTGCTTGTGCTCCTTCAGGTGCTCGGTCAGGTGAGCGATGCGGTGCGTCAGAAGCGCAACCTGGACCTCGGGGGACCCGGTGTCGCCCTCGGTCAGGGCGTACTCACCCATGATCTTCTTCTTCGTTGCGGCATCAACAGATGACACAGGTTTCCTCTCGATTTCCGTTGCGCGGCGCACCGGGGCATTCTTCACCCGAGCACTCTCGGTCCGCGGCCGTTCAGACGGCAGCAGCCAGCGTATCAGTCCGTGGACGCGTCACCCTAATCACGGGTCAGCAGGCCGCGCGCGCCGTCGACGTCGGCCTTCATCTGCACCAGCAGCTCGTCGATACTGTCGAACCGGATCTGCGTACCGCGCAGCCGGGCGACGAAATCGATCGCGACCGTGGCGCCGTACAGCTCGAGGTCGTCGCGGTCCAGCACGTACGACTCCACCCGGCGGTCCACGCCGTCGAAGGTCGGGTTGCTGCCGACGCTGATCGCCGCGGGCAACGGATCCGGGTACGCCGGGGCGCCCGGAGCCGGTGTGAGCACGGTGAGCCACCCGGCGTACACACCGTCCTGCGGGACGGCGGCGCCCGGGTCGGCCGGGATGTTCGCGGTCGGGTAGCCGAGCTCGCGGCCGCGCTTGTCGCCCTCGACGACCACGCCGGTGACCCGCAGCGGGCGGCCGAGCGCCTCCGCGGCAGCCTCCACGTCGCCGTCGGCGAGCCGCTGGCGCACGTACGTCGACGACCAGGGCTGCTCGTCCCCCGCGAGGCTCAGACCCTCGACCTGGAAGCCGTACTGCGTTCCGGCCTGGACGAGGGTGTCGACGTGGCCGGCCGCCTTGTGGCCGAAGCGGAAGTTCTCACCGACGACGATCGCCTTCGCGTGCAGCGCGTTGACCAGCGAGCGCTCGATGAACTCCTCCGGCGACCACTGCGACACCTCTTTGGTGAACGGGAGGATCAGCACCGCGTCCGCACCGGCCTCACCGAGCAGCTCGGCGCGCCGGGCGGCGTCGCTGAGCTGCAGGGGCGCATGGTCGGGCCGCAGCACCCGCATCGGGTGCGGGTCGAAGGTCATCGCGACCACCGGCAGTCCACCCAGTTCGGCCGCCCGCGCGCGGGCGTGCGCGAGCACCTCCTGGTGACCCCGGTGCACTCCGTCGAAGTTGCCGATCGTGACGACCGTCGGCCCGAAGTCCGGGCTCACCTCGTCCAATCCGTGCCAGACACGCATGGCAGCAGGATTCCATGCCTCGTCTCAATTGCTTCCATCAGGTCCACGATCACCCCTTGTAATCGTGCGGTGACTCAACTTATGGTGGGCCGCGCACTGGATGAGCCTGGGGAGGTCTCGTGAAGCTACGCCGTCTGGTTGCTGTCTGCGCTGCACTCGCACTGATGGTCGGCCTACCTGCCGCAGTCGCGCCCAGCGCTTCGGCGTCCACAGGCTTCTCGAAGTACGTCGCGCTCGGCGACTCCTACACGTCCGCGCCGTTCGTCCCCGTGGCCGACCTGTTGTCGCTCGGGTGCGCTCGCTCGTACAGCAACTATCCGAAGCAGCTGGCCGCCGCGCTCGGCGTGCACCGGTTCACCGACGTGAGCTGCGGCGGGGCGGACACCACGAACATGACCCAGCCGCAGAGCACGATCCTCGGCACCGCCGCGCCGCAGTTCGACGCGCTGACGCCGGACACCGACCTGGTGACGCTCGGGATCGGCGGCAACGACTTCGGGGTCTTCGGCGACATCATCGGCACCTGTCCCGGGCTGCGCGCCTCCGACCCGACCGGGGCGCCGTGCAAGGCGCACTTCACGGTCGACGGCGTGGACACGCTGAAGGCCAAGATCGCCCAGACGCAGACCCGGATAGCGATCGTCGTCCAGGGCATCCGGGCGCGGTCGCCGCAGGCCGCCATCGTGCTGGTCGGGTACCCGAAGATCGCGCCGGAGCACGGGACCTGCCCGTCGATCCTCCCGTTCGCCGACGGCGACTACGCGTACCTGTACTCGATCGAGCAGGCGCTGAACGCGGCCGTCTCCGGGGCAGCCGCCGCCGGCGGAGCGACGTACGTCGACACCTTCGGGCCGTCCACCGGACACGACGCCTGCGCCCCGGACGGCCAGGCGTGGATCCAGGGCAAGGACATCAACCTGCTCCGGGCGCTGAACTACCACCCGCGCTTCGAGGGCGAAGCCGGGATGGCCGCGCTCACCTACAAAACGCTGACCGGCCGGCCGTCCGTCGTCACCGCGACCGAGCAGGCCACCTGGGCCGCCAAGGCGCGCACGCTGGCGAAGCAGGCCGCCGCAGCACCCCAAGCTGTTTCACCCAAGGCCCTCGAGGCCTCCCTGAACCGCGTACGGACCAGCGCGCAACGCTGACCCTTTCCAATCCGTACTGCGGACCACGGGCCGGGCCACCTCACGCGTGGCTCGGCCCGCTGGTTTCTTCCAGCAGTTCCGTCAAGGCCTGTCCGAGCGGAAGATCGACGCGGTACGTCGCGTACGGGTCGCCACGGGTCAGGCCCTGGTTGACGATCAGCACCGGCGTTCCGGCCTTGGCTGCGTGCCGCACGAAGCGGAACCCGGACATCACGGTGAGGGACGAGCCGAGGACGAGGACGGCGTTCGCGTCGTCGATCAGCCGGTAGCAGCGCTCGACGCGGCTCTTCGGGACGTTCTCGCCGAAGAAGACCACGTCGGGTTTGAGTACGCCGCCGCAGACCGTGCAGGTCACGACCGTGAACGTGCGGACGACGTCCTCGGGGAGTTCGACGTCGCCGTCCGGATTGATCCGGGTCGCCTCTGCCGTGAACGCCTGGTTGGCGGCGCGGAGGCGGCGGTCGAGGACTTCGCGGGCAGACGTCGTACCGCAGTCGAGGCAGATCACCCGGTCGAGATTGCCGTGCAGTTCGATCACGTCACGGGCACCGGCGGCCTGGTGCAGGCCGTCGACGTTCTGCGTGATGATGCCGCTCAAGTGGCCGCGGGCCTGGAGGGCGGCGACGGCGCGGTGGCCGTCGTTCGGGGCGGCACGGGCGATGGTGCGCCAGCCGAGATGGCTGCGCGCCCAGTACCGCTGCCGCGCGGCCTCGCTCGCGGTGAAGTCGCCGTACGTCATCGGGGTGTGGGTCCGCAGGCTGCCGGTCTCGCCGCGGTAGTCCGGGATCCCCGACTCGGTCGAGATCCCGGCGCCACTCAGTACGACGACGCGCCCGGCGGCCACGATCCGCGCGACCGGGCCGATATCCGTCGCACCCGGCTCCAACGCCAGCACCTCAGGCCCCGGGGCCCACTCCAACGTCGGACGAGAACGCACCACTCAAGCGTACGTGCCGGAGCCGGCTGCGCGCCCCGCCCGCCCTGACCCGGCCCCAAACCGGTTTGGGGAGGCTCTGACCCGTCCCCAAACCGGTTTGGGGAGCAATACTGCCCGAATCGGGCAGCAGCGCTCCCCGGTCGGAGGCAAGTGCCTGCCCAAACCGGTTTGGGGAGGCTGGTCGGGGCGCGAGGCCACAGCCGCACCGTTCTCTGGTCGGGCTGCGTAGGCTGACGCCTCGTCAGCTGACGAAGACCGCGGTGGGTTTGGCGACCGGGCCGTGCGGCTCGTAGAGCGCCAGGAAGGTGCCGTCCGGGGCGAACATCGCGGTCTGTCCGGCGGTCAGATCGAGCCCCGGCAGCGGACGGCCGGTACGGATCGCGGCTGCCTGGTCGTCGTCGGCGTCGTACCGCGGGAAGGTGCCGGCGGCAACGTCCGCGATCGGCAACCAGTCGAACGAGGTGGCCAGCGACTCCAAGGAGTGCGCCGCGGTCAGGTCGAAGGACCCGACCCGGGTACGCCGCAGCGCGGTCAGGTGACCGCCGACGCCGAGCTCGGCGCCGAGGTCGCGAGCCAGCGCGCGGATGTACGTGCCGCTGGAACAGTCGACTGAGACGTCGACGGAGATCCCGTCGGCGTCGGGGCGGACGTCGAGGATGTCGTAGCGCGACACGGTCACCGTCCGAGCCTTGAGCGCGACTTCCTCCCCCGCCCGTACCCGCTCGTACGCGCGCTTCCCGTCGACCTTGATCGCCGACACCTTCGACGGGACCTGCGAGATCTCCCCGCGGAACCCTTCGACGGCTGCCGAGATCGCCTCGGCGGTCACGCCGTCGACCGAGGCCGTGGACGTGACCTCGCCCTCGGCGTCGTCGGTCGTCGTCGTGGCGCCCAGCCGGATCGTCGCGTCGTACGACTTGTCGGCCAACTGCAGATGGCCGAGCAGCCGCGTCGCCCGGTTCAGGCCGACGACCAGGACACCGGTCGCCATCGGGTCCAGCGTGCCCGCGTGGCCGACCTTCCGGGTGCCCGCCAGCCGGCGGATCCGGGCGACGACGGTGTGCGAGGTCAGCCCGGCAGGCTTGTCGACGACCACGATCCCGTCCGACGTGGACGTGAAGTCAAGGCTCAACGCAGTACTCAGTCCTGCTCGTCGTCGTCCTCGTCGTGCGGCCGCTTGTACGGGTCCGCGTCGCCGGCCGGCTTCGCGCCGGCGGCGGCCTTGGCCACCTCGGCGTCGGCCGTGCGGGCCTTCGCGAGCAGCTCCTCGATCTGCCCGGCGGTCTCCGGCACCGCGTCCAGGAAGAACTCGACGCTCGGGCTGTGCCGCAGTCCGAGTGCCTTGCCGACCTCGCTGCGGATCAGGCCCTTCGCCGACTCCAGTGCGGCCGCGGTGTTCGCGCGGGCCTGCTCGTCGCCGTACACCGTGTAGAAGACGCTCGCCTCGCGCAGATCGCCGGTCAGCCGGGCGTCGGTGACCGTGACGAACCCGAGCCGCGGGTCCTTGACCCGGCGCTCCAGCAGTTCCGCGACGAGCACCTGGATCCGGTCGGCGAGCTGCTTCGCCCTTGCTTCACCCATCAGGGCTCACTCCTTCATTCATGAACAACGTCCGGAGAGGCGACCAGCGCCTCTCCGGACGTTACTCCGATGCCCCTGGGACCAGGGGCACCACCTGCTGTCAGCTGCGCGGCTTCTCGCGGAGCTCGAACGCCTCGACGACGTCGCCGATCTTGATGTCGTTGAAGTTGTTGATGGTCAGACCGCACTCGAAGCCCTCGCGGACCTCGGACGCGTCGTCCTTGAACCTCTTCAGCGACGACAGCTCGGTGTTGTCGACCACCACCGCGCCGTCCCGGATCAACCGGACCTTCGCGTTCCGCTTGAGCAGGCCGCTGGTCACCCAGCAACCGGCGATGTTGCCCACCTTCGAGGAGCGGAAGATCTCCCGGATCTCGGCCTGGCCGAGGGTGACCTCCTCGTAGATCGGCTTGAGCATGCCCTTCAGGGCGGCCTCGATGTCGTCGATCGCCGAGTAGATCACCGAGTAGTACCGGACATCCACGCCCTCGCGCTCGGCCAGGTCTCCGGCCTTGCCCGCCGGCCGCACGTTGAAGCCGATGATGACGGCGTTCGACGCGATGGCCAGGTTGACGTCGTTCTCGTTGATCGCACCGACACCGCGGTCGATGATCCGCAGGTTCACCTCGTCGCCGACCTCGATCCGGACCAGCGCGTCTTCCAGCGCCTCGACCGAACCGGACACGTCGCCCTTGAGGATCAGCAGCAGCTCCTGAGCCTCGCCCTTCTCCATCGAGGCCATGAAGTCCTCGAGGGTACGACGGACGCGACGCTTGGCGTTCGCGGCCGCACGAGCCCGGGCTTCGCGCCGCTCGGCGATCTGCCGGGCCCGGCGGTCGTCGTCGACCACCAGGAACTTGTCACCCGCACCTGGCACAGCGGTCAGACCGAGCACCAGGACCGGACGCGACGGAGTCGCCTCCTCGACGGTGTTGCCGTGCTCGTCGAGCATGGCCCGGACCCGGCCGTACGCCGGCCCGACCACCATCGAGTCGCCGACCCGGAGCGTGCCGCGCTGCACCAGCACGGTCGCCACCGGACCACGGCCCTTGTCGAGGTTCGCCTCGATCGCGATGCCCTCGGCGTGCATCTTCGGGTTCGCCCGCAGGTCCAGCGCCGCGTCCGCGGTCAGTACGACGCCCTCGAGCAGGCCGTCGATGTTGATCCGGGACTTGGCCGAGACGTCGACGAACATGGTGTCGCCGCCGTACTCCTCGGGAACCAGGCCGTACTCGGTCAGCTGACCGCGCACCTTGGTCGGGTCCGCCGCCGGGACGTCGATCTTGTTCACCGCGACCACGATCGGGACACCCGCCGCACGGGCGTGGTTCAGCGCCTCGATCGTCTGCGGCATCACGCCGTCGTCGGCCGCGACCACCAGGATGACGATGTCGGTGGCCTGCGCACCACGGGCACGCATGGCGGTGAACGCCTCGTGACCCGGGGTGTCGACGAACGTGATCGCCCGCTCCTGGCCGTCGACCTCGGTGGTCACCTGGTACGCACCGATGTGCTGGGTGATACCGCCGGCCTCGTCGGCCACGACGTTCGCCATCCGGATCGCGTCCAGCAGCTTCGTCTTACCGTGGTCGACGTGACCCATGACGGTCACCACCGGCGGCCGCGGAGCCAGGTCGCTGTCGTCGCCCTCGTCGTTGCCGAAGTCGATGTCGAACGACTGCAGCAGCTCGCGGTCCTCGTCCTCCGGCGAGACGATCTGGACGTCGTAGTTCAGCTCGGTACCGAGCAGCTCGAGCGTCTCCTCGTTCACCGACTGGGTCGCGGTCACCATCTCACCGAGGTGGAACAGCACCTGGACCAGCGACGCCGGGTCGACTCCGACCTTCTCGGCGAAGTCCGTCAGCGACGCGCCACGCGGCAGCTTCACGACCTCGCCGTCACCGTGCTTGACGCGCACGCCGCCGACGGCCGGAGCCTGCATGTTGTCGAATTCCTGGCGCTTCGCGCGCTTCGACTTGCGGCCACGACGCGCCGGACCGCCCGGACGCCCGAAGGCACCCTGCGTTCCGCCACGACCGCGGTTGCCCGGACCCGGACGGCCACCGCCGCCACCGGGCGGGCCGCTCGGGCCGCCGCCACCGGGACGGAAGCCGCCACCGGCGCCGCCGCCACCGCCGCCACCGCGCGGACCGGCACCCGGACCGCCGCCCGGACGACCACGGCCACCGCCGGGACCACCCGAGCCGCCACCGGGACCGCCGGAGCCGCCACCGGGACGGCCGGTGAACGTACCGGCCGAGGACTTCGGCATCATCGCCGGGTTCGGACGCGGAGCGCCCGGCACACCACCCGAACGCGGGCGGTCGCTACCGCCGCGGTCGTCGCGGCCACCGCCACGACCCTGCGGCGGACGCGGAGCCATCCCGGCCGGGCTCGGAGCCCCCGGCCGCTCGGAACCGCCGCCACCCGGGCCGGGGCGCGCGCCACCGCGCTGCATGCCCTGGGTCGAGCTGAACGGGTTGTTGCCCGGACGCGGAGCACCCGGACGCGGGCCGCCGCCACCCTGGCCGCCCTGACGGGGCGCACCGGGACGCGGGGCACCCGGACGGGGCCCACCGCCTTGGCCACCCGGACGCGGACCGGAACCTGGGCCACCCTGGCCAGCCGGACGCGGACCAGAACCCTGACCGCCGCCCTGGCCACCCGGACGCGGGCTCGCACCCTGCGCCGGACGCGGACCCGGACGGGCGGAGTCGCCACCGGTACGACGCGGCGCCGACGACGGAGCCGCCGGAGCCGACGAGGCCGACGGGCCACGGGTCTCCGGGGCCGCCTTCGCGGCCGGAGCCTCGAACGACGGTGCTGCCGGAGCCTCGGCCCTCGCCGCCGGAGCGGACTCGACCGGGGCGGACGTGACCGGAGCGGACTCGACCGGAGCAGGCGCAGCCGGCTCGGCCGGAGCGGACTCCTGGCGCGGACCCGGCTTCGGGCCCGGACGCGGTCCCGGCTTGATTCCCGGGGCCGACTTCACCGGCGCCGGATCGGCCGCGGCAGGCACAGTGGTCGCCGTGGCCGCAGCGGCCGGAGCCTCGGCGACCGGAGCCGCCTCGGTGCGCACCTCAGCGGCCGGCGCGGTGCGCTCGGCCGGAGCCTTCGGGGCGGCCGGCTGGGCCGGCCTCGGCGCCGGCGCGACCGGTGCGGTCGCCTGCGGCGCGGCAGACGTGCTTGCGGCGGCCTTCTTGGCCGCGCGCTTCTTCGGCGGGTTCTTCTCGAACTCTTCCGCCAACCGTCGGACGACGGGTGCCTCGATCGTCGAGGACGCCGATCGGACGAACTCTCCCATGTCGTTCAGCCTGGTCAGAACGACCTTGCTGGTAACTCCGAGCTCTTTCGCGAGCTCGTAGACCCGGACCTTTGCCACTACTCTCCCTCTGGTCCGAGCCTGGGGCCGCGGACCGTTAGTTGACGTACATGCTCATCGCATTGCACTCATCGTTCGACACTCATCGAGTGGTCATGAGTCGATGACCCGCCTTCATGTCGGTCACGACGGTCCGGTCGAACCGCCGCGGACGGCCGGGTGGCCGCCTTTTGCACTGCTTCTTGCCTATCACGCTGCTCGACGTACTCCTGCAGCCCGGTCACGTCGAGCGGCCCCGGGACCTTGAAGGCCCGTGGGAACGCCTTGCGCCGGACGGCCAGGTCGAAACACTCGGTCGCCGGGTGCAAGTGCGCCCCACGGCCGGGTGCCCGACGATCGGGATCCGGGACGACCATGAGATTGCCTGGTCCTCCGGACACCGTCATCCGCAGCAGGTCAGTCGGGCTGGATCGTTTCCGGCACCCGATACAGGTGCGCTCCCGGAGCTTCTCAGGGCGCGCGTCTGCAGTTTCTGTCACAGTTCCTCAGGGTGTGGTGACGACTCAGTCGACCGACCGAGAGATCAGTCTACCTTCTTGTCATCACCAGTCACATCGGTATCCGGCCGGATGTCGATCCGCCAGCCCGTGAGCCGGGCGGCGAGACGGGCATTCTGCCCTTCCTTGCCGATCGCGAGCGACAGCTGATAGTCCGGTACGACGACGCGCGCAGCACGGGCCGCGGCGTCGACGACCTCCACAGACGTAACCTGCGCCGGGGACAGCGCATTCCCGACGAACGTGGCCGGATCGTCGCTGTGGTCGATGATGTCGATCTTCTCACCGTGCAGCTCGTGCATGATGTTGCGCACCCGCTGGCCCATCGGGCCGATGCAGGCGCCCTTGCCGTTCACGGACGGGTTCAGGGTCCGGACGGCGATCTTGGTCCGGTGTCCCGCCTCGCGGGCGATCGCGGTGATCTCGACGGTGCCGTCGGCGATCTCCGGGACCTCGAGCGCGAACAGCTTCTTCACCAGGTTCGGGTGCGTCCGGCTGACCGTGATCTGCGGGCCCTTGAAGCCTTTCCGCACGCCGACGACGTACACCCGCAGGCGGGAGCCGTGCTCGTACTTCTCCCCCGGCACCTGCTCGGGCGCCGGCAGCACGGCCTCGATCTTGCCGAGGTCGACCATCACCGACCGCGGGTCGCGGCCCTGCTGGACGACACCGGAGACGATGTCGCCCTCCTTGCCGGAGAACTCGCCGTACCGCACCTCGTCCTCGGCGTCGCGCAGCCGCTGCAGGATGATCTGCTTGGCCGTGGTGGCGGCGATCCGGCCGAAGTCGGCCGGGGTGTCGTCGTACTCGCGGGCCAGCGTGCCGTCCTCGGCCAGTTCGCGGGCGAAGACGGTCACGTGCCCGGTCTTGCGGTCCAGCTCGACCCGGGCGCTCTGCTGCGCGCCCTCGGTGCGGTGGTACGCGACCAGCAGCGCCGCCTCGATCGCCTCGACGACGACCTCGAGGGCGATGTCCTTCTCGCGTTCCAGTGACCGCAGCACGGCCATGTCGATGTCCATGTCAGTTCTCCTCCACCGTGCCGTCGGCAGGTGTTTCTGTTTCGTCGTTGCCGGCGGTCCGGTTGAACTCGATCTGGATCTTGGCCTTGGCCACGTCGGCGTACGCGACGCTCTGCCGTGTGCCGTCGACGTCCAGTTCGGCCGCCTCGTCGGAGACGGACTTGATCCGGCCGGTCAGCTTCTCGCCGTCGGTCAACGTGACCGCGACCAGACGCCTGAGGTTGCGCCGCCAGTGCCGGGGCAGGGTGAGCGGCCGGTCGACGCCGGGGCTGGAGACCTCCAGCGTGTAGGCGCCCTCGCCCATGATGTCGTCGGTGTCGAGCGCCTTGGAGATCGCCCGGGTGACGTCCGCGACGTCGTCGAGGCTGATGCCGCCGTCGCGGTCGACCAGGACGCGCAGCAGGCGGCGACGCCCGGCCGGAGTGATGTCCGCAGCCTCCAGGTCGCAGCCGAACTGCTCGACGATCGGCCGCAGGAAGTTCTCGAGGCTCGTGGTGTCCGTGTGGCTCGTGGGATCCGGCTTTCGGCTCACAGGTTGACCTGCCTCTCTCCAGTTGTGCACCCGTTCCACTCCCGGCGGTCCAGCCGAGAGCAGTAGCCCACCATATCCGCCCGGTACCCCGATGCCGGTCATCGGCTCGTACCTGGCCGGTCTTGGGCGGTCATGGGCGGGTCAGCGGGTAGGGTTCCGCCGTGCCTGAACGCCGCCTGAGTCGCCGTACTGCCGTCGTCACCGCCGCCCTCGTGCCCGGCGCGGTCGCGCTGGCCGGTTGCAAGGACGACGCCGCCTCCGGCGCCGGTATGCCGGGAACAGAGGGGGCTGTGAACGGCACGCCGACGGCACCCGGGTCGACCGAAGAGACACCGACCGTCGACCCGGCAGTCGTCGCGGCGCTCAGTACTGCGGCGACCCAGGTGACTCAATTGTCCCAGCTCTACGCAACCGCGAGCCAAAAGTTCCCGGCGCTACGGGCCCAGCTCGCCGCGGGAGCGAAGTACCACGCGGCGCACCTCGCCAAACTGAAGGAGACCGACGGCGTCGCCGCGCAGGCGACCAAGGCCGCCGTACCGGCGAGTTCACAGGCCGCACTCACCGCGATCGCCACGCAGGAGAAGGCCGCAGCAGTCACCCACGCGGCCGCCGCAGCCAAACTCTCCGGCCCCCCGGCTCGCCTCCTCGCCGAGATCGCTGCTTCAGAGACCCAGCTGTCCTCGACGCTCACGCCCAAGAAAAAGGACGCCTCGTGAACCAGGTCGAAGCCCTGCAGGCTGCGCTCGCGGGTGAGCACGCTGCGCTGTACGGCGTGGGCGTCGCCGGGGGGAAGCTCAGCGGGGCCAGGTTCCGCGACGCGACCGACACGTTCGAGGTCCACCGTGACAACCGCGACCACCTGAGCGCGCTGCTGGTCGCCGCCGGCGAGACCCCGGTCGCGGCCCAACCGGCGTACGACCTGCCCCAAGTCGTCAGCAACACCGCGACCGCAACCGCCCTGGTCCTGCTGATCGAGCGCCGGATCGCGGCGGTGTACGGCGACCTCATCGAGGCCGCCGAACAACCCGCCGTCCGAACCGTCGCCATCGAAACCCTCCTCACCTACGCCACCACCCAACTCACCTGGGGCGGCGCGCCGGCAGCCTTCCCCGGCGCAACCCCCTGACCCACGCCCGGCTTCCAGGGCGGCGCCGGGCTCGGTGTGATGTGCGGCTCGACAGGACATGTCAGGCCGCCGGGTAGTGCACCTGAGCGTAAACGCGCCCGCGCGTACACCGTCCCACCGGTGCACTACCTGTCGAGCCCGCAAATCACCCCACCGCGAGCACCCGCGCCACCACCACCCGATCACCCAGCCGGCACCAACACCCACCCACCCGGCAGAAGACCGGATATCCCCTGGCGTTGTGGGTTCTCCCCTCTAGTACCAACGGAGAACCCACAACACCGACGGATATCCCCTCGTGTGCGGGGCTCTCGTCGCGCTCGGCCTGGGCAGACCGATGGCACGGACCGGACGGTGCATGCCGCGTGCGGGGTGGGTGGCGGCATCCGGAGACTCGCGACAGACCGTGGAGACCCGGAACCCGACATTTCCCGCCTCCGCCCACCAGCTCCTGTCTCCAGTCCCACCGCACCACCCGCCCGCGACCGCCCGCACCGCACCACCCCACGCACCGCCGCCCGCACCGCACCACCCCACGCACCGCCTCCCGCACCGCACCCACCCCACCCACCCACCCCACCCATCCACCGCGCCCATCCACCGCGCCCACCCGCCGCGCCCACCCGCAGAACGCACCACACCCGGCATCCACGTCCCGGTCCGTGCCGTCGGCCGGCCCCGAGGTCGGGCGCGACAAGAGCCCTCGCACACGAGGGGATATCCGACGGGGTTGTGGCTTCTCCGTTGGTGTTAGAGGGGAGAACCCACAACACCAGGGGATATCCGTTCTTGTGCCGGATGGGTGGCTGGGTGATCGGGTTGGTGGCGGGGCGGCTGCGCGTGGCGGGGTGATGTGCACGCTCGACAGGTAGTGCACCGGTGAGACGGTGTACGCACGGGCGCGTTCACGCTCAGGTGCACTACCCGGCCACCCGACATGTCC
>NZ_JBSGTS010000043.1:0-20070 GCF_053607525.1 Kribbella sp. NPDC055110
CCTCGCCGCACGGGTGCAAAGGCCACGATGCTCCGCATCGAGACCTTCGCCCCCGCACGCCGATGCACCGCACCGAGCACCTCCTCGCGACGGCGCTGGACCACCGGCCACGACCTACACCCGGAACGCTGAGATCACGTCGGCGATCGTGTCGAGGGTGTCGAGGTCGGGGAGGCTGATCATCACCTCGGCCACCCCGGCCTCGGACAGCTCGCGGAACCGCCCGATCTGATCATCGACGGTGCCGGCGTTCACCGACGCCGCATAGCGAGCCGGGTTCACGTTCCGCGGACGCAACCGCCGTACGAGCTCGTCCAACTGCTGCGAGTCCTTGCCGACCAGGGTTGTCGACAGATGCGTCAGCTCAACCGGCCTGTCGCCGAGGTAGGTCGCGGCTTTCCGCACCGCGGCGACATCCCCGAACACATTCACTGCGTCCGCATACCGCCCAGCCAGGCGCAGCGTCCGCGGCCCACTCCCGCCGACGAGCACGGGCAGATGCTCCTGCAGCGGACGCGGATAACAAGTGGTGTCCGGTACGTCGATAACGCTGCCGTGGAACGGTTTGTTGCCAGGTCCCCACAAAATCGGCAACACCTGCAAGGCATCCTCGAGCAGCGCGTAGCGTTCACGCACCGGAGGGAACGGCCAGCCGTACGCCTTGTGCTCCGCCTCGAACCACGCGAGCCCGACCCCGCACACGGCCCGCCCGCCACTCAACACATCGAGCGTCGCCGCGATCTTCCCCAGATGCGCCACGTTGCGATACGTGATGCCCGAAACCAGCGTCCCCAACCGAACCCGCGTCGTACAGGCGGCCAGGTACCCGAGCGTCGTCCAGCTCTCCAGGAAGTCCTCCCACGCCCGCCCCACCTGCGGGATCTGCCGGAAATGATCCATCACGTAGATCGCGTCGAACCCGACCGTCTCGGCCCGCTCCGCCACCTCGCGAATCCACGAAGCCAGGCCTTCCCGACCGCCTGGATATCTGCTCAGTTGCAACCCGAACCGCAACCCCACCGGAGCTTCGGATTGCCGCGCATGCGCCGCAGCCGACTCCACGAACGCATTCGGCACTACGCGCACCGCAGTCGGCCGCAGTACGTCGTCGTACCCCTCCGTCTGCAGCTCTTCCTTCACCGAGGCCCATGTCCGCAGCTGCGACGTCAGTACGTCGGCCGGGATCCGCTTCGCCGTACGCTCCCGATTCCGCCGCCGGCACTCGTCAGCAGGCGTGTCGAAACTCACCGCCACACACGGCATCCCAGCCGCACGAGCCAGGCCGAGCCATCGGACCCGCTTCTCGCGGTCCAGCCCCAACGTGTCGACGACGGTCGTCAGCCGCCTCCCGATCCGTTGCTGCACGACCTCCTCCAGCAACGCGAACGCATCGGCACTCGCCGCGATGTCGTCCTCACCGGCCCCGACCAACGCCCGCAGCCGATCACTCGACACCACCAGTTCGGCCCCGAAGTGCTGCTCCGCCCACGTCGACTTCCCGGACGCCCCCGGACCCACCAGGATCACCATACAAGGCGACGGCAGTTTGAACTCGGACACAAAAGCAGTTTCCACCACCGATACGATTTTCGGATGCGATTGTTCGTGGCCGTAGTGCCACCTCTCGAAGTAGCGGAGGATCTGAGCGAGTTCGTCGAGCCGCGCCGGGACCATCCGGACGACGACATCCGGTGGGCGGCGGACGAGCACTGGCATCTCACGCTGGCGTTCCTCGGTGACGTGCCGGACTGGAAGACCGAGGAACTCGAGGAGCGGCTGGAGTTGGCCGCCAAGCGGCAGAAACCGTTCGAGCTGCAGCTGGCCGGAGCCGGCGCCTTCCCCGGCGTGCCGGACGCCCGGGTGCTGTACGCCGGAGTGCGCGACGAGACCGAGTCGCTCAAACACTTGTCGATGACCACGCGCGCGGCCGCCAGCCGAGCCGGCGTCACGGTCGAGGGCCGGAAGTTCACGCCGCACCTGACGCTCGCGCGGCTGCGGCAGCCGATCGACGTCACCAGGTGGGTGCGCGTCTTCGACACCTACGAAAGCCCTGTGTGGACAGCGGGCAGCGTGCAGTTGATCGAGTCCCGGCTGGGCGAGGGACCGGGCCACAGTGCGGCGTACGTCACGGTAGGCGAATGGGACTTCTTAGGTTAACCTCAGGAAGGTTAGCCGTACCTAATATCCTGAGAGAGTCCCGCCATGCTCGCGAACTACCTGATCGGACTTCGTGAAGGACTCGAGGCTTCGCTGGTCGTCAGCATCCTCGCCACCTTCCTGGTCAAGTCGGGCCACCGGGATCGACTCAAACTGGTCTGGATCGGTGTCGCCTCGGCGCTCGCCGTGGCGGTCGCGGCCTGGGGTCTGCTCCAGTTCGTCACCGCTCTGACCGCGAAGTCGTTCACCACCCAGGAGACTGTCGGCGGGGTGATGTCGATCCTCGCGGTCGGCTTCGTCACCTGGATGATCTTCTGGATGCGCAAGGCGTCCCGCAGCATCGCCAGGGAGCTGCGCGAGCGGATGGGCCAGGCCCTCGAGGTCGGCTCCCGCGCGGTGGTCATCCTGGCGTTCCTGGCGGTCTTCCGGGAGAGCATCGAGACCGCGTTCATCGTGTACGCGTCGGCCGCCACCGCGACCACCGCCGTACCGTTCGTCGGTGTCCTGCTCGGGCTCGCGACCGCGGTGCTGGTCGGCGTCGCGATCTACAAGGGCGCGGTGAAGATCAACCTGGCGGTGTTCTTCAAGTGGACCGGTGCGGTGCTGATCCTGGTCGCGGCCGGCATCTTCGCGTACGGCTTCCACGACCTGCAGGAAGCGAACATCCTGCCCGGACTGCACACGCTGGCGTTCGACATCTCCCACGTGATCCCGCCGGACAGCTGGTACGGCGTACTGCTGAAGGGCATCTTCAACTTCAACCCGGCGCCGTCGGTGCTGGAGGCGATCGCGTGGGTCGTCTACCTCGTCCCGGTGATGGTGCTCTATTTCCTTCCGGTGAAGAGCCCCGCACCGCCCGCCGTCACGACGACGACCGCTCCCAAAGCGGCCTGAATCCCAGGAGAAGTAATGCGCACCACTCTGGCCACTTTCGGTGTCGTCCTCGGCCTCACGGCATTGACCGCGTGTGCGAAGGACGAGCCCGCGGCGAAGGACGACGGCACCGGCCCGGTGTCGGTGAAGGCGTCCGACTCGGGCTGCGACCTGAGCCGCCGTGACGTGCAGTCCGGCACCAGCACGTTCTCGGTCACGAACGGCGGCAGCAAGGTCACCGAGTTCTATGTGTACGCCGACGGCGACCGGGTGATGGGTGAGGTCGAGAACATCGGCCCGGGCCTGAAGCGGGAGCTGATCGTCGAGCTGCCGACCGGCAAGTACCAGGCGGTCTGCAAGCCCGGCATGGTCGGCGACGGGATCCGCGGCGACCTGAACGTCACGGGCGACGCGGCCGCGCAGGTCGACACCGATACCGCGCTGAAGCAGGCGACCGAGAGCTACCAGCGGTACGTGAACTCTCAGGCGATCGCGCTGGAGCAGAAGACCACCGAGTTCGTGACCGCGGTGAAGGCCGGCGACGTCGCGAAGGCGAAGGCGCTGTTCCCGGTCTCGCGGACCTACTGGGAGCGGATCGAGCCGGTCGCCGAGTCGTTCGGCGACCTGGATCCGAAGATCGACGCCCGCGTCAACGACGTCGAGCCGGGCACCGAGTGGACCGGGTACCACCGGATCGAGCAGGCGCTCTGGGTCTCCAACTCGACCAAGGGCATGGAGAAGTACGCCGACCGGCTGCTGACCGACGTGAAGACGGTGGTCGCGAAGGCGAAGGTCGTGAAGCTCACCCCGCTGCAGCTGGCGAACGGCGCCAAGGAGCTGCTCGACGAGGTCGCGACCGGCAAGGTCACCGGCGAGGAGGACCGCTACTCGCACACCGACCTGTGGGACTTCGAGGCGAACGTCGAGGGCTCGCAGGCCGCGATCCAGGCGCTCCGCCCGGCCCTGCAGAAGCGGGACCCGGCGCTCGTCACCCAGCTGGACACCAACTTCAAGGCGGTGTTCGCGTCGCTGGACAAGTACCGCGACGGTGACGGCTTCAAGCCGTACACCGCGACCGAGGCCGAGAAGAAGGCCCTCGGCGCGGTCGTCGACGGCCTGGCCGAGCCTGTCAGCAAGGTCGCCGGAGTGCTGGCGAAGAAATGAGCGACCGTAAAGGAATCTCGCGCCGCGGTCTGTTCGGAGCCGCGGGCGCGGCCGTCGCCACCGGAGTCGCCGGGTACGCCGCTCACTCGGCGCTGGCCGGTGAAGAGTCGCAGGCCGCGGACAACAACGGGCCGGTCGAGTTCCACGGCCCGCACCAGGCCGGGATCACCACGCCGGTCCAGGACCGGTTGCACTTCGCCGCCTTCGACGTGACCACGACGAAGCGGGACGACCTGATCGCCCTGCTGAAGGAGTGGACCGCCGCGGCCGCGCTGCTCACGGCCGGTCGCGACATCGGTCAGTACGGCGCCGTCAACGGGCCGGGCGAAGCGCCGCCGGAGGACACCGGCGAGGCGGTCGGCCTGCCGCCGGCGCGGCTGACGATCACCGTCGGGTTCGGGCCGTCGTTGTTCGACAAGCGGTTCGGTCTCGCGGACAAGCGCCCCAAGGCGTTGGTCGACCTGCCGCACTTCATCGGCGACGACCTCGACCCGGCGCGGTCCGGCGGCGACATCGCCGTACAGGCGTGTTCCGATGACCCGCAGGTCGCCGTCCACGCGATCCGGAACCTGGCGCGGATCGGGTTCGGGCGCGTCGCCGTACGGTACTCGCAGCTCGGTTTCGGCCGTACGTCGTCGACGTCGCGGGCGCAGGCGACGCCGCGGAACCTGTTCGGGTTCAAGGACGGGACGAACAACCTCAAGCTCGAGGAAGCCGACAAGCTCGAGGAGCAGCTCTGGGTGCAGCCGGAGGACGGCCCGGACTGGATGGTCGGCGGCGCGTACCTGGTGTCGCGGCGGATCCGGATGAACATCGAGATCTGGGACCGTACGTCGCTCGGCGAGCAGGAAACCATCATCGGCCGCGGCAAGGGCACCGGCGCCCCGCTGGGCAAGGCCGACGAGTTCGACGCGATCGACTTCAACGCCAAGAACTCCGACGGCGGGCTGAAGGTGCCGACCGACTCACACGTCCGGCTGGCGCACCCTCAGTTCAACAAGGGCGCCGAACTGCTCCGCCGCGGCTACAACTTCGTCGACGGCTCCGACGGCCTCGGCCGCCTCGACGCGGGCCTGTTCTTCCTCGCCTACCAACGCGACCCGCGCAAACAGTTCATCCCCATCCAGAACCAGCTCGCCAAGAGCGACACGATGAACGAATACATCCACCACGTAGGCTCCGCCATCTTCGCCTGCCCCGCCGGAGTAACCCCCGGCACCTACTGGGGCGAGAAGCTCTTCACGTAATCACCGCTTTGCGTCCGAAGAAGTGTGGCCGATAGCCCACACTTCTTCGGACGTAACGGGGTGCTACTTGACCGCGCCCGCCGTGACGCCGGCGACGAAGTGGCGTTGGGCGAGGAGGAAGCCGATCACGACGGGGACGCTGACGACCAGGGCGGCGGCCATGATCTGGTTCCAGTAGATGTTGGTCTGCGTGGAGTACTGGCGTAGGCCGACGGACAGCGTGCGGTTCGCCTCGGTGGTCATCACGGAGGCGAAGAGCACCTCGCCCCACGCGGTCATGAACGAGTAGATCGCGACCGCGATCACCCCGGGGCGCGCGGCGGGCAGGACGACCCGCCAGAGTGCGCCCATCGGGCCGCAGCCGTCCACCAAAGCGGCCTCGTCCAGCTCGCGCGGGATGCTGTCGAAGTACCCGGCCAGCATCCAGATCGAGAACGGGAGGCTGAACGTCAGGTACGTGATGATCAGCCCGAGCCGCGTCCCGACCAGCTGCAGCCCGAACGAGTTGTTGATGTTCACGAAGATCAGGAACAACGGCAGCAGGAACAGCACACCGGGGAACATCTGCGTCGACAGCACCGTGGTGGTGAACACCGTCCGGCCGCGGAACTTGAACCGCGACACCGCGAACGCCGCCAGGATCGCGATCGCCACCGAGAACACCGTCGCCGCCACCGACACGATCGTCGAGTTCACGAAGTACCTGGCCAGCGGCACTGTTTTCCACATGTCCACGAACGGCGCCAGCGTCAGGTTCGACGGCCACCAGGTGAACGCGCCCTGCACGTCCTTCAGCGGTTTCAGCGACGACGTGATCATCACGTACAGCGGGATCAGGACGAACAATCCCAGCACTGTGAGGGTGACACCGCGGTAGATCTTGAAACCTCGGGTCTCACGCACGACGCGACCTCCTTCCGGTGACGAGCAGGTACGCGCCGGTGACGATCATCAGGAAGATCAGCAGCAGCACGGACATCGCCGCCCCGGTACCGAAGTTCCAGGTCAGGAACGACGCGTTGTAGATGTGGAACGTGATCAGGTCACCGGCCGGCGGCTGCGCCGTACCGAACAGCACGTACGGCGTGTTGAAGTCGCTGAACGTCCACAGGAACAGCACGAGGACGAGCACGAGGTTCACCGGCCGCAGCGACGGGAGCGTGATGTTGCGCCACTGCCGGATGTTGCCGGCGCCGTCCACCGACGCGGCCTCGTAGAGGTCCCGCGGGATGCTCTGCATACCGGCCATCAGGGTGAGGAACGCGAACGTCCACAGCTTCCAGCCGGCCACCGTGATCAGCGAGATCAGCGCGTTGCTGCCGATCAGCCAGAACGGCTTCCCGTCGGTGAGGTGCAGCTGAGTCAGCACGTGGTTCACGGCGCCGGTGTCGCGCTGGAGCATGAAGTTCCAGGTCAGAATTCCGGCGTACGCCGGGAGCGCGTACGGGACCAGGAACAAGGTGCGGATGATGCCCCGGCCGCGGAACTCCGGCTGCAGGGCGACCGCTGCGGCCATCCCGAGCACCCACGAGAACGCGACCGTGACGAGCGAGAAGACGACCGTGACGCCGAAGGACTTCAGCAGCCCCTGCCCGACCGCGTTGTTGAAGTCCAGCGCGACCTTGTAGTTGCCGAGTCCGGCGCCGGGCGCGGAGGACCAGTTCGCGATGAAGAACTTGGTCAGCTTGACGAAGCTCATCCAGATCCCGACCAGCATCGGAATGATGTGGATGAACAGTTCCAGCAACACGGCTGGGGCCAGCAGCGCGTACGGCAGCCACCGCCTCAGCCCGGGCCGGTGCTCGAGACCGCGCTTGGTCTTGGGCTTCGCCGGCCGCGTGGCGGCCGGCGAAGCTTGCTCTGTGGCGAGGGACATCAGCTACTTGCCGCCACCTGGTCCTCGGCGGTCTTCAGCGCCGCCTTCACATCGTCGGCGGTCACCGTCCCGCCGGTCGCGATCTTGGCGAACAGCGCGTTCATCGCCTTGCCGACAGTGCTCTCGAACTGGTCCTCGGCCGGCACCAGCGGCAGCGGCTTGGACTTGGTGTTGTAGACGTCCTGGAAGGTCGCCGCCTCGGCCGCGTCGGTGGTGAAGACCGGCTTCGCGTCCTTCAGCACCGGCAGCGACGAGAACGGCTTGCCCAGCGTGGTCTGCGTGTTCGCGTCCGTCATGTACTTCACGAACTTCAGCGCCGCGTCCTTGTGCTTGGTGTTCTTGAAGATCGACAGGTTGATGCCCGCCACGTGGCTGGCCACCTGCTCGCCGCCGGCCGGAGCCGGGAACGGTACGACGCCGTACTCGCCGGCCTTCATGCCGTTGGCAACGATCGAGGAGTCCGCGTTGTTCTGGTTGATGACCATCGCGACCTTCTTGGTGGCGAAGTCGTTCACCGACTTGGTGCCGTTGTCGTACTGCGCGTTCGACGGGTTCGCGACCTTGTCCTTCTGCATCAGGTCGAGGTACCGCAGGACGCCCTGCACGTTGCCGTCACCGGTAAATGTCGGTTTGCCGTCGCTGTTGAACCAGTCGGCCTTGTTCTGCGCCGCGTTGATGAACGCGAAGTGCACGTTCTCGGTGTAGCTGCCGGCCGCCAGCGCCATACCCCACTGGTTCTTCGCCGAGTTGGTCAGCTTCTGGGCCGCGGAGACCATGTCCTCCCAGGTCTTCGGCGGCTGCAGGCCGGCCGCGGCGAACATCGCCTTGTTGTAGTACAGGCCGTAGGCCAGACCGTAGAGCGGGACCGAGGTCGGGTCGGTGCCTTCCTTGCCGCCGGTCGCCAGAGCCGTCGGCACGAACTTGTCCTTGCCCCCGATCGCGGTCATCGCGTCGCCGTCGAACGGCAGGAACGCGTCGGTCGCCTGCAGCGAGGCCGCCCAGGTGTTGCCGATGTTGACCACGTCCGGCGCCTGACCCGAGGTGATCGCGGTCTGGATCCGGGTCTGCAGGTCGTTCCAGCCGATCACCTCGAGGTTCACCTTGATCCCGGTCTCCTGGGTGAACTTCTGCAGGACCGGGGTCAGGACCTCCTTGTCGTTGTCGAGGCTGGTGCCCTGGTTGCTGGCCCAGTAGGTCAGCGTCTGGTCACCGGTGCTGCCGCCGGAGGAATCGTCCTTGCCGCCACCGCAGGCGGCGAGGCTGATTCCCAGGGCGGTCGCCGCAACCGCGGCTACAAGCGAACGCAGTCTCACGTCGGACTCCCTCGTCCCGTCTCGAGCCTCCGCAGACCTGCGGAGGCGGATCGGCCCCATACTGGCCTAACCGGTTAAGTTCCGTAACCCTAACCGGTTCAGTAGGGCCGTGTTCGTTACGACCTCGTGACCCCATCAACCTTCACCCAGGGCCCGGAAAACGCAATCCAACACTCTCCGGAACGACCCGATTTCACACAGTCTTCAAACTGCGCCCAAACCCACCCACCCGCGGGGCAACCCTCCGGTTCCGGGGGCAGGGTCAGGAGCGGGCTGGTCCGGAGGACTCTCGGTGGCGGAGTTCGCCGGCCGGGGCTTCCTCGTGGAGGGTGTTGTCGCCGGTGACGATCCGGAGCAGCAGGTCGGCGGCGGCGCGGCCGCGTTCCATGGTCTTCTGGTCGACCGCGGTGATCCCGGGCCGCGCGAGTTCGCACAACGGCGAGTCGTCCCAGGCGACGATCGAGACCTCACCGGGCACCGCCGTACCCAGATCCATCGCGACCCGGAGCGCCGCGACCGCCATCAGATCGTTGCCGAGCACGATCGCGGTCGGCGGATTCGGCCCGGTCAGCAGTTGGCGCGTGAGTTCGGCGCCGTCGTCGTACCGATAGGTGCCCTCGACATGCCGCACGGTGATCCCGTGCCGCGCTGCGTGCTCCTGCAACGTCTGGACCCGGAGCCGCTCGTGGATGAACGTGAACGGCCCGCTGATGTGCGCGATGTTCGTGTGCCCGAACCCGGCCAGGTGATCGAGCAGCAGCGAGACGGTCTCGTCCGGCGAGCTGATCAGCCGCCCGACAGCGTCGTCCGGCGCGTTCGAGCTCACCACCACGCACGGCACCCCGAGCTCCTTCAGCACCGGGATCCGCGGGTCGTCGTCGTGCTCGTCGAACAGGATGAACCCGTCCACGCGCCCCTGCCGCGACCACCGCCGCAGTACGTCGAGATCCTCGCCCTGCTCGCCCGTGAGCCGGAGCAGCAGCGAGGAGTCGACCTCGTTCAGGTACTTCTCGATGCCGACCAGGGTGCGCATGTAGAACGCTTCGGTCGAGATCAGCGTCGGGTCCCTGGCGATCACGATCCCGATCGTCCGGGTGCGGCTCGCGGACAGTGCGACCGCGGCGGAGTTCGGGTGGAATCCCAGCTCCTCGGCCAGGTCGAGCACCCGCTGCCGGGTCTCGTCGCTGACCCCGGCGCGGCCGTTCAGCGCGTACGAGACGGACGCTTTCGAGATGTGCAGTCGACGGGCGAGGTCGCTGATCGTGACTCGGTGGCTCCGGCGGGTGTTGCCCGCCGTACCGTCGCCGCCGTCACCGGTGCCGTCACTGATGCCGTCGGTCGTGCCGTCGGTCGTGCCGTCACTGTTGTCGTCGCCGTCTGCCACGGGTCCGCTCGTCGTCATCGCCCGGCCGCCCCTCGCACAGACGGAAAAGTGTTCATGTCAGACGGGAGGTTAGCAGCGGCCTTTCAGGGCTGGATTGCGTCCCGAGAATTGGATAGCGTTTTCCCATGCTGCCGACTGAGCCGTTGCGACTGGATTTCCTGCCCTGGGAGTACAAGCGGAAGGCCTCGGACGCGGAGCGCGAGCGGCAGATTGAGCGGCAGGCGCGGCTCAGCGGGTCGGTCGAACTCGCCGCCGACGTGTACGTCGCGGAGTCCGCCGCCGTGTACTGCGACGAGTTGCGGATGGGAGAGCGCTCGTACATCGCCGCGCACGCCTACGTCACCGGGCAGATCTCGCTCGGCTCCGACTCCACCATCAACCCGTTCTCCGCCGTCCGCGGCAAGGTGGTGATCGGCGACGGCGTCCGGATCGGCGCTCACACGTCGCTGCTTGCGTTCAACCACGGCACCGCGCCCGGCGAGCCGATCTTCAAGCAGCCGCACACCGCGGTCGGCATCACGATCGGCGACGACGTGTGGATCGGCTCCAACGTGACGATCCTCGACGGCGTCACGGTCGGCCCGCACACCATCATCGGCGCCGGCGCGGTCGTCACCAAGGACATCCCGGCCGACTCGGTCGCGGCCGGCAACCCCGCCCGTATCCTCCGCTCGCGGACAGGAGCATCCATGTCAGGTGATCTACCGACCTTGCTGAACTCGTTCGCCGCAAAGGCCCGCGAGCAGACCGACGACGTACTCGCGCGCTGCTGGGACGGCTCCCGCTTCGTCGACCGTCCCGGCATCGACCGCGATCCGGAGATCCGCCCGTGGTGCGACGCGATCGAGATCGCGGACCTGCTGGTACGCCGGACGCCGGCCGGCCACACCCGTGACGACCTCGTCCGGCGGCTCCGCGCGCGCCAGGATCCGGCCACCGGACTGGTATCACCCGGAGACCTCTCCGACGACGGTCTCGGCAAACCGTCGGACGCCGAACTCTCAGTCCTGCAAGGGCCCGCGAGCTACCACGTGCTGTGTGTCGGCTATGCCCTCCAGGTGCTCGGCAGCAGCTTCGAGCACCAGATCACGACGGACTTCACCCTCGACGATCTCGACAATTTGCCCTGGGCAAGGAGATCCTGGTCGGCAGGCTCCGGCATCGACGGTCTCGGTACGGCGCTGGCGCTCAACGATCACCGGGAGTCCGGGGCACTCGAACTCTTGATGGGCTGGCTCCTCACCCACGCCGATTCCGCGACGGGCGTGTGGGGCTCGCCGCATCCTGATGACGGACTGCTGCAGGTCGTGAACGGTTTCTACCGCCTTACCCGCGGGACCTACGCCCAGTTCGGGCTCCCGCTGCCGTACCCCGAGCAGGCCGTCGCCACAGTACTTGCCCACAGCAACGACCGGCGGATGTTCACCGGCGACAACTACAACGCGTGCAACGTTCTCGACGTCATCCACCCGCTGTGGCTGGCGCGCAAGCAGACGACGTACGGCGAGCAGGAAGGCCGTCGCTGGGCCGAGGCGCAGCTGCGCGCGATCCTGCCCCGCTGGATCGACGGCGCCGGCTTCGCGTTCGCCCCCGACGGCACCGACGACCGCGCGATCCCCGGCCTGCAAGGCACCGAGATGTGGCTGGCCATCATCTGGCTCCTGTCCGACTACCTCGGCCTCTCCGACGCCCTCGGCTACCGCCCCCGCGGCGTACACCGCCCCGAACCCCTGACAAACCTCCGCTAACACCCGACCGTCCGGTCGTCGCCAGCCAATCCCTTTCTCGGATATCGCGGTGTGCCCGATCGGGTGGGCATGAGGACACCGTGTGGGGCTGTGACCGCTGGTGCGTGCCGGCGGCTGTGATAGTGGGTGGTATGGAGGAACTGCGTGGCGTACTGACTGGACGACTGGTGACACCTGACGACCCGGACTGGGAGCAGGTGCGGCGTGGCTGGAACCGGTCCGTCGACCAGCAGCCCGTAGCCGTGGTTGAGGTGGCTACGCCGACCGACGTCGAGCATGTGGTGGCGTACGCCGCTGCGCATGGGCTGAAGGTGGCGGCGCAAGCAGGTGGGCACGGAGCGACGCCCGCGCTCGACGGGACGATCGTGGTGCGGACCGACGCGCTCGACGACCTGCGGGTCGACACGGACGCCCGCGTCGTACGGGTAGGTGCTGGCGTGCGCTGGGGGAGTGTGCAGACCGCACTGGACGGCACCGGGCTGACCGGACTGCCTGGCTCGACCGGAAACATCTCCGTGGTCGGTTTCTGCACCGGTGGTGGGTTCTCGTGGTTCTCACGCCCATACGGGAGTGGTGCGGCGAGCCTGCGGGCCGTGGAGCTCGTTGACGGCAGCGGTACGCGCCGGTGGGTCGACGACACGGTCGACCCCGACCTGATGTGGGCGCTGCGCGGTGGCGGTGGGAACTTCGGTGTGGTGGTTTCGGCCGAGGTAGAGCTACATGAGGCTCCGGCCATCACCGGTGGGCGGTTGATGTTCCCGATCGAGCAGTCCGAGGCTGTGCTGACGGCGTACGCGAAGGCGACACAGGAGGCGCCGGAGCAGGTGACGCTGTGGGCGTACCTGATGTACTACCCGCAGTCCCCGGCGGTGCCGGACGACGTACGCGGGAAGTCGTTCTGCATCGTCGACGTGATCACGCCGTACGAGCCAGAGGCGCTTGAGGGCGTGCTGGCGACCATCCGGGCGGCGGGTACGCCGGTTGTGGACGCGATCGGTCCGCTCCAGCCGAGCGGCGTGGGGGAGCTGAACTCGGTGCCTGCACTGCCGCAGGCGCTCTCGCTGATCACCAGTACGTTTGACGAGCTCACGCCGGAGCTGATCAGCACGCTGATCGAGTACTGCGGTCAGCCGTCGCTGATCCTCCAGGCACAGATCCGGCACCTGCGGGCCAGTAGTGTCGTCAGCCGCCCCGGAGTGGGTTCGGCTGACCCGGCAGCGCAGTACATGGTGCTGGCGGTGTCGATCGTGCCGTCGCCGGAGCTGCAGGAGCGCGCGGTGGCGGCCTTGCGGTCGCTGCAGGAGACGCTGGCGCCGTGGCGCGCCGATGACATGCCGCCGACCGGACTGTCCGCGTGGGGCTCGCTGACGGACTGCTTCAGCGAGCCGGACCTGGCGAGACTGCGTGAGATCAAGCAGCGGGTCGACCCCGATGGCGCACTGACGGGGAACTTCCCCCTACCCTGACCACGTGGACCCCCGCACGCGCCGACTGGTGACCTCGCTCGTACTGGCCGCCCTGGTCGCCATCGTCGTCGTGGCGGCCTTCCTCCGCTGACGCTAACGTGTGGGCGCATGAGTACCCCCGGTGAGCGTTCGTCGTACCTGATGCGGGCCGGCCTGGTCCGCAACGTGCGTTCAGGGGAGCACCTGACCACGTTCGTGGTGTCCGGGGTCGCGACGGTGCTGATCACTCGGCTGATCCTCAGCCTGAGCGGGTACCCGCAGATCGGCGGCAAGGGCCTGCACATCGCCCACGTGCTGCCCGGCGGGCTGCTGATGCTGATCGCGATCTCCCTGCTGCTCGGGTACGTCGGGCCCGTGGTGCGACCGGCCGCGGCAACGGTCGGCGGGATCGGGTTCGGGCTGTTCATCGACGAGGTGGGGAAGTTCGTCACCTCGGACAACAACTACTTCTACAAGCCGACAGCCGCGATCGTGTACGTCGTCTTCGTGCTGATCGTGCTCGGGTTCCGTTTCCTCACCACGCGCCGGCCGATCGACCCGCGGGAGGAGCTGGCGAACGTCATCGACCACACGGTCGAAGGGGTCGCGGGCGGTCTGTCCAGGCGGCGCCGTGCCGAGGCGGCGGAGCTGCTGCGCGCCGTACCCGCGCAGGTCGAGGGGCGGCGGGAGACGTCCGAGCTGCTTGCCGCATGTCCGCCTGACGAGGTCGAGTTGGCCGCTCCGGTGGACGCGGCCTGGCAGGCGCTGCAGCGTGGGTTCGAGCGCCTCGCCACCCACCCGAAGGCGCCGCCGATCGCCGTCGCCGCACTGGCGGTGCAGTTCGTCGCGGCGCTGGTCATCGCTGCTGTGCTGGGTGAAGGACTCAACCACCTCCCGGTGCTCGGTGTGGCGGCAGGGAGTTTGCTGTCGGCAACGTTCACGGTGCGCGGCGCCCTGGCGTTGCGGAAGGGCAATCGCGCCAGGGCGGTCCGGCTGTTCGAGCTGGCGGTGCTGGTGTCGTTGCTGATGACACAGGTCTTCCAGTTCGCCGCCACGCAGTTCGCGGCCGCCGGTGGGATGTTGCTGGACCTGGTGATGCTGGGGCTGCTCCGGGCGGAGCGAGACCGGATGCGACGCGAGCTGGACAACGCCACGAAGGCTAAGACGCTCCGACTGCCACCCGATCTGGATCTGCCGCCGTTCCCTGAGGATCCGTCGGACCCGGTGTAGCTCTCCACTGCTCGTGGCGGCCGATCAGCACCGGTGACATGGTTGCGATCAGATAGATCGCGCCACCTGCAAGCAGTGCAGGCGCTAGACCTATGGCCGCGACGGCCCCACCAGCTACGAGACCACCAAGCGGTACGCCGGTCCAGCAGACAGCGTTGGACAGCGAGTTGACCCGGCCGAGCAGGTGGCTGGGGATCCGTTCGATCTGGATCGCGCCGAGCACGGGGTTGATGAAGCCGGCTCCGATGCCGCCGACGGCGTACACCGCCATCAGGGTCCAGACCGGCGCATCAGTGGCCATTGCCACGAAGCGCGGCGCTCCGGCGATCAGGAACGCGACCGTGAAGACAAGCTTGCGGGGGATGCGGTCACCGATCGCCGATGCCAGCAAGGCGAACAGCGTCGCCGTCACTCCGAACGACGTGAGGATCAGGCTGGTGTGGCCAGGACCGTAGCCGTGATCCTTGATCCAGACGGGCAGCAGTACCGTGCTGGTCGCGGCGTCCAGCAGGTTGGTCACAGCAATCATGACGACCAGCGGCAGCAGGAGCTTTTCGGTCCGCAGGAACGTCCAACCCTCGAGCAGTTGGCGGCCGTAGCCCTGCTCTTCCGTTGGTGCGGGCGTTGCGTACTTGGGGACCCAGCGGGCGATCAGTACGGCGCAGATGCCGAACGACACCGCGTCGATCCAGAGGGCGTTGACTGCTCCGACCAGGGTGATGAGGCCGCCGGCGAGCGCGAACGCGAAGAATCCCGCCAGGCGTTCCGTCGTACTCTCCAGGCCTGTCACTCGCTCCAGCGGGACCCGCGCGACCCGGGCGATGTCCGGGATCAGCGTCGACTTGGCGGAGTCGCCTGGTCCACGCAGTGCACCGGCGATCGCGACCAGTGCCAGCAGGGTTGGGAAGTGCAGGAGGCCCAGCTCGTGCAGGAGGGGGATCAGTGCGACCACCGCTGTACTGGCGGTGTCTGCCACGACGCTGATCCGACGTGCCCCGACCTTGTCGATCAGGGGCCCGCCGATTGCCTTCACTATGACCAGCGGCGCCATCTCCGCCATCGCCACGAGACCAGTCTTGACCGGGGACCCCGTGGTGATCAGGACGAACCACGGGATCGCGATCGCGCTGACCCGGGTCCCGCAGATCGACACCACGTTCGCCACCAGGAACGCCGCCAACGGCGCCCGGTTTCTCTTCATCGTCGCCCCCTAGTCCTGCTGGCGCGTCTCGCGTGGGAACGCCTGGATCTGCACGGTGACCTGCTCGGCGCCTTCCGGGAGCGGAGCGGTGAGGTCCGGCGTCTTGTACTTCTCCAGGACCGCCATGACCTCCCGCATCATCGCGTCGAGCTGGTCGGCCCGGAGGTGGAAGAAGTAGTCCGAGAGCACGCTGGCGTCGCGCCAGTCGTCGGGCATCGTCTGCATCGCGTCGATGAAGCCGAAGATGTTCTCCGCGTACGTCTGGCCGACGCCGTGCAGGAAGCCCAGGGCCAGCTCGGGCTCCTGGTTCAGCAGCTCGGCCGCGTTGAACTCGGTGCCCTGGTGCGCCGACTTCCACCAGCGGTCGCGGGCGTTGCCGCGGCTGTCGTCCTCGACCACCAGACCGGCCTCCGCCAGTTGGCGGAGGTGGTAGCTGGTCGCACCGGTGTTCACGCCGAGCCGGCCGGCCAGGGTGGTGGCGGTCTGCGGGCCGTAGACCCGGAGGAGGCCCAGGATCCGGTTCCGCGTCGGGTGTGCGAGGGCGCGCACCAGGTGGCGGTCCAGCTGGACCGTGCGTGCCGGCTCCACGCCCTGCTTCCCCTCGCCCTGCTTCCCCTCGCTCTGGTTCTCCACGCCCTGGTTCTCGTCGCTCATGGTTCTGAGCATAGGACTGCAAAGACTCTTTGCAAATAGGTTTTGCAAAGAAGTTGTGCGGTTCGGTTGTCCACAGGTTGCGAATCGGTGGGTCGGAGGCGGCGGGATCGCGGCATCTTCTCTGTCGACCACGGATCCACCGAGGAAATGGAGAGAACCAGCGATGATGCGCGTGATGCTCGAGGACGCCGACTACTGCGACGTGCCGGCCGACCTGATGACGTTCGACGACGGGGCGGTGGTGTTCTGGCGGGAGGGCGAGGAGGTCGGCCGCCACCGGCAGGCGCGGATCCGGTCGCTCGAGCCGCTGAACCTGCGCTCGATGACCCAGAAGATCAAGCGCGCCCGGAAGACGCACCCCAACGCGTTCCGCCAGTGGAGTCCCGACGACGAGCACACCCTGATCGAGATGTACAACAACAGCGCGACCTTGGAGGAACTCGTCGCCGCCCTGGGCCGCCAGGAGGGCGGCATCATCACCCGCCTCAGAGGGCTCGGGCTGCTCGCCGACGACCAGCAACTCCCATGAGCCGGCCGGGGGTGACTGCGGCGGGTTCATCGGTTGCGACGGTGGGTGGGCGAGACCCTTTTGTGATCGACCCGATGGGTCGGGGACAATGGCGCAGTGCAGCCAGAGGTGCGGTCGGACGAGTCGGTGCTGCCGGAGGAGTCCGGAGCGCGGGCGGTGATCCGTTCTGCCCTCCTCGACCAGAGCGGTTTGGTGCGCGGTCTGGCCTCGGGCCGGCGCCGTGGCCTGGAGCCGCCGTCGTACCTGCGGGCGGAGGTGCGGTACGTCGACTTGAAGGGGCAGCGGCACCTGCAGATCACCGAGTTCGACGAGCGCCAGGCGCACACGCGCAACGTGGCGGGCGCGGATCTGGAGAAGGCGGTCGAGGAGCTCCTCGACGCGTCGTACGGGTCGTGGCACGTCGAGACGACGAGCGAGACGCTGCGGATGCGGTACACCAAGAAGGGCAAGGAGCTGCTGCACCGGCAGGAGGACCTCCGGGAGCAGGAGACCGGCCACGACCGGGTGAAGCGCCGGGTGCTCGATCCGGCGGCGCCGTTCCTGATCGAGCTCGGGATCAGCGACCACCAGGGCCGGGTGAAGCCGTCCCGGCAGGCGAAGTACAAGCAGATCGAGGAGTTCTGCAAGCTGCTCGCGCCGGCGCTCGACGATGCGGTCGCGGCGGGGCGGGTCGCGGCTGGGCGGCCACTGCAGGTGGTCGACCTCGGCTGCGGGAACGCGTACCTCACGCTGGCGGCGTACCACCTGCTCACCGAGGCCGGGCACGACGTCCGGATGACCGGTATCGACCACAACCCGGCGGCGCGGAAGCGGAACACGCGGGTGGTCGAGGCACTCGGCTGGCAGGAGCACCTGCGGTTCCTGGACGCGACCATCGAGGGTGCCGAGCTGGACGTCCGGCCCGACGTCGTCCTGGCGCTGCACGCCTGCGACACCGCGACCGACGACGCGCTGGCGCGGGCCGTCGGCTGGGAGGCTTCACTGGTGCTCGCGGCCCCATGTTGTCATCACGACATCCAAAAGCAGCTCAAGAGCGTCACACCACCGGCGCCTTATGCGCTGATGACGAGATATGGCATCGTTCGTGAGCGGTTCGCCGACGTCCTGACGGACTCCCTGCGGGCGGCTGTGCTCCGACAGGTCGGTTACCGGGTGGAGGTCGTGCAGTTCGTGGACAGTCAGCACACGCCGCGCAATCTGTTGCTCCGCGCTGCGCGGACCGGTGCCAAGCCGACCGCGGACTTGCAGGCCGAGTACCGGTCGATGGTCACCGAATGGCAGGTGACGCCGCGGTTGGCACAGCTGCTGCTTCCGCCGTCCGAACAAACCCCGGTCACCGAGGTGGTGTCGTGAGACAGGTCCGGACCGCGCTCGCTCTGCTGGGGGCGACGCTGTGCACGCTCGCGGGTGTGGCGCTGCCCGCGTCACCGGCCGCGGCGAGCGTGGACGCGGGGCCGACGACGCCGGCGCCGAAGAAGCTGTACACGATCCAAGACGATCGGATCCACGAATCGTCCGGACTGGCGAAGAGCGTCAAGCACCCGGGGATCTACTGGACCGTGAACGACTCCGGTGACCCCGGGCGGGTGTTCGCCCTGGACGCCACCGGCAAGGTGAAAGCCGTCCTGCGGTTCGGTGCGAAGGTCACCGACGTGGAGGCGCTCGGCGTGGACCGGGACGGCACGATCTACATCGCGGACATCGGCGACAACAAGGAGAACCGGGACCAGATCGAGATCTATACGATCCCGGAGCCGGAAACCCTCGAGGACCAGTCGAACGTCAAGTACCACCGGTTCGACTTCAAGTACCCCGACGGGGCCCACGACGCCGAGACCCTGCTGATCGAGCCGGGGACCAGCCAGCTCTACATCGTCACCAAGGCTCTCAAGGGCACCGGCGCGATCTACGCGGCGCCGCCTGCACCGTCCCGCGAAGGCACGAACGACCTGACCAAGCTCGCCGCGGCGCCGTCTGGGGTGATCACCGACGGGACGTTCCTGCCGGACGGTCAGCGAGTGGTGCTGCGCACGTACGTCGACGTGACGACCGTCGCCTGGGGCGAGACCCCCAACGCCATCGCCCGCGGCGCCGCACCGCTCGGCCAGGGGGAGACCGTTGCCGTCGGCCCGACCGACGGAACCGTCCTGGTCGGCAGCGAAGGCCCGAACTCGGCTGTCTACCAGGTGCAGGTGCCCGCCAAGGCCGCCGCATCCACGCCCCCCACAGCCAGCGCCACCCCCAAGCCGGCGACGACTGACAGCAACAGCTCCGACGCCGGCAAGAGCCACAACCTCCGCTGGATCATCATCGGCGCCGCCCTCTTCGCCCTCATCATCACCGTCATCACCTTCCCCCCCGGCCGCCGCGAACGCCAAGACCGCCAAGCCGAAAACGCCCGCCTAACAGGCCAATCCCCACCCACCCCCCACCGCCGCCCCCACTCCTAACCTCACACCCGTCGCCCGTCGCGCCAGCTCCCACGGCGCCAGCGTGCGCCGCGCCAGCTCCCACGGCGCCAGCGTGCGCCGCGCCAGCTCCCACTGCGCCAGCGTGCGCCGCGCCAGCACTCGCCCCACCCCGCCGGGTCAGCGTGCGGCGCGACTCCATCGGGCGCGGCGGTCTGGCGTTGGGTGGACCTCCACCACTCACCAACTGGCCGGCGTCGGTGCGCCTTACGCTCAGCGGGCGCCGTGAATCGGCCGACAGGCGTCGTTCGTGAGTGGTGAAGATCCGCTGGTAGTCGGTTGTGGGTGGGTATGCCAAGGGGCAATCCGTCGCCGGAGAAACCAACCCGCTCTGGTGACTGATGTGGGTGGTCGACGGGTCCCAGGGCGGCGCTCGGTCTGGTGTGATCAGCAGCTCGACAGGACCTGTCGAGTGGGCGGGTAGTGCACCTGAGCGTGAACGCGTCCATGCGTACGGCATCTCGCCGGTGTACTACCTGTCGAGCGCGCACATCACTCGGCCTGCGAGGGGCCGTGCTGCTACCAACCCGATCATCCAGCTGGCCACCCGGCGTGGCAGCCCCACGCCAGCGCGTCGGCAGGTCACCACTGGCGGGTTATGTCACTGCTGGCCTCTTGCTTCCCCCATCGGACACATAACCCGCCGGCGGGCAACGCAACACCCACACCTCCGGCAGGAGAGCCGGATATCCCCTGGTGTTGTGGGGTGTAGCCGGCTATAACAAAGGGGAAACCACCAACCCCCCGGATATAACCAACAAATAGGGGGCGCCGGGGGATG
>NZ_JBSGTS010000043.1:20080-36103 GCF_053607525.1 Kribbella sp. NPDC055110
TTACCCCGGGGTGTGGGGGGTTCCCCCTTCTTATCCCTCGGGTTACCCCACAACGCCGTCGGATATCCCCTCGTATGCGGGGCCTCCGGTCTTGCTTGGTCGGGGCCGGCCGGTGGGACGGACCGTGCGGTGCACGCCACGTGCGGTGCACGCCACGTGCGCCACGTGCGGTGCACGCCACGTGCGCCACGTGCGGTGCGTGCGGTGCACGCCACCCGCGTGCGGTGGTGGATTGCGCGGGCGGGGCGGGCGGAGTGCGTGGGCGGGGTGCGTGGGCGGGGTGGTTTGAGGGTCGGGAAGGGGACAGCCGCCGGCCCGGGGTGGGACGGCGGCTGTGGGGTGGGGTTACTTGAGGTTTTCGACTACGTAGTCGATGGATTGGGTGAGTTTTTCGACGTCTTCGGGGGCTACCGCGGGGAACATGGCTACGCGAAGTTGGTTGCGGCCGAGTTTGCGGTAGGGCTCGGTGTCGACGATGCCGTTGGCGCGGAGCGTCTTGGCGACCGCGGTGGCGTCGATCGAGTCGTCGAGGTCGATGGTGCCGACGACGAGCGAGCGGGCGTCGGGGTCGGTGACGTACGGCGTGGCGTACTCGGACTTCTCGGCCCACGTGTACAGGCGGGTGCTGGAGTCCGTCGTACGGGCGACGCTCCATGCCAGCCCGCCCTGGTTGTTGATCCAGTCGGTCTGCTCCGCCATCAGGAACAGTGTGGCGAGCGACGGCGTGTTGTATGTCTGGTTCTTGCTGGAGTTGTCGACCGCCGTCGCCAGGTCCAGGAACGCCGGGATCCACCGGCCGGACGCTCCGATCTCCTCGACCCGCGCGAGCGCGGCCGGGCTCATCAGTGCGATCCACAGGCCGCCGTCGGACGCGAAGCCCTTCTGGGGTGCGAAGTAGTAGACGTCGGCCTCGTTCAGGTCGACGGGCAGGCCTGCCGCGCCCGAGGTCGCGTCGATCGCGACCAGCGCACCCTCGTCGGCGCCCTCGACTCGCTTGACCGGCGCCATCACGCCGGTGGAGGTCTCGTTGTGCGGCCACGCGTACAGGTCGACGCCGGCCTCCGCCACCGCGACCGAACGCGTGCCGGGCTCGGCCTTCACGATCGACGGGTCGCCGAGGTGCGGTGCCAGCTGCGAGGCCTTCGCGAACTTCGAGGAGAACTCACCGAAGCTCAGGTGCTGGCTCTTCTCCCGGATCAGCCCGAACGTCGCGACGTCCCAGAACGCGGTCGAGCCGCCGTTGCCGAGCACGACCTGGTACCCGTCGGGCAGTTGGAAGAGCTCGGCGACACCTTCCTGAACCCGCTTCACGAGGTTCTTCACCGGCGCCTGCCGGTGGGAGGTGCCGAGCAGCTTCGCGCCCTCGGTCGCCAGCGCGGCGACGGCTTCCGGACGAACCTTCGACGGCCCGGCCCCGAAGCGTCCGTCCGCGGGCTTGAGCTCTTCAGGAATCTGAATTTCGCTGGTCACCAGCGTGTCCCCTTCGTCGTCTGCAACAAGAAGGCCGACGACGCTGTCAGCGCGATCCATCTTCGCACATCCCACCCGACCCCCCATCCGGGGTCCACTTTGTGCACCGGATCCGTACGGCGGGACGCTCGGCGTACGGATCCGGTGCACAAAGTCGCCACAAAGACGCCACAACGATGCCCGAGGGGGCGGCGCCGTGGCAGCGGTGGGGCGGCTACTCGTGCTTGCGGGTGGTTCGCTCGGTGCCGGTGAGGAGGGCTACCGGGCCGTCGGGGGTGTCGGTCCACTCGCCGCAGGCGCCGCCGCCTTCGGCTACCTCGAGGGTGAGCTCGGTGCCGTCCATCCGCAGCGCCGGGTGGTAGTACTGCGCGACCCGCTCGGCCTCGCCCTCGATGTAGTGACCGATGAGCGCCCGCCGGAAGTGGTCGGTCGTGATGTTCGGGTTGCTGCCGTGGACCAGTGCGCCATGGAAGAACAGCACGTCACCAGGCTCCATCTCGACGCGTACGGCGGTGCCGGCCGACGGGAGCGGGACCGTGACATCGGTGAAGCTGACCGTGGTGTCGGCCTTCTCGGTGCACAGGATCGGCCAGCGGTGCGACCCGGGGACGACCTCCAGGCACCCGTTCGCCTCGTCGACCCGGTCGAGCGCCATCCACGCCGCGACGCACGTCCCGGGATCGGCCTTCAGATAGAAGTTGTCCTGGTGCAGCGCCTGCCCGCGGGAGCCCGGCGGCTTGAAGTAGAGCATCGTCTGCACCGCGTACGGCGACCTGCCGAGCAGTGCCGTCATCACCCGATCGATGCGCGGGTCGGTCATCCACTCCAGCGACACGTCGTCCCACCGGTGCATCTGCGCCAAGCGCGGGTACCGCTTGAGCGGGTCCCGGTCGGTCGACGCGTGTCCCGCGAACACGTGTGCCTGCGGCCCGCTGCGCCGTACGTCCATGTAGTGGTCCCGCAGCCGCTCGGCCTCGTCCGTGGAGAACAGCCCCCGCACCAACGTGTACCCGGTGCGCTCGAACTCTTCCTGGTGTACGTCGACAACGTTGGATGAAACGCTCATGCACGGCTCCCGCGAATCTGCCCTAGTCTTCCGGTGAACCCCATTTTCCTGCTGACAAGCCGAACAGGACCACGGACGATTCGCGCGAGGACTTGAACTTTTGTTGCACCGACTCCGGATCGAGCGGATGTCCGCGCCGACCTTCTGGCGCTGCGAGCCCAGCTGGTCGTGGACATCGCCCGTGCTAAAGGATCACCTACTCTGGTGCGTCGTCGACGGTCGCGGCGCCCTCGAGCTCGACGGCAGCCGTCAGGAACTGAGCCCCGGCGTCTGCGCGGTCTTCCAACCCGGCGACGCCCCACGAGCCACCCATGACCCGCACCGCCGGCTCCTGGTCTTCGGCATGCACTTCGTCACCGCCACCTCCGCCGCCCCGGATCCGCGCTGGGGCGAGGTGCTCGACCGCGAGCTGCTCGGCGTCCTCGCGCGGACCAGCGACGCGTCGTACCGCCGCGGTGACGCGCTCGGCCGGCATCAGGCCGAACTGTGCCTCGAGCAACTGGTCGCGCTGATCTGGGACGCCGTCCACCATCCGGGTCGCAGCGTCATCGACACGGCGGTCGACGACATCGCCAGGCAGCTCCGGCAGGACCCGGGCCGGGACTGGACCGTCGCGGAGATGGCGCGCGGCGCGTTGCTCAGCAGGGCGCAATTCACCCGCCGCTTCGTCGCGCAGTTCGGGATGTCACCCGCGCAGTACCTGATCCAGGCGCGGATCGACCGCGCGCATCAGCTGCTCACCGAGAGCGGCATGACCGTCACCGAAACGGCCGCCGCCCTCGGCTACACGGATGTCCCGTACTTCAGCCGCCAGTACAAACAACGAACCGGTCGCACGCCAAGCCAGGATCGCTAAGCCCAGTTGGGGTCCCAGCCCTCGATCGCGTCCGCAGGGCGCGAGGCCGGGCCGGAATAGATGGCGGACGGGCGGATCAGGCGGCCGGTGCGTTTCTGTTCCAGGACGTGGGCGCTCCAGCCGGCGGTCCGTGCGCAGGTGAACATCGACGTGAACATCGGCGGCGGCACCTCCGCGAAGTCCAGGACGATCGCCGCCCAGAACTCCACGTTCGTCTCCAGCACGCGATCCGGACGCCGCTCCCGCAGCTCCGCCAGCGCGGCCTGCTCCAGCGCCTCGGCGACCTCGTAGCGCGGTGCGGCCAGTTCACGCGCCGTACGACGAAGTACTCGAGCGCGCGGGTCCTCGGCCCGGTACACCCGGTGCCCGAAGCCCATCAGCCGATCGCCCGCGTCCAGCAGACCTTTCACGTACGAGCGTGCGTCACCGCTGCGCTCGACACCCTCGATCATCGTCAGCACCCGCGCCGGCGCGCCGCCGTGCAGCGGGCCGGACATCGCACCGACCGCACCGGACAGCGCGGCGGCGACGTCCGCCCCGGTCGATGCGATCACCCGCGCGGTGAACGTCGACGCGTTCATGCCGTGCTCGGCCGCGGACGTCCAGTACGCGTCGACCGCCCGTACGTGCTTCGGGTCGGGCTCGCCGCGCCAGCGGATCATGAACCGCTCGGTGATCGTGGTCGCCTTGTCCACCTCGCGTTGCGGCACCATCGGCTGCCCGATCCCGCGCGCCGCCTGCGCGACGTACGACAGCGCCATCACGGCCGCCCGGGACAGATCCTCACGCGCCTGCACGTCGTCGATGTCGTACAGCGGCCGCAGACCCCAGGCGGGTGCGAGCATCGCCAGCGCGGACTGTACGTCGACGCGCACGTCGCCGGTGTGCACGGGCAGCGGGAACGGCTCGGCGGGCGGCAGACCCGGCGTGAACGCGCCGTCGACGAGCAGGCCCCACACGTTCTCGAACGGCACGCGGCCGACCAGGTCCTCGATGTCCACGCCGCGGTAGCGGAGCGCCGAACCTTCCTTGTCCGGCTCGGCGATCTGCGTGTCGAACGCGACCACACCCTCCAGCCCGTGCTGCACCTCGGTCCTCGGATCAGACATGCGACTCCCTCGTCCTCGTATCAGGACGCAGGCCCACCAGGAAGAGCCCGCGCCTGGGCGCTCAGGCAGCATAGTTCTCCGCGCCGACGCTCGGACAGTTTTGTGACCGGTTCGGAGGGTCCGGGGGTGGACCGTACCGAGGTCTAGTCTCGGTTCATGACAAAGCCCCTCCCCGCCCTCGGGCTCGTGATCGGCGTCATCGCCACGTACGTCGCCTTGACTACGGCGCCGTACGCGACCAACCACTTGACGCAGCGCCTGCTGATGTTCCGCGACGACCTGGGCGATTCGCTGCCCTGGCTCGCGCTGTTGGTTGTGATCGCCGTCGTGCTCGGCCTGCTGATGACGGCGCCGGCCATCGGCGCGGGAGTAACGACCGGGTCCGGGTTGACGCTGACCCTGGTCGGGCTGGCCATGATGCTGCTGCCGGTGCGGCAGACGTTGGACGTCATGAAGCTCTTCCAGTTTCCGGGGTCGCGCACTGGCCCGGGATACCTGCTGATGGACGGGTCCGTCATCCTGTTGGGCATACCGCTGCTGCTGGTCGGTATCCGGCGCTGGAGCCAGGAGTCCAAGCTGGCCAGGCTTCCGAGGCCACCGGGGCTGGCGCAGGACAGCAGCGGCTACCAGTCCACCTACCCGCAGCAGACCCAGCAGTGGGGCGGCTACCCAGGCCAGCAGCCGTACCAACCACCGCAACCGCACCAGCCGCAGCCGCAACGGCACCAGCCGCAGGGCCAGCAGCAGCACCCTGGTCAGCCGCCGCAGTACCCGGGCCAGCAGCCGCGATAGCTTTCCCAGCAGAGCACGCGTCAGGCTCTGCACGCACGGTTCCCGCTGCGACGCATATTGTTGCCGATGGCTACCGTCGGCAGCGGACGGTCACCCGAATCGAGATGACCGGTGTGTGGTCGACGGACAATGCGGACACCGCAGAGGAAACAGTAGGCTCGATGCGTGGACCTTGCGGAGATGCGGCGTACGTACGGGCTCGGTGAGCTGCTGGAGAGCCAGGTGGCTCCTGACCCGGTCGTGCAGTTCCAGACCTGGCTGGAGCAGGCGCGGGAGGTCGGTCTGGCCGAACCCAACGCCATGGTGCTCGCGACCGCCGACGCCGACAGGCGCCCGTCAGCGCGGACTGTGCTGCTGAAGCGGGTGGACGAGCGCGGGTTCGTCTTCTACACCAACCAGCAGTCCCGCAAGGCCGACGACCTGGCCGCAAACCCGCAGTGCGCCCTCGTGTTCCCGTGGCACGCGATGGAGCGACAGGTCCGCATCGAAGGTACCGTCACCAAGCTGCCCAGCGACGAGGTCGACGAGTACTTCGCGAGCCGCCCACGCGAGTCACAGCTCGGTGCGTGGGCGTCCCAGCAGAGCCAGCCGGTGGCGTCCCGTGAGGAGCTCGACCTGCAGTACGAGTCGTACGAGCGGCAGTGGCCGGAGGGCACCGAGATCTCCACGCCATACTTCTGGGGCGGCTACCTGGTGGCCCCGGAGGCGTTCGAGTTCTGGCAGGGCCGCACCGGCCGTCTGCACGACCGCTTGGCCTACCGCCGGACCAGCTCCGGCGGTGACTGGGAGCTGTCGCGGCTCCAGCCCTGAGACTCTTCTCGGAAGCCGTGCGACTTCCACCAGCGCGCCAGCGGCGCCGGTGCCCACCAGTTCGCCCGGCCGAGTAGCCGCATCGTCGCGGGCACCAGCAACGCCCGCACGATCGTCGCGTCCAGTGCGATCGCGATCACCAGCCCGACCCCGATCATCTTCACGAACACGATGCCTGATGTGGAGAACGCGGCCACCACGATGATCAGCAGCAGGGCCGCGCTGGTGATGATGCCGCCGGTCCGCTGCAGTCCGAGCGCGACCGCCTGGGTGTTGTCGCCCGTCTTGTCGTACTCCTCCCGGATCCGGCTGAGCAGGAACACCTCGTAGTCCATCGACAGCCCGAACAGTACGGCGAACAGCAGTACCGGGTTGGTCGCGTCGAGGAACCCGGCCGGTGTGAAGTCGAGGAACCCGGACAGATGCCCGTCCTGGAAGATCCACACCATCGCGCCGAACGCCGCCGAGAGCGACAGCACGTTCATGACCAATGCCTTCAAAGGCAGCACGAACGAGCCGAAGGCAACGAACAGCAGCAGGAACGTCACCACCACGATGAATCCGGCCATGTACGGCGCCCGCTCCTTGAGCACCTCGAGCAGGTCGATGACCCCCGCCGTCTCACCACCGACCTGTACGTCGGTCCCGGACGGCGCCGGCACCGCGCGCACTCCGTGCACGACGTCCCGCGCCGGCAACTCCTGCCCGGTGAAGCGAGTGTGTACGACGACCGAGGCGACGCCGTGCGCATACCCACCGATCCGCACGTCCTCCACGTCCCGCACCTGCTGCAATTCAGCCATGTACGGCGCCAACGCCGCAGATGGATCGCCCGGGGCAGCGTCGAACCGCACCGCCGCGTAGATGTCCGACCCACCGGCTCCCGGGAAGTCGCGCTGCAGTGTCTCGGTCACCGTCCGCGAGGTAGCGCCGGCCGGCAACGATCGATGGTCGACCCCACCCAACTGCGCTGAAAGGAAGGGGATTCCCAGCACGAGCAGGACCGGCACGAGCACGACGACGTACCGGACCGGGCGCTTCATCACGCTGTGCGCCAGCCGGTACCAGGCGCCATGCTCAGAAGCCGAACGCCGGGGCTTGAAGATCCGCAGGCTGTTCACCCGGTGCCCGAGGACCGCGAGCAACGCCGGTAGCGCGGTCAGCGCCGCGATCATCGCGATCGCCACCGCGGCGGCACCGCCGTACGCCATCGACTTCAGGAACATCACCGGGAACAGGACCAGACTGCTGATCGCCACCCCGACCGTCACGCCGGAGAACGCGACCGTCCGCCCGGCCGTTGCCATGGTCGCGGTCAGCGCCGTCTCGACATCGTTGCCGCGAGCAAGCTCTTCGCGGAACCGGGTGACGATGAACAGCGCGTAGTCGATGGCCAGTCCGAGACCGATCATCGTGACGATGTTGACCGAGAAGATCGACACGTCGGTGATCGCCGACAGGCCGCGGAGCAGCACGAACGCGCCGAGGATCGCCAGCGCACCGACGAACAGCGGCAGCGACGCGGCGACCAGACCGCCGAACACGACCACCAGCAGCACCAGCACGATCGGCGTCGAGATCGTCTCGGCCTTCACGATGTCGTGCTCGGTCTGCGTGTTCACCTCGTCGAACACCGCGACCTCGCCGCCGACCTTGGTCTCCAGACCAGCGGGTCCCGATCGCACCTGCGAGGCGATCTTGTGGAACGTCTCGAGCCGGGCCTCCGGATCTGCGCCGGCCAGCGTGAGTACGGCGTACGTGCTGTGCTGGTCCTTCGAGACGAAGACCGGCGACTTGGTGCTCCAGTACGTCGACACCGCGGTCACGTCGACGGTCGGCAACTCGGCCAGGTCGCGCTCGACCGACTGCCGGAACACCGGATCGGCCACGGTGCCGGACGGGTTGCGGTAGAGCACGATCACGTCGGTGCCGGTGCGGCCGACGTTCTGCTCGATGGTCTTGACGGCGTTCGCGGCCTCGGTGTCCGGCGCGTCGAAGCCGCCGTTGGCCAGCGAGCCGAACACGCCGGTGCCCCAGGCGAGGCCGAGGACGACGAAGACACCGGTCAGGGCGAGCACCAGACGGCGCCGGCGATAGGCGAAACGGCCGAGCGTCTCGAACACGAAACTGTCCCCCAGGGCGTTAGATTGGAGCAGCGGGCGTAGAGTGAACAGCGTTAACTGTTAACACTGTAAACGCGCCCCCTGAGGTGCTGTCAAGGAGGACGTACAGGTTGGGTGAGTCCGGACGCGACCGGCGCCGTGCGGCGACGGTCGCCGAGATCAAGGCGGCGGCCCGCCGGCTGCTGGTGAGCGGCGGCCCGGCGGCGATCGGGTTGCGCGCGGTCGCCCGCGAACTCGGGCTGACCCCGCCGGCGCTGTACCGGTACTTCCCGAGCCACGAGGCGCTCATCAGCGCGCTGATCGCGGACCTGTACGACGAGCTGACCACCGCGCTGATATCGCTGAAGGGGTCCGAGGAGGCCATCGACCTCGGTACGAAGCTCTACCTGCTGGCGAACGGGTTCCGGGACTGGGGGCTGGCGCATCCCGCGGAGTTCGCGCTGCTGTTCGGGACGGCCGTGCCGAGCCCGGACGCCGACGACCACGAGGAGACTCCGGGGCACCAGGCCGCGATGCGGTTCGGGAGCCTGTTCAAGGCGCTGGTCGCGGCGATCTGGTACCAGAAGCCGTTCCCGTACCCGTCCGACGACGTGCTCGGCCCGACCCTGATCGAGCAGCTGACGCAGGAGTCCGAGCATTTCAACGGCATGCCGCCGGGCGCGATCTACCTCGGTCTGACCTACTGGACCAGGCTCTACGGCCTGATCTGCATGGAGGTCTTCGGCCAGCTGCACTGGGTGCTGCCGGACGCCGCGGCGTACTTCGAGGCGCAGCTCTTCGAGATCGGCGAGGCGCTCGGCCTCGACTGTCCACCGCCCCAATAAAGAAGCCCGCGGGCGCTTCCAGGGACACGACCGGGTGGCCGAACGCTGGGTCAGGCGGACTGACCTGACTGCCCGCGGGCCCGGTGGCGGCGTTGAATTGGCCGACCACTTGCCCACTAACTAGTGGTTGGCGGTTAGCCCGCCGCCACCTCACGAGTCCGATAGCAATTCATGCGTTGGACCACCTCCCTTCGCGTGTACTGCGAACTTACTGCCAGCCGCTGCACCCTTCAACAGGATTTCGCTCCGGGATGAACCACAATCGGACCCATGATCAGACTCGGACTGCCGGCGATCGTGCTGTTGATCGGAACCGCCTGGTTCGCGTGGGCGTCGTACCGCCGGGCCGTGAACGCGGAGCAGGCGCTGACCGAGCTGAACGCCGAACACCGGGCGCTGATGCAGGAGGTCAGGGCACTGGAGCGGGCGGTCGTGGCTGCGGAGCAGGGGCTACGTACGCTCAGCTCGCATCCGTCGGTGCCGCGGGACATCGCGGTCACCGCCGACCTGACCCTCGCCGACATCCGGCGACTGGCGAAAGATCACAAGGAGCTCGACGACTGATGGCAAAGCTGGGGAACGCCGCTGCGGCGATCAAGCCCAAGGGGGGCGGCAGCGTGAAGGTGAAGGTGATCGGCGGGCTGATCGTGGCCGTGATCGCGCTGATCATCCTGTTCAACATCTTCAACTTCGCGAACACCGACGCGAACCGGATCGGTCTGCACTACGGCGGCGGCGTGATCGAGGACAAGAAGTTCAAGTCGGTGGTTCCGCCCGGCTCCACGAACAAGCTGATCGGCCCGGGCGACACGTTGTACACGTACCCGATCGACCAGCGCTCGTACATCATCGGCGGTGACGGCGCCGACACGGATGCCGCCGACGAGGTCACCGTGGTCAGCAAGGACAACGTCCGGCTCGGCGTCCGCGTCCAGGTCTACTTCACGCTGAACCGCAACAAGGACGTACTGAAGTCGTTCCACGAGCGGATCGGCCTGAAGACCGAGGCATACGAGGAGAGCGGCTGGAACGACATGCTGCAGAGCTACTTCCGCCCGCAGATCGACCGGGCGCTGTCCGCGGTCGCGACCAACTACGGCTGGGCGGAGCTCTACAACAACGAGAAGATGAAGTCGGCGTTCCAGTCCGCGGCGGCCAAGGAGTTCACCCGGCTGCTGCCGGCCGCGGTCGGCGGCGACTACTTCTGCGGCCCGGGCTACAACGGCAGCAACGACTGCGGTGAGCTGTCCTTCACGGTCCAGAAGCCGATGCCGCTGGACAAGGGCATCATCGACGGCCTGGAGGCCAAGCAGCGCGCCGAGCTGGCCAAGGCCACGCAGGAGCAGAAGAACCAGCAGGTGAACGTCGAGCTGCAGTCGGTGAAGCAGCAGGTCGCGATGCTCGGGGCGCAGGGCTACCTGCTGAAGACCGCGATCGAGTCGGGCAAGATCCAGTTCATGGTGATCCCGCAGAACGGCAACGTCAGCATCCCGGTGCCGACCACGACCAACCAGCAGCCCACCACCCAGCCAACGCGATAGTCGGATGAGTGCGCTGCCGTCCCACCTCGAGCTTGTGCACGGCGTTGTCCTGCCCAAGCCGGTCGGCGCGCATCCGGTGCTCGACTTCGTCAACACCCGGTCCGAGTGGACCACCCGTGGCCCCGCCCGGACCGAGTGGCTGACGTCGTACGACGCCTTCCTGATCTGGAACTCGTACGTCGGCCTGTTGCCGCCCGCGACCGTGTTCCGGCTGATCGAGCTGGTCGGGAGCAGGCCGACCGAGGTGGGACGGCGGCTCCAGGCCACACTCGATTTCCGCTTCGAGTTGTACGACGTACTCACCGGGCAGGCGACCGATCACACGTTCGCGGTGGCGGCCCGGCTGATCGAGAAGGCCTCCGGGCGACGGCGGCTCGTGCGCTCGGAGGACGGGCCGAGGTGGGAGCTGCCGGAGGATCTGGCGCTTCCGCTGCAGAACCTGGCGCTGCTAGCGGGTGAGCTGCTGACCGGCGCGTCCCGCGAGCACGTCCGGACCTGCCCGTCGTGCGGCTGGCTGTTCCTGGACCCGCGCGGCCGCCGCCGCTGGTGCTCCATGTCCACCTGCGGCAACCGCGCCAAAGTCCGCGCCCACGCCGCGCGGACCGCTACGCAGGCATAACCCGCCTCGGGACCGGGTTTCGGGGTCGATTGAGGGGGTTCTGCCTGCGTGCAGGACCAAGCGCTAGTTGAAGGCGGCTGGGTCGACGGTGATCCAGGTGTGTTTTGCGCCGGGGCAGTCGAGCGCCGCCCACAGGAACACCTCGTCGACCAGGCCGCCGGGCGCGAGGTCCGCGGCGGGCGTCCAGGTGCACGCCGTACGGCCGGCACTGCCTCTGCCACCACGGCGTCACCGTCGGTCAACCGGCCCGCGTCGAGTGCGAGGTCCTTCTCCAGCGGCGGCGGCGTCCGCAGCGTCACCTTCGGCACCGCCTCCGGCCCGAGGTCTGCTGCCAGCGCGGTCCCGACCAGACCGGCGACGTACCCGCCGTTGCCCGACCGCTCCGGCCCGCGAAAACGCCGCTCGACCCGCACGAAACTCATGGCCCAGGACCCTCATGCACTAACGGGAATCACTCGTTTGTGTACGGGCCGTGGTGGAGGTGTGAAGGAAGAGGGTGCTGGGAAGGAAAGGGTTTCAGAGAAATCTGAGGATTTCTCGGAACAAGTGAGCTGAGCCCTCCAGTTCAAACGACCGTTTGAACTATGCTGACTGCAGACTACTGCGCGTGAGCAGGTGGGGTGCCTGTGCGAGCGGTAGCTGGGGGGAAGGAGAACTCTGTGGAAACACCGGTCGAAACGACCCGGGAGAGGTTGCTCAACGTCGCCGAGCAACGGTTCGGTGAAGGGGGTTACGAGGGAACGTCGCTGCGCGCCATCACCGTCGCGGCAGCGGCGAACATCGCGGCGGTCAACTATCACTTCGGCTCGAAGGAAGCCCTGCTGCGCGCTGCCGTGGGGCGGGCGATGGCGCCGGTCAACACCGAACGGCGGCGCCGGCTGGACCAGTTGGAGGCTGGTGCGCCGCCGACGCCGGAGGCCCTGATCCGGGCCTTCGTCGAGCCTGGACTGGAACTGGTGCTGCGCCGCGGCGAGCGTGGCGCCGTGATCGCACGGTTCATCGGCCGGATCGCGTTCGATCCGAGCCGGCGGATCCGTGAGCTGTACGCGGTCGAGTCGCAGCCGATCGAGAGCAGGTACCTGGCGGCGCTGCAGCAGGCGTTGCCGAAGGCGTCACCGGACGCGGTCGCGTTCGGGTACGTGAACATGCTCGGCCTGCTGGCGCTTCATCAGTCGCAGGCACTGTCCCCGACGCCGGGTGCCGCCGGCGCGACGGACACCGGGGACCCGAGCGAGCTGGCCGAGAATCTGGTCGCCTTCCTGGTGGCCGCGTTCGACCACGGCCTGCGTTCCTGACACCTGGAAACCGTGGATTCCCTGCCCACGGTTACCAGTCAGATCCGAACGCGTCCTAGGACCAGATTGCGCACTGGTCGGTGTGAGTTTGTCCGGATTCTGCTCATGGATGTTCGGACTGCCAGGTAACGCTGCATAATGGCGCTCCGTGGACCCCTGTGAAGTCGTGGTTGCCGTCGACCTCGGTGGAACCCGGATGAAGTGCGGCCTGGTCGCCGCCGACGGTGCCGTGCTGCACCGCGAGACCAGGCCGACGCCCCGGGCCGACGCACGAGACGGTGGCCGTGCCGTGCTCGACGCCCTGCTGGAGACCGTCGTCGAGCTCGGCCAGAAGGCGACCGCGGAGGGTCATCGCGTGCGCGCCATCGGTGTCGTCGTCCCCGGCGTCATCGACGCCGAACACGGCACGGTCGGCGCCGAGAACCTCGAATGGACCGGTACGCCGGTGCTCGCCGAGCTGAAGGCGGCGGTCGGCGGCGAGGAGCCGATCGTGCTCGCGCACGACGTCCGCGCCGGCGGGTACGCCGAACTGCGGCACGGTGCGCTGGCCGGCACCACGAACTCGATGTTCCTCCCGCTCGGCACCGGGATCGCGGCCGCGATGATCGTCGACGGCTCGCTGGTCAGCGGCGACGGGTACGCCGGTGAGCTCGGCCACTCCAAGTTCATCCACGGCGACGCCGCCGAACTCTGCGCCTGCGGTCAGTGGGGCTGCCTCGAGACGGTCGCGTCCGCGGCCGCGCTCGCCAGGCGGTACGCCGCCCGCACCGGACGGACCGTCGACGGCGCCCGCGAGGTGATGGAACTGCTCGCAGCCGGGGACCCGGACGCTGCGCACGTCTGGCACGACGCGCTGGCTGCCCTGATTGACGCACTGGTGCTCTACACGACCCTGGTCGCCCCGACCCGGATCGCGATCGGCGGCGGTCTGGTGGGCGCCGGCGAGACACTGCTCCAGCCGCTGCGCGAGGGTGTGCACGCGCGACTGACGTTCCAGCGGGAACCTGAGATCGTGGCAGCAGTGCTCGGCGAGGAAGCAGGCATGCTCGGCGCCGCCCAAATGGCCTGGGACCGCGCCGACGAGGAGGAACTGTGAGCACGTACCGCGTAGGCCGGATCGTGACGCCGGACGACGTGCTGGAGAGTGCCTGGATCCAGGTGGAGGGTGAGGACATCCGCGCGTTCGGGCGGCGGTCCGAGGGGATGCCGGCCGACGGCAAGCGGCCCGAGGACCTCGGTGACGTGACAGTCGTGCCGGGGTTCGTCGACATCCACACGCACGGCGGCGGCGGGTCGACGTACTCGACCACCGATCCGGAGGAGGCGCGGAAGGTCGCGGCCTTCCACGGCAAGCACGGTACGACGACGACGCTGGCCAGCCTGGTGACGGCGCCGCTCGACGAGCTGGTCGCGCAGACGGCGTGCCTGGCGGAGTTGATCGCCGACGGCGTCATCGCGGGCGTGCATCTCGAAGGACCGTTCCTGTCCAAGGCGCGCTGCGGTGCGCACGAGCCGTCGCTGCTGCGGCCGCCGCTCAAGGACGATGTCGCGAAGGTGCTGAGCGACGCGGTCAAGATGGTGACGATCGCGCCCGAGCTCGAGAACGGGCTGGAAGCGATCCGCCAGGTCGTCGACGTAGGCGCGGTCGCGGCGCTCGGGCACACGGACGCGACGTACGAGCAGATGGTTGCGGGAGCCGACGCCGGCGCGACCGTGGCGACGCACCTGTTCAACGGGATGCGGCCGTTCCACCACCGCGACCCCGGCCCGGTCGGCGCCGCACTGAACGACGAGCGGCTGCTGCTCGAGGTGATCAACGACGGCATGCACCTGGACCCGCAGGTGGTCCGGGTCGCCCTCGCGGCGGCCGGGGTGAACCGGATCGCACTGATCACCGACGCGATGGAGGCGACCGGGATGGGCAACGGCCGCTACAAGATCGGCAGCCTCGAGGTCGACGTCAAGGACGGTCTCGCGACGCTCGCCCACGGCTCCCACTCGATCGCCGGCAGCACGCTGACCATGGACGTCGCGTTCGCGAACGCGGTACGGGCCGGGGTCTCGCTGGTCGACGCGTCCCGGATGGCGTCGACGACGCCGGCACAGACGTTCGGCTGGTACGACGTGGGCTCGATCGAGACCGGGAAGCGTGCGGACCTGGTGCTGCTCGACGACTCGTACGCCGTTCAGAAAGTGATGCGGGCCGGGTCGTGGCTGGACTGATCGGGACCGTCACGCTGAACCTCGCGCTGGACGTCACGTACGAGGTCGACTCGTTGGTCGTCGGCGGGAGCCACCGGGTCGAGCGCGTGCGGCGCCGCGCAGGCGGCAAGGGCGTGAACGTCGCACGGGTCGCGGCGACGCTCGGGCACCAGGTGCTGGTGCTCGGATTCGTCGGCGGAGTCACCGGTGAGCTGGTCGCGGAGGAGCTGTTCGACGCCGGGTTGACCGCGCTGCTCACCCCGATCGTTGGTGAGACCCGCCGTACCGTTGCCATCGTCAACGATGCCGACGGGGACGCCACGATCTTCAACGAGGCCGGGCCGACGGTGACCGCGGACGAGTGGCGCGCATTCGGCGACCGGATGCCGTGGGGACGGCTCGGAGTGCTCGCATGCTCGGGCAGTCTGCCGCCGGGACTGCCGGCCGACGCGTACGCCGAGCTCGCGGTCCGCGCCCGGCATCACGACGTACTGACGGTGATCGATGCGGGCGGTGACGCACTGAATGCCGCTGCGCGGGCCGGTGCGGTTGTGCGCGCGAACGCTGCCGAATTGCGTGCTGCCGTTGGCGACGTGGAGGTCGAGGAAGGCGCGTCGGAGCTGGTCGCGCTCGGTGCGACCGCGGCCGTGATCACCGACGGTCCACGCGGAATGGTTGCCGCTAGCAAGAAAGGCGTCTGGCGGGCGTTGCCGGTCGAGACCGTGCGCGGCAATCCGACCGGTGCGGGCGACGCGTGTACGGCGGTGGTCGCCGCGGCGATCGCGGAATCGCCGGAGCCGGACTGGTCCGTCGTACTCAAGTCTGCTGTTGCCGCATCTGCTGCCGCCGTACTGACGCCCGTTGCCGGAGACATCGATCTGGCCGCGTACCGCCGCTGGCAGCCTCAAGTGATTGTGAATTAGGAGGAATCATGCCGTTGGTATCCGGTGCCGAGGTCGTGCTGGCCGCGGCCAAGGCCGGTCGTGGAGTCGGCGCGTTCAACGTGATCCAGCTGGAGCACGCGACCGCGCTGATCGCGGGGGCCGAGCAGGTCGGTGCGCCGGTGATCCTCCAGATCAGCGAGAACGCGGTGAAGTACCACGGCGCGCTCAAGCCGATCGGGGTCGCGACACTCGCCGCCGCGGCCGCCGCCACGGTGCCGGTCGTCGTACACCTGGACCACGCGATGGACCGTGACCTGGTCACCGAGGCCGTCACGCTCGGGTTCACGTCGGTGATGTACGACGCGTCCAAGCTCGAGTACGCCGACAACGTCGCGGCGACCACCGAGGTGACATACTTCTGCCACGAACACG
>NZ_JBSGTS010000044.1:0-35379 GCF_053607525.1 Kribbella sp. NPDC055110
ACCCTCGACAAGCCAAGAACCTAGTCAGAGAACGGCATGCACCAACTCAGACGCGCAGACCCACCCACGGATACGTCACGAGAGCCGGATATCCGTTCTTGTGCTGGATGGGTGGATGTTGTGGTGCGGCGGGGTGATCGGGTTGGTGGCGGGACGGCTGCTCGTGGCGGGGTGGTGTGCAGGCTCGACAGGTAGTGCACCGGCGAGACGGTGTACGCACGGGCGGGTTCACGCTCAGGTGTACTACCCGGCCGCCCGACATCTCCTGTCGAGCGTGCACATCACACCGAGCCCGGCACCGCCCCGGGACCCGTCGACCACCGACACACCAGTCACAAGAGCCGGATAGACCGAACCGGCTCCGACCCTGCAAAGTCGGAGCCGGTTCGCGTTGTCCGGCTACTTCACGAGCACGATCGAGTTGATCGGGGTGAAGTCGTACGGCGCGTACGCGCCGGTGTAGCGCTGCACCGGGTAGCAGTTCGTCCCGTTGTAGCCCTTGCAGATGGCGAAGCCCGCACCGCCGGTCTGGCTGTTGATCAGGACCTTGATCCCGGTCACGTTCGACAGGTTGTGCGCGCCGTAGCTGTACCAGATGTTCTTGCTCAGGATGCTGCCGTTGGGCTCCTGCAGACAGACCGCCCCCGACGGGCAGGTCGCCGTCGTCCCCGCGGTCGCCTCCGCCGCCTGCGTCGCCGCGCTGGCGGTCGGCGCCAGTGCCACGCCCGTACCGATCACGGCAGCAGCGATCCCGGCGGCGGTCATCGCAATCTTTCGCATGGTTTCCCCTTAACCTAAAGGGCCCCCCGAGTGAAGACCCATCACCGAAGCTAGTGCGCGGGCTGGGCCGCCGGTACCCCGATCGAACCCGTTTCGGCCAGGCCCGAAACGGGTTGTCAGCGCATCCGAGTCTCGGCGAAGTCGAGCCAGTGGGTGGTGTCGGCGGGGGTGTGGTGGCGGATGGACCAGTCGACCAGGCGCAAGGACATGTGGGCCCAGTAAAGGCGCAGTACGGCGGGATCGAGGGTGGTCTCCAGCAGGTCGTCGAACCACGTCAGGTCCGCGCCGGGGAGACGGACGTGGGCGTCGAACCGCAGGGTGACCAGCGCGAACAGGCGGTCGCCGCGGCCGATGCCGTCCCAGTCGACGATCCCGGTGATGCGTCCGGCCTCGGTCAGCACGTTGCCGGTATGGAAGTCGAGGTGCACGAGGTCGTCGCCGGTCATGTCGCTCGGCTCGTCCCGGCCGACCGCGTGGATCCAGGCCAGGAGCCTCCGCGTGCGGTCGTCGTACCGCTGGAGGGACTCGTGCAAGCAGAAGCCGGGACCGCTCTCGAGCAGGTACATCGAGGGGACCGGCAGGTCGGGCGCCAGGCCGGCGAAGCGGTCGGTCAGCGCGAGCATCGTCTCCAGCAATGCGCGGTCGACGGTCTCCGGTGGCCGGCCCGGCAGGCGTTCCTGCACCACGCCGACGCCGTCCGGCAAGTCCACGAGCAGCTGGTACTGCGGGACAGGCAGTCCGCCCCGCCGCGCTGCCGCGAGGACTTCCGTCGTACGTCGAAGGTCGGTGATGGAACCGAATCCGCGCGTCAGTACGCCGTCGCGCCCGTCGGGCCAGCGTACGAACGCGGCGCCCACCTCGCCCGCGCCCGCTTGCCCGACGAACTCGAGCCCGGCGTTGGTCGCCTGATTGACCTCTTGCAGCAACTGCTGCGCATCGAGCTTCGCAACGGGACCGGGGATCTCGTCGGCAGACACGATTGCTGACCGTACCTCTCTATGAGCCTCGACACTATGAGCCTCGACATTGTCCGGTTCCTCTCTATGAGCCTCGACACTGTCCGATTCGACGAACTTGTTCGTAACGAACATGTTCGTTAGCCTGAAGGACATGACGGATGAACCCAGGAGCCGGCGGGAGCGGCCGGCCAAGGAGGCGCTGACGCGGCGCGGGATCGTGGCGGCAGCGGTCGACGTGATGCGGGCCGAAGGACTCGGTCGGGTCACCATGCGGCGGCTGGCGAAGGAGCTCGATACGGGGCCCGCGTCGCTGTACGTGTACTTCCGCGACACGGCCCAGTTGCACGCCGCCGTACTCGATGAGCTGCTCGGCTCGGTGGATCTGTCGCCGGTCGAGGCCGCCGGGGATTGGCGAGCGCGGCTCGAGACGCTGCTGGCGTCGTACACGCTGGTCCTGTTCGAGTACCCGAGCCTCGCGCAGTCCGCCGTGACCGCGCGGCCGTCGGGCGCGAACTATCTGCGGCTGGTCGAGTCGATCCTCGCGCTGCTCGACGAGGGCGGCGTACCGCCTCAGCAGGCGTCCTGGGGGGTCGACCTGCTGCTGCAACTGGCCACCTCGACCGCTGCCGAGCACGCGGGTGGCGACGACGCGGAGGCCTGGAACGCAACGGCCGCCGCATTGCGGGCGGTCCGGCCCGAGACGCATCCGCGGATCGCGGCCCTGGGGGAGGACCTGCTGAGCGGGACGGGACGGGACCGGACCTCGTGGGGCGTCCGCGTACTGATCAACGGAGTGCTCGCCACTCCACGCACAGAAGGAGAACGAGCATGATCGCGATCATCGGCGCCGGCCTCGGCGGTTTGACGCTGGCCCGGATTCTGCACGTCAACGGCATCGAAGCCGCTGTCTACGAGCTGGACGAGTCGCCGACGGCCCGTACGCAGGGCGGCATGCTCGACATCCACGAGGACTCAGGTCAGCAGGCGCTGCGCGCGGCCGGCCTGTACGACGACTTTCGGCGGATCATCCTGCCCGGCGCCGAGTCGATGAAGATCTACGACCGCGACGGCGTACTGCGTCTCGCGGAGCACGACGACGAGGGTCGGGGCCGCCCGGAGGTACGTCGCCGTGACCTGCGCGATCTGCTGATCGGCGGCCTGCCGGACGGCATGATCCGCTGGGGTTCGAAGGTCGTCGAGATCTCGGCCGACCGGGAGGTCCGGCTGGCTGACGGGAGTACGTTCACCGCTGACCTGGTGGTTGGTGCGGACGGCGCATGGTCCAAGGTCCGCCCGCTCGTCTCGGACGCAACCCCGGCGTACCTGGGTCTGTCGTTCGCCGAGCTGAATCTGCTCGACCCCGAGGTGCGGCACCCGGACAGCGCCGAGCTGATCGGCGGCGGCATGATGATGGCGCTCGGTGACGGCCGCGGCTTCCTGGCGCACCGCGAACCGGACCGCCTGCACGTGTACGCCGCCGTGCGGAGGGACGAGGACTGGTCGGCCGACGAGGTCACCAAGGAGACCGTGCTGGCCGAGTTCAAGGACTGGGACGACCGGTTCCTGCGCCTCGTCCGGGAAGCCGACGGCGAGCTGACGCCCCGCGCGATCCACGCCCTGCCGATCCGGCACCGCTGGGATCGGGTCCCCGGCGTCACGCTCCTCGGCGACGCGGCTCACCTGATGTCACCGTTCGCCGGCGAAGGCGCCAACCTCGCGATGCAGGACGGAGCCGAACTGGCCGCCGCCCTGATCGCCACCCCGGACACCGAGGCGGCGCTGGCGACGTACGAAGCGGCCCTCTTCCCCCGAGCCGAAGCCTCCGCCGCGGAGTCCACGCAGAACCTCGAGATCTCGTTCGCCCCTGACGCCCCGGCCGGCATCCTGAACTTCTTCGCCAGCCTGGGCTGATTTCCGGAACAAAGTTTGCGCTGGGTGGCAGTTATGTTCCGGAAAGGCGAGCTGCCTACGCGCGGGTGGCGGGGTAGACCGCGCCGGTGTACTTCTCGCCGGGGCCTTGGCCGGGCTCGTCCTGGATGGTGCTGGCTTCGCGGAAGGCGAGCTGAAGCGAGCGGAGGCCGTCCTTCAGCGGTGCCGCGTGGTGGTGGCCCAGCGAAGGGGCGGCGGCGTCCATGAGGCCGGCCAGCGAGTCGATCAGCGAGCGGGCCTCGTCGAGGTCCTTGTGGTCCGGGAGGTCCGCGGCCAGGCCGAGGTTGACGGCGGCGGCGCTCATCAGGTGCAGTGCGGCGGTGGAGATGATCTCCACGGCGGGGACCTCGGCGATGTCGCGGGACGCGGTCGAGAGGGGGTCGGGCTGTGAGGTGGCATCTGCGTCGGTCATGCTGCTACTCTTGCATGGCGACCGACCCGGTCCATTGGTGACCCCTGAGCGGAATAGTTCAGGACCGCCTGTGGTTCGAGTCTAAGCGGAGGGCCACCTCCCACCCAGTCGATGAACAGTCGGCGGGTCCCGGTCACGCTGAGAACCTGTGGAGGACATCCGGAGGATCACAGCGACAGTACGGCGCACCAGCCGCAAGGTTGGATCGTCGTACATCTGGGAATTGGGCCTTCGTGTGATCGCACGAGGGCCTTCTTGTTTTTCAGGGGGCTCGCGGTGATCGCGAGGTGGCACCCAGTACGAGTTCAACCCAGGAGGACCCATCACCACTGATTTGCGCGTCAACGAGCGCATCCGCGTTCCCGAGGTGCGGCTGGTCGGACCGAACGGTGAGCAGGTAGGCATCGTCCGGATCGAAGACGCACTTCGGCTGGCCCAGGAGGCCGACCTCGACCTGGTCGAGGTCGCGGCCACCGCCCGGCCTCCGGTCTGCAAGTTGATGGATTTCGGCAAGTACAAGTACGAGACCGCGCAGAAGGCGCGCGAGTCCCGCCGGAACCAGACCAACACCGTCATCAAAGAGATGAAGCTGCGGCCGAAGATCGACCCGCACGACTACGAGACCAAGAAGGGTCACGTGGTGCGGTTCCTGAAGGCCGGGGACAAGGTCAAGATCACCATCATGTTCCGCGGTCGTGAGCAGTCCAGGCCGGAGCTCGGCTTCCGGTTGCTGCAGCGGCTGGCCGAAGACGTGACCGAGCTCGGCTTCGTCGAGTCGTCGCCGCGTCAGGACGGCCGGAACATGATCATGGTGCTCGGACCGCACAAGAAGAAGTCCGAAGCGCGCGTGGACGTGGAAGCCGAGAAGGCACTGCGCAAGGCCGAGCGCGAGGCCGAGGAAGAGGCCGAGCGCCTGGAGCGCGCCGAGCAGGTTCAGGCCCACGAGGCCGAGCGTGCCGCCGGCGTCACGAAGAAGCCGAAGGGTCCGGCCGACAACCTCGACCCGGAGTGACGGAACGCTCCGGCCGCCCGAGGCAGCCGGAGCCCGTCGTACCGACGATCGAGTCAACGAAGAAAATCAGGAGCACAACAGCCATGCCGAAGATGAAGACCCACTCGGGGATGAAGAAGCGCGTCCGGGTCACCGGGTCGGGCAAGATCCGTCGCGAGCAGACCGGTGTCCGCCACCTCGCCGAGGCGAAGTCCTCGAAGCGCAAGCGCCGCCTGTCCGGCACCGTCGAGGTCGCCCCGGCGTACGTCAAGAAGGCCAAGAAGCTTCTCGGCATCTGAGGCCCCCGCCTCGCCCCTCCCGAACATCCCCCGCCGCGTGGGCAATCCTGTCTCCGGCGCAGAAATACAAGGAGTAACACCTCATGGCACGCGTGAAGCGGGCGGTCAACGCCCACAAGAAGCGTCGCGTCGTACTCGAGCAGGCCAGCGGTTACCGCGGCCAGCGCTCGCGGCTGTACCGCAAGGCCAAGGAGCAGGTCACCCACTCGCTCGTCTACGCCTACCGTGACCGCAAGGCGCGCAAGGGCGACTTCCGGAAGCTGTGGATCCAGCGCATCAACGCCGCGGTCCGCGCCGAGGACCTGACCTACAACCGCTTCATCCAGGGTCTGCGCCTGGCCGAGGTCGAGGTGGACCGCAAGATCCTCGCCGACCTCGCCGTCAACGACCCGGCCGCGTTCTCCGCGCTCGTGCAGCTGGCCAAGGCCGCGCTGCCGACCGACGTGAACGCGCCGAAGTCCGACGCCGCAGCCTGAACAACAGCTCGACGACACAGTGGCGAGTCCCGGTCTGCTGACCGCGCAATCCGCGCGGATCAAACAGGCCCGGCGGCTCGCCACTCGTGCGTTCCGGCGCAAGGCCGGCCGGTTCCTGGTCGAAGGCCCACAGGCCGTCCGGGAAGCCCTCGAACACCGCGAGCTCGTCATCGAGGTGTACGCCGAACCCGCGCTGGCGGCCCGGCATCGTGACCTGTACGACCTCGCCGTGGCGGCCGGCGTCCCGTGGTTCGAGGTCGACCGCGCCGCCGTCGAGAGCCTGAGCGAGACGGTCACGTCACAAGGGGTCGTCGCGGTCTGCTCGCTGGTGACCGTTCCGCTGCCGGACAGCTCGTTCAAGCTCGTCGCGGCCGGCGTCCAGGTCCGCGACCCCGGCAACGTCGGCACCTTGATCCGTACGGCGGACGCGGCCGGCGCCGATGCCGTCGTACTGACGACGGAGTCCGTCGACCCGCACAACCCGAAGGCGGTCCGGGCCAGCGTCGGCAGCATCTTCCACGTGCCGATCAGCACGGATGTCGACATCGTCGCCGCTGTGCAGACCTGGCGTGCGAACGGCCTGCAGGTGCTCGCCGCCGACGGGTACGGCGCGACCGACCTGGACACCTGCATCGACGACGGCACGCTCGCGAAGCCGACCGTGTGGCTGTTCGGCAACGAGGCCCACGGCCTGCCCGACGACCTCAACGCTCTCGTCGACCACTCGGTGAAGGTCCCGATCTACGGCCGCGCCGAGTCCCTCAACCTGGCCACCGCCGCCGCCATCTGCCTGTACGCCTCAGCCCGAGAACAACGCCGTTGATCTTCGATCTGCCGGGACGCTTCTGGCGCGGCAACCTGCACACGCACTCGAACCTGTCGGACGGGGCGTTGTCGCCGGCCGAGACCGCGCAGGTGTACCGGGACGCCGGGTACGACTTCGTGGCGATCACCGACCACTTCCGCGCGGAGTACGGATTCCCGATCACGGACACGCGGGAGCTGAGGTCTGACGGGTTCACCACGCTGATCGGCGCCGAGTTGCACGCGCCGCGGACCGAGGCGGGCCAGGCGTGGCACATCGTGGCGATCGGACTGCCGCTGGACTTCGCGCAGCCGGGGGAGACCGAGACCGGCCCCGAACTGGCGCGGCGCGCGCGGGCTGCGGGTGCGTTCGTCGGGATGGCGCATCCGTCGGCGTCGCTGCTGACGGCGGTCGATGCCGAGAGCCTGGACGCGGCGCATTCGGTCGAGGTCTACAACGCACTGTCTGACCGCGAGAACCGCGGCGACAGTTGGCATCTGGCCGATGTCCTGCTGAACCGCGGCCATCAGCTGACCACGTACGCCGCCGACGACGCGCACCTGCACCCTCAGGACCCGCCTCCGTGCCAGGCCTGGGTCCACGTTCGCGCGGAAACACTCGAACCGGACGCTCTCATCGCCGCGTTGAAGGCCGGCCACTTCTACTCCAGCACCGGCCCCGAGCTGTACGACGTACACCTCGAAGGCGACGAGATCGTCGTCCGGTGCTCACCTGCCACCAAGATCCTGCTGACCGGCGGCCACCCCGGCGCAGAGGTTGCTCAAGGCACCAACCTCACCGAATGCACCTTCCCACTGGACCTGTTCCGCAACACCCACTGCCGCATCACCACCGAAGACGCGACCGGCGCCCGCGCCTGGACCAACCCGATTCATCTGTCCTGATTGACGAGTGGGTGGGTGGCGTGTCAGCGTTGGGGTAGCGCGCGCCAGGGCGCCTCTTCTCCGCGGCAAGCACTGAGTGCACCTGGAACGGCAGGACCTTTCTTGGATGGCCGGTGACCCTTCGGGACGGCCTGGTTCAGCGGAGCGGGTTGTCCTGGAAGGACCGTTGATGTCGACCACACCGCTGCCCGCGAAGGCCAGCCTCAGCCAGTTGCGCGCCCGCGCCAAGGACCTGCGCAAAGCAGTCGCCAAAGGGAGGCCCGACGCGATCGAGCGGGCCCGCGCGCATCACCCGGCGTACGACGAGGCGGGCTTCACGTTGCGGGACGCGCAGTTGACGATCGCCCGTGAGTACGGGCTGACCAGCTGGCCGGAGTTGATGGAGAAGGTGGCCACGGAGCTGGTCGAGGGCCGGGAGCTGCACCGGTACTTCGGCGTCGAGCTCAACAACGAGACCTGGGATCTGCTCGAGCAGATCGACGAGAACAGTCCGCTGCTCGACCAGGAGCGGTTGCTGTACGGCGCGTACGCCGCCTGCCTGCACTGGCTCGAAGCCGGGAACGAGGCCAACCACGCGCGCGGTGAGCACCTGATCGCACGCGTCGCGCTGCGGATCGGCCGGACCGAGACGGGGCTGCAGCACGCCCGCCGCTGTCTCGAACTCGTGCAGGCGTTCCCGGAGCAGATGGCCGACTGGGACGAGCCGTTCGCCCGTGAAGCACTGGCCCGTGCGCTGGCGGCGGCCGGGGAGCCGGCGGCTGCACGCGCCGAGCTGGATCGAGCCCGGGAACTGGCGGGGCGCGTCGCTGGAGAAGGCGACCGTAAGGTGCTGGAGGAGGAGCTTGCCAAGGAGCCGTGGTTCGGTCTGACGAGCTGAGCGGGTGACCTACTCCTTGACGCGGGTCTGGAGGCCGTCGAGGAGGGCGTCCAGGCCGAAGACGAAGTTTTCGGTGAGACCTGCGTCGAGGTCCAGCGAGGTGCGGCGGCGTACCGACTTCTGCATCTCGGGGTAGTCGCCGGCGACGGCCTGGGCCTGTTCCAGGATCTCGCTGACCCAGTTCTCCTCGGAGCGGCCGGACTTGCGGACCATCTCGCGGGTCGCGACCTCGGCGCTGACCGTGCCGAGGACGTACGACATCACGCTGCCCATCGCGAGATCGATCTCGTGTTCGGAGAATCCGGCCGCCCCGAACAGCACCAGCCCGCGGGAGCCCATCGACATCGCGTTCGGGCCGATGCTCGGGCGCGTGTACATCACTTCGGGCAGCCAGGGATGCCGCAGTACGGCGGAGCGCAGGCTGTGCCCGAACAGCAGCGCACCGGCCCGCCACCCGGCCAGCTCCGGCTCGGGTACGTCGATCTCGCCCCATACCTCGTCGATGAGCAGGTCGATCAGGTCGTCCTTGGTGTCGACGTACCAGTACAGGCTGGTCGCGCCGGAGCCGAGTTTGGTGCCCAGCTTGCGCATGCTCAGCCCGGTCAGGCCCTCGGTATCGAGGATCGTCATCGCCGCAGCCACGATCTGCTCCCGGCTGAGCGTTTCCCGCGCGGGTGCCGCCTTGGGTTCCCGGGTCCAGATCCAGTCCTTCATGAGGTCCATCCTACAAAGGACTCGCACACCGTACGAGATCGTCGTACAGTGTGCGAGTGACTAGTACACCGTTCGAGTCTGAAGTTTCCGGCGCCGAAGGGCATCCCCGCCGCTGGTGGATCCTGTTGATCCTTTGTCTGAGCCTGATGGTGCTGGTGGTCGACAACACCGTCCTCAACCTGGCGATCCCGTCGCTGATGCGCGACCTGGGCGCGACGCCCGCGGACATCCAGTGGGTGATCGACGCGTACATCCTGGCGTTCGCGGGCCTGCTGCTGACCGCCGGAAGCCTGTCCGACCGGTTCGGCCGGCGGAAGATGCTGCTGCTCGGGCTGGTGGTCTTCGGCCTGGCGTCGATGCTGGCGACCCTGGCCGAGAACCCGTGGCAGCTGATCGCGTGCCGCGGCCTGATGGGTGTCGGCGGCTCGCTGCTGATGCCGAGCACGCTGTCGCTGCTGTTCACGGTGTTCCCGCCGGAGGAGCAGCGCAAGGCGATGGCGGGCTGGTCGATGGTCGCGATGGTGGGCGTGGTGGCCGGCCCGACCGTCGGCGGCGTACTGCTGAACCACTTCTGGTGGGGCTCGATCTTCCTGCTGAACGTGCCGATCGCGGTCCTGGCGATCATCGGCACGCTCGCGCTGATCCCGGAGTCGAAGGGCCCGGCGCGCGACGTCGACCCGGCGGGCGCGGTCCTGACGATCGTCGGTATGGCGTCGATCGTCTGGGCGATCGTCTCGATCCCGCTGCATGGCTGGGGCTCCGCCCGGGTGCTCGGCGCGCTTGTGGTCGGCGTGGTCGCGTTGACCGCGTTCGCGTTGTGGGAGAAGCGGAGCGCGCATCCGATGGTGCCGCTGGCGCTGTTCAAGGACCGGCGGTTCAGCGGTACGAGTTTCTCGATCGTGCTGCTGTCGTTCACCGCGGGTGGATTGCTGCTGGCGTTGACGCAGTACCTGCAGTTCGCGCTCGGGTACACGCCGCTGAAGGCGGGGCTGGCGTTGATCCCGTATGCGTTGTCCGCGGCGCTGTTCAACGGCCTCGGGGCGACCCTCGGGAAGAAGATCGCGGACCGGACGCTGATCTCGCTCGGTCTGCTGATCATCGCGGGCAGCTTCGCCATCCTGACGCAGGTGTCCGACACGAGCGGGTACGGGCTGTTGATCGTCGGCCTGCTGGTGATGGGGATCGGCGGTGGCCTGGCCGGTCCGGCGGCGTACACGCTGTTGATGCAGGCCGTTCCGCCGGATCACCGCGGTGTCGGCTCGGCGATGAACGACACCGTCCAGCAGACGGGTGCCGCGCTGTCGGTCGCCGTACTGGGCAGTGTGCTTGCGGCGGCGTACTCGTCGGCTCTGCCGGACTCCGTCCCGGAAGCGGCGCGTAAGTCGATCGCCGACACCATCGCGCTCGGTCCGGACTTCCTCGGCGCGGCCAAGCACGCGTTCGTCGACGCCATGTCGATCGCGATGACGGTGGGGGCGATCGGCGCGGTCGCCGGGGCAGTGGTCGCGCTGGCGGTGCTCCCTAAGGGCGAGAAGAAGGTGCAGGACGCGGCCCCGGTGGTCGACGACGCGGTGCACTGACACCGTGCTTTGACACCGGGTACTGACAGCATTTGCGGCATGACGCAACGGTGGCCGATCGACCTGCTGGCCCTCGCCTGGGCAGTGCGCTGGAGAGTGCGTGACTGAGCAGGGGGTCGTGAACCTGGTCCTGATGTCGCTGTTCATCCTGCTCCCGATCGCGCTCGGCACGATGCTGTTCGGCCGGTCGCGCGGGAACCGGTACGTGCTGAAATGGTCCCGCGGCCTCGCAATCCTGACGATCGTCTTGGCGACCGCGTACGACGTAGCCGGCGCAGTCTGCCTGATCCTCGCCGAGCCCGAACCAGGCCATGAGCCCTGGGTCGACCCCTCCGCCGTCGTGGATTACCCGACGTTCTTCCTCCCCGTCGGCGTCGGAGCACTCCTAGCCGCGCTCGGAATCCTGGTCGGAGTGATCCGCGGCAGGCACCGCCTCGGCTGACCGGGTTCGGGGAGGTTTCTCGTCCCGATCCGGGAGTAGAACCCTCCCCAAACCCTTGGACGGGGCATGGGTTTGGACGGGCGATTCACGGTCTTGGGGTTTGGGTTTCTAGACTGCAATCCGCAGACGTACCAACCCGAGAGCGAGCCATGTCCGGTCCCAACACTGATTACGACCCGGTCGAAGTGACGCCGCTGCATGCCGAAGAGGTGGAGCGGACCCGCGACGAGGCGCTGACGGCGTTCAGCGGGGCGGCCGATCTGGCGGCCCTGCAGGAGGCCAAGACGGCCCATCTCGGCGACAAGTCGCCGATCGTGCTGGCCAACCGGGAGATCGGCGCGCTGCCGCCGCAGGCCCGTAAGGAGGCCGGTCAGCGGATCGGCGCGGCCCGGAAGGCGATCAACGAGGGGTTCGCGTCCCGGCTCGCGGTGCTCGAGGCCGAGCACGAGGAGCGGATGCTGAACACCGAGCGTGTCGACGTGACGTTGCCGTGGCACACCCCGCAGCTCGGCGCGCGGCACCCGCTGTCGCTGATCTCCGAGCAGGTCGCGGACGTGTTCACCGCACTCGGCTGGGATGTCGCGGAGGGCCCCGAGGTCGAGGCCGAGTGGCTGAACTTCGACGCCCTGAACTTCCAGCCCGACCACCCGGCGCGGCAGATGCAGGACACGTTCTTCGTCGAGCCGGCCGGTTCCGGCAAGGTACTGCGGACGCACACCTCACCGGTCCAGGCGCGGTCGATGCTGACCCGCAAGCCGCCGATCTACGTGATCTGCCCGGGCCGCGTGTTCCGCACCGACGAGCTGGACGCGACGCACACGCCGGTCTTCTACCAGGTCGAGGGCCTGGTCGTGGACGAAGGCATCACGCTCGCGCACCTCAAGGGCACGCTCGACCACTTCGTCGTCTCGATGTTCGGCGAGGGCCTCGAGGCGCGGCTGCGGCCGAACTTCTTCCCGTTCACCGAGCCGTCGGCCGAGGTCGACCTGAAGTGTTTCGTCTGCCGCGGCGCGTCCGTCGGCAACCCGGACCGGCCGTGCCGGACCTGTGGCAGCGAGGGCTGGATCGAGTGGGGCGGCTGCGGCGTCGTGAACCCGCGGGTCCTGCAGGCCAACGGCATCGACACCGACCGGTACTCCGGTTTCGCGTTCGGCATGGGCCTGGAGCGGACGCTGATGTTCCGCAACGGCGTCGAGGACATGCGGGACATGGTCGAGGGTGACGTGCGGTTCAGCCGCCAGTTCGGGATGGAGATCTGATGCGGGTCCCACTGTCATGGCTTCGTGAGTACGTCGACCTGCCGGCTGACGTCACCGGCCGCCAGGTGGCGGAGCAGCTGATCCGGGCCGGCCTCGAGGTGGAGACCGTCGAGGAGTCCGACCTGACCGGGCCGCTCGTGGTCGGCAAGGTGCTCACGTACGAGAACGAGCCGCAGAAGAACGGCAAGACGATCCGCTGGTGCTCGCTGGACATCGGCAAGGACGAGCCGCAGTGGGTCGTCTGCGGCGCGCACAACTTCGAGGTCGGCGATCTCGTGGTCGTCGTGCTGCCGGGCGCGGTGCTGCCGGGCGGGTTCGCGATCGCGGCGCGGAAGACCTACGGGCACGTGTCGAACGGCATGATCTGCTCGAGCGCCGAGCTCGGTCTCGGTGACGACGGCACGCACGGCATCGTCGTACTCGAGCCAGGCGAGGGCACGCCGGGTGATGACGCGATCGAGTTGCTGGCGCTGCGGGACGACGTACTCGATATCGCGGTGACGCCGGATCGTGGGTACTGCCTGTCGATCCGTGGTGTCGCGCGGGAGGCGGCGACGGCGTACGGCGTGGAGCTGAAGGACCCGGCCGACGTGACGTTGAACGGGTCCGGCGCCGGGGGCTACCCGGTCCGGGTGGACGATGCGGCGGCGTGCAGTGTTTTCGTCACGCGGACCGTCACCGGGATCGACGCGAAGGCGTTGTCGCCGCGGTGGATGCAGAAGCGGCTGCTCGCGTCCGGGATGCGGCCGATCTCGATCGGTGTCGACGTCACGAACTACGTGATGCTCGAGCTGGGTCAGCCGATCCACGGGTACGACCAGGCGCGCTTGTCCGGTGAGATCGTCGTACGGCGGGCGAACGCCGGCGAGAAGCTGATGACGCTGGACGACCAGACGCGTGAACTGGACGCCGAGGACCTGCTGATCACCGACGACTCCGGTCCGATCGGTGTCGCCGGCGTGATGGGTGGCGCGTCGACGGAGATCTCGGATGCCACCACCGACGTGGTGATCGAGGCCGCGCACTTCGACCCGATCGTGATCGCGCGGGCGTCGCGCCGGCACAAGCTGTCGTCGGAGGCGTCGCGCCGGTTCGAGCGCGAGGTCGACCCGAATCTCCCGCGGTACGCCGCTCAGCGCGTCGCGGACCTGCTGGCCGAGTACGCGGGCGGCACGATCCTCCCCGACGAGACCGTCGTCGACACCCACCCGAAGCCGACCCCGGTCACCCTCCGCGCCGACCACGCAGCCCGTGTCGCGGGTGCGGTGATCACGCTCGAGGAGACCGTTCGGCACCTGGCTTCGGTGGGCTGCACAGTCGAGGCTGCTGCGGCGGACGCGGTCGCGGCTCCGTTGGCCGCGGGTGCGCACGCTCCCGCGCTGGCCGAGGTCGGCTCCACCACCGTCGGGTCCACCCACGTCGAAGGCGCCGATCTGCTGACGGTGACTCCGCCGTCGTGGCGGCCGGATCTTCGGGATCCCAACGACTTCGCTGAAGAGGTTATTCGGCTGTTCGGGTTCGACAATGTGCCGTCGGTTCTGCCGGCCGCGCCGGGTGGGCAGGGGCTGACGGTTTCGCAGCGCAGGCGGCGCCGGGTGGCGACCGCGCTCGTCGGTGCAGGACTGACCGAGGTGGTGTCGTACCCGTTCACGGGTGACGCGGACTTCGAGGCGATGGGCATCCCGGCCGACGACGTCCGCCGTACGACGGTCAAGCTCGTCAACCCGATCTCCGACGAAGAGCCGTCGATGCAAACCACCCTGCTCGCGACGCTGCTCCGGACCGCCGAGCGCAACGTCGGCCGCGGCGCGAACGACCTGGCGATCTTCCAGACCGGCCTGGTGTTCCTGCCGAAGGCGGAGACGAAGCCCGCGCCGCTCCCGTCGGTTGCGCATCGGCCGAGCGACGCGGAGATCCAGTCGCTGTACGACGCACTCCCGGACCAGCCGCTGCACGTCGGCGTGGTGCTGACCGGTGCGCTGGCGCCGACCGGTTGGTGGGGCAAGGGCCGCCCGGCCGGATGGGCCGATGCGGTGCAGATCGCGCGGCTGATCGCGTCCGTGGTCGGTGTCGAGCCGGTCGTGAAGAACGTGGAGCTCGCGCCGTGGCACCCGGGTCGGTGCGCAGAGTTCTCGGTCGGGGACACCGTGATCGGTCACGCGGGCGAGCTGCACCCGAAGGTGTGCCAGGAGTTCGGTCTGCCGGCGCGGTCGAGTGCGGTCGAGCTGGATCTCGACGCGCTGATCGCGGCGGGTCCGGAGTCGATCACGGCGCACCCGTTCTCGTCGTACCCGGTGGCCAAGGAGGACGTGGCGTTGATCGTCCCGGCCGAGGTCGCGGCGGCCGACGTACAGGCTGCACTGGCCGAGGGTGCGGGCGAGCTGCTGGAGTCGGTCCGGCTGTTCGACGTGTACACCGGTGAGCAGATCGGCGAGGGCAAGAAGTCGCTCGCGTTCGCGCTGCGGTTCCGGGCGCCGGACCGGACGCTGAAGGAGAACGAGGTCGCCGACGCCCGCCAGGCAGCGGTCCAGGTCACCGTCGACCGCTTCGGCGCAGTCCAACGGGTCGGCTGAGAGCCATGTGGAGGGGGGCCGCGCGCCGGCTCTGCGGAGGCTGGCGATGAGCGGCGGTCAGCCGAGGGTGGCGGTCGCTGCGCCGAACGCCGCCGCGGCTGAGGCCGGTGTGCGCGTTGCCGCGGAGGGCGGGAACGCGGTGGACGCGGCGATTGCGGCCACGCTCGTCACGATGGTGAACGAGATCGGGGTGGTGTCGCCGGCCTCGGGTGGGTTTGTCACGTTGCAGGTCGCGGGTGGTGATGCGGTCACGATCGACGGCTGGGTGGAGATGCCCGGCCGCGGCCTGCCGACGGACCGGTTCGGGCGCGGCGTCTGGGACATCACCACCGATTACGGCGGCGGTACGACGACCACCGTCGGCCACGGCTCCGTCGCCACGCCCGGCGGGATGAAGGCTCTCGACCTCGCCCACCGGCGTTCCGGCAAGGCGCCGTGGAGCGAGGTCGTGCAGCCCGCGATCGACGTCGCCCGCAACGGCTTCCCGCTGAGCCGGACTTCGGGCTACTACCTCGGTTTCACCCACGAGATCATCTTCGGCTGGCACCAGCCGAGCCATGCCGTCGTGCACGACGAGGACGGCGCGGTGATCAAAGCCGGCAGTACGGTCGTGATCCCGGAGCTCGCCGAGGCGCTCGAGCTGATCGCCCGCGACGGCGCCGAGACGATGTACACGGGCCAGCTCGCCGAGCTCCTGATCCACGACATGTCCGCGAACGAAGGCATCCTGACCGCCGCGGACCTCGCCGCGTACGAGGCCGTCGTACGACCGGCCCTTGTCGTCAACCAGAACGGCTGGCGCCTCGCCACCAACCCACCGCCCGCGGTCGGGGGAGTGGCCGTCGCCGCGATGCTCGCGCTGCTCGACGGCGTACCGTCCGACGGCAGCTGGCGGCAGTCCGAACTGGAGCGGTTGATCGACGTCCAGTACGCCGTACTCGGGCAGCGGCTCGCCGAGCTCGACAGGGAGGACGTGCGCAAGCTGGAGGGCCAGAAGCTGCTCGATCTCGCGGCGGCCGGCGACCTTCGCGCGTTGACCTCACCGAGTACGGCGACCGTCTCGGTCGTCGACGACGAGGGTGACGCCTGCGCGATCACGGTCTCGTCCGGCTACGGGGCCGGCGTACTCACACCTGGCACGGGGATCTGGCTGAACAACGCGCTCGGCGAGCAGGAGCTCCTGCACGGCGGCCCGCACAGCCTCGCGCCCGGCACCCGGCTCACCTCGAACATGGCCCCGAGCGTGGCCCGCCGCGACAGCGACGGCGCCGTACTCGCGATCAGTTCGCCCGGCTCGGACCGGATCCCGACCGCACTCGCCCAGGTGTACGCGCTGTACACGCACGGCGGTCTGCGGCTCCGCGACGCCGTCGAGCATCCGCGGCTGCACGTCCGCGTCCGCGAGGACGTGGTCGTCGACTACGAGGACGACCTGCCGGTTTCCGGGTCGACCGCGTTGCCGACCCGCGCGATGCCGCCGCACTCGATGTACTTCGGTGGCGTCGCAGCGGCGCTCTGGGACCCGGCTGACGGCCTCCTCGCCGTCGGCGACCCGCGCCGAACCGGTGCGGTGGCCATCTCTCCCTGATCGCGCTAGTAAGGTCAGGCCACCAGGATCCGAAAGGCAGCCGATGCGGGACACCCACCCCGAGCTCTCCGTCGTCGTACCGATGTACGACGAGGAGGAGGTGCTGCCGATCTTCTTCGAGCGGATGCACCCGCTGCTCGACGGCCTGGGGATCACCTACGAGTTGCTGGTTGTCGACGACGGCAGCCGGGACCGGACCGCTGCGCTGCTCCTCGACGCCGCGAAGGACTGGCCGCAGCTCCGCGTCGTCCGCCTGCTCCGCAACAGCGGTCACCAGGCCGCCCAGTCGGCCGGCTTCCGCCGTGCCCGTGGCCAGTACGTCGTCACGATCGACGCCGACCTCCAGGATCCGCCGGAGGTCATCGCCGAGTTCCTGCAGGCTGTCCGCGAGCAGGACGTCGACGTCGTGTACGGCGTACGCTCCGACCGCTCGAGCGATTCCTGGGCGAAACGTACGTCGGCGCGGCTGTACTACCGGTTGATGTGCCGCCTGGTCGGCAAGGAGATCCCGTTCGACGCGGCCGATTTCCGGCTGGTGACCCGTCGAGTGGTGGACGCGGTGAACGCGCTTCCCGACGACGGCCGGGTCTTCCGCCTGGTGATCCCGTGGCTCGGGTTCCCGAGCGCGGAGGTGCGATACGTCCGGGCGGAGCGAGCGGCCGGCACGACGAAGTACAACTTCTCGAAGATGCTGCGGCTCGCGTTCGACAGCGTGACCGCGTTCTCGGCGGCCCCGCTGCGGCTGGCGACCTGGCTGGGGCTGCTCGGTGGCGCGATGTCCGGGCTGTTCGTGGTCGGCGCGCTCGTGATCAAGCTGACCGGCCGGAGCATTCCCGGCTGGACGTCGACGGTCCTCGCGGTCAGCGTGATCGGCGCGATCCAGCTGTTGTGCCTCGGTCTGCTGGGTGAGTACGTCGCCCGCTTGTTCCAGTCGAGCCAGCGCAGACCGCAGTTCCTCGTCGGCTACGACAGTCTCACGGACCACGGGCATCAGGAGCCCGTCCACGAAAGCACTCCGTCCAAGCGATGAAGCGGGCTGTCCCGTGGCTGCTGCCGATCCTGGTGGCGGCCGGTGGGTTCATATCGCTCGGCGACGTCGGAATCGGTCCGCTCGTCAAGTACGCCGTCTACTTCGCTGGAGCGATCGCGCTGCCTGGCACGTTGCTGCTGCGGGCCGCGTGGCGCAGTACAGGCAACTGGGCTGAGGATCTTGGGCTCGGGTCGGTCGTCGGCGCGACGTGGCAGTTGATCGGCTGGGCGATCTTCACCGCGCTCGGCTGGCAGCGCTGGTTGATCGTGTGGCCGGCCCTCGTCCTGATCGGCTTCGCGCTCCTCGGGCGACAGTACTTCCGGATCGCCGAGCCCAGACCGCTACCGCTCGCGTGGACGGTCGGGTTGGCGGTGTCCGCGGCGGTGATGGTCGGCGCAGCCACCTTCGGCGTGATGGCGTACCACCCGATGCCGCCGTACGGCGGGGCGTACTACCCCGACCTCCTGTACCACCTGTCGATGGTGCAGGAGCTGACCCGCTCCGTGCCGCCCGAGATCCCACAGGTCGTCAACGAGCCGCTCGAGTACCACTGGTTCGCGAACGCCGACATGGCCGCGGCTGTCGACGTCACGCGGCTCACTCCGATGGTCGTGCTGTTCCGGCTCTGGATCCTGCCGTGGCTGGTCGTCTCGCTGCTCGTCTGCGCGACACTGGCCCGCGTCGTCAGCCGCACCTGGTGGACCGGCGTACTCGCCGCACTTGCACTGGCCGCACCGCAACTGTTCCTGCTGGTCGACACGAGTGTGAACCTCGCACCACCGGTCAGCCTCCTCAGCCCATCCCAAACCTTCGGCATGGTCGCCGCTGTCACGGCAGCCATCCTCCTCATCGACCTCCTGTTCCCCCGTTACGTCCGAGGAACTGCGCAGACATCCCGCCACTTCTTCGGACGTAAGGAGTTGTGGGGCGGGGTTGTCGCGGTGGTGGTGGCGGGGGTCGGGGGTGGGGCTAAGCCGACCGTGCTGCCCTTGTTGGTGGGAGGGGTGGGGCTTGCTGCGTTGTGCCTACTCGTGACGACACGGCGGGTGCCGTGGCGTTTGATCGGTACGACGGCGGTGCTGCTCGTCGTCGGCGCGATCACCTTCCTGACGGTGGCTGGTAGCACCAGTGGATCGCGGCTGCAGTTCCTCGCCGTACTGAAGTCGCTGCCCGTGTACACCGCGGCCACTGGCGACAAGACGCAGCCGGGCGACGGCGGACTGATCCTGCCCGCTCTCGCGCACGGCGAAGTGATCGGAACGCTCAGTCTGCTGCTCGGACTGCTGCTGACTCTGCAGGCGATGTCCTGGGCCGGATTCGGCGTCGTCGGCCGGAAGGACCCGGTCGCGTGGTTCCTGCTCGGCGCGATGATCGCGGGGTGGGCGGGCTACCTGCTGATCGACCACCCGTCGGTGAGCGAGTCGTACTTCGTCTACACCGCGGCACCGTTCAGCCTGGCCGGAGCCGGCTGGTTCGCAGCAACCAGTGCGCGCGCCTCTGGTCGCCCGGTCCCGATCGCGATCGCTGCCTTCGTCCTGTCGATCGGGTACGCCGGTCTGATCGTCTGGGCCCGTGGTGTGCCAGCAGCCTCGACCGGCCGCCAGCTGTGGTTGAGCACCCGGATGCTGCTCGTCGTACTCGGGATCACGCTCTTCCTGCTGCTCGTGTGGCGGCTGACGTTGCGACAAGCCGGTGGCGGCATGTTCGTCGTACTGGTCCTGCTCTCGACTGCCCCGATCAGTTCCTTCCTGCAGAGCGAGGTCCGTGGTGACACCGAGAAGGCACCGACGTACCGGGCCGCGCGGTGGTGGGTGTACTCGGACGAGGCCGAGGCCGCGCTCTGGCTCGGGCAGAACTCTGCGCCGACCGATGTGGTGGCGACGAACACCTGGTGTCGTCCGGCGGGCCCGCCCGCGCCAGGATGCGACGCCCGCGGGTACCTGGTCAGCGGGATCGCCGGACGCCGCACGCTGATCGAGGGCTGGGCGTACACGAACCAGGCGATGGCCAGACAAGGCGACGGCGGCCGCCGCTACACCGAGCAGCCGTCGCCGTGGCCGGACCGCGTCGCCCTCACCAACCAGGCCCTCACCGCACCGACCGCCGAGGTGCTGCGAAGGCTGCGCGACGAGTACGGCGTTCGCTGGCTGTACGCCGACACGCGCAACGGACCCGTGGCGCCGGCGCTCGACCAGCTCGCCGTACGACGACACAGCGTCGGCAAGGTCCGGATCTACGACCTCGGAGAGTGATTGTCCCGTAACATTGGGTCCGCGCAGGCCGTTAACGTCTACGCAGGCCCGCCCGCCACGCGGCCCGAAGTATTGCCGTGATTGCTCGGGAGGGCGGGACACATGCGGGCAACCCGACCGGGGGCCATCCTTCTTGCCACCGGACTGTTGAGCCTGGGCAGCCTCACGGCGACCGCTTACCAGGTGCCAACGGCACCTTTCACGGACAGCGCGACCACGGTCATGCCCGGTTCGGCGCTGCGGCAGACGATCACCGCGAGCGGGCTGACCGAGCTCGGCGATCCGACGACGGCCGGCTTCCGCACTGCCGGGCCGACCACCTACCAGCCCGCGATCGGCAAGGACGCCCCGGCGCAGGACGTGGTGGTGAACACCGGCGACTGCGCGTCCACCGGCGGCTGCGGCGATCGCGGCGCGGTGACGATCACGTTCTCGCAGCCCGTCCGGAACCCGGTCCTGCACCTCGGCGGCCTCGGCGGATCCGTCACCCGGACCGTGAACGGCCGGACGACCGCGCAGTCCGAACTGCACTCGGTCCTGAAGCTCACCACCGCCGGCCTCAGCCTCACGAAGCTCGGACCGGGCAACAACCTCGCGGTCACCAGCGACACGATCACCGCCGCGAACCACGACACCGGCCCGAACTGCGTGAACACCAAGTCGCCGTCCGGCCTCGACACCTCCGCGACCGCTGCCTGCGGGTCGGTCCGCGTGAACGGCGTCGTCACCAAGGTCAGCTTCGACGTGTCGGCATTGTTCACGAAGCATCCGAAGCTGCCCGCGCTGAACAACGGGTCGTCCGGCGACGCGTTCTCGATCGTCGCATCCGCGCCCGAGGACTTCGGTGACGCACCGGCGTCGTACGGCGCGGCATGGTCGGTGCTGAGCGACGTACAGCTCGGCAAGGATGTCACCGAGGACAACGCGGCCGTCGCGAACGGCACGACCGGCCCGGCGACACCGGATCAGGCCGACGACGGGGTCGTTTTCAAGCCGCTTCGCACCAACCAGACGTCGTACACGGCCGACCTGCAGTTGGCCGGTACGTCGAAGGCCGGGCGGGCGTGTGCGTGGATCGACGTCAACCGCAACGGAGCCTTCGACCCGGGCGAGCGGGCCTGCGCCGCATTCGCCGCCAAGCAGACGACCGTCACGTTGCGGTGGGCCGAGCTCGCCCCGAAGGCCGGAGCGTCGTACGCGCGGGTGCGGGTCGGGTATACCAATCCGCAGATCGAGAAGCCGAGCGGCGCGGCCGATGCCGGCGAGGTTGAGGACTACCCGTTCGCGATCACACCGCCGCCTCCGCCGGTCCTGACCGACGACGCCGCGACGACCGGGTTCAACACGGCGGTCGTCGTACCGGTGCTCGCCAACGACAGGCCGGGGGACCCGAGTGCGACGCTCGCGCCCGCGACGCTCTGCCTCGTCGACGGCGGCAAGTGCGTGCAGATGGTGAACGTCGTCGGCCAGGCGAAGTACGTCGCGATGCCCGACGGCACGGTCCGCGTCGAACCGGTGCCTGGCTTCGTCGGTCCGGCCAAGCCCGTTGCGTATCGCGTTGCCGACAGCAACGGTACGACGGCCACTGCCAAGTTGACCGTCACCGTGTCCCTCCCGGATCATCCGGTGGCGACCCCCGACACCGCGACCACGCCGCAGAACGTCAGCGTAGCCGTGAAGCCGCTCGCCAACGACCACGCCGCCGCGGGCGTGCAGCTCGTGCCGGGTTCCGTCGTACTGCGTGATCCGGCCGATGCCGCGTTCAAGAAGAAGGTCGTGATCGCGGGCGAGGGCGAGTACGTCGTGAAGCCCGACGGCGGCGTCGACTTCGTCCCGAAACCGCAGTTCACCGGCGTCGGTACGTCGATCGGCTACCGCGTCACCGACACCACCCACCAGACTGCCGAGTCGACGCTCGCGGTGACGGTCACGCCGGTGACGCCGATCGCCAACGGTGACTCGGTCTCGACCGCGTTCGACACCGACCTCGTCGTACCCGTGCTCGACAACGACCTGCCGGGTTCGCCGGACGCGCCGCTCCTGCCCGCCACGTTGCGGCTCGTCGATCCGGTCAGCAAGAAGCTCGTCGACAAGGTGACGATCGCCCGGCAAGGCACCTACCTGGTTGCCGCTGGCAACGTCACCTTCCAGCCCCTGCACGGCTTCACCGGAGTCGGTACGCCGTTGACGTACCAGGTGCTCGACAAGAACGGTACGGCGGCGCGCGCCGAGCTGACCGTCTCCGTCGCCGCACCTGGGCCGCCAGTCGCGAACCCGGACACGATCACCACGTTGCAGGGCCGCTCCGTCGTGGTCGCGGTCCTCGCCAACGACAAGCCGGGGCCGACGGGCGCCGAGCTGAAGTCCGGCAGCGTGCGCCTGCTGACGCCCACACAGCCCGTGCTGTCGCTCGTCGTCGCGGGCCAGGGCAAGTACTCGGTCAAGGCCGACGGCCGGGTGTTGTTCGAGCCGCTGCCGACGTTCAGCGGCACCGCGACCGCGGTCGGCTACCAGGTTGCCGACAGCAACGGTGCGATCGGGAAGTCGACGCTGACCGCGCGGGTGACGAAGGTCCAGCCCGACGCGTCCGACGACACGACGGGTACGGCGTACGACACGAACTCCGAGGTGCCGGTGCTGGCGAACGACACGGCCGGCGACCCGTCGGTGCCGCTGGTTCCGAGCAGCGTGCGGATGATCGACCCGACGACGAAGCTGCCAACCGCGACGCTCGTGATGCCCGGGCAGGCGACGTACACGACGAAGGCGGACGGGAAGGTCGAGGTCGACCCGCTGCCCAAGTTCACCGGCCCCGCGACACCGGTCACGTACCGCGTCTCGGACGTGAACGGTACGACGGCCACCGCAACGCTGACCGTCACCGTCGCCAAACCGCCCGTGCCGACGGCTGTTCCCGACACCGCCGGCGGCAAACAGAACCTCCCACTTCGCGTGACGCCGCTCGCCAACGACAAGGCCGGTCTCGGGACGTCGCTCGATCCACGCAGCCTCACGCTCGTGGATCCGGCCGACGGCTCGCCGAAGAAGCTCGTGAAGATCCCGGGGCAGGCCGATTACCAGGTCAACCCGGACGGCACGGTCACCGTCGACCCGCTGCCGGGCTTCACCGGTACGGCGACCAAGGTGACGTACCGGATCGCCGACCTGTTCGGACAGACGGCGCGGTCGACGATCACGGTCACGATCACACCGATCACCCCGGTCGCGGCCGATGATGCCGCGCGAACGCCGTACGGCAAGAGCGTCACGGTGAAGGTGCTCGCGAACGACAAACCGGGCGACCCGACGGCGCCGCTGGTGCCGGGCAGTCTGCTGCTCGTCGATCCGGCCGATGGGGTGCCGAAGGCATCGGTGCGGATTCTGAACGAAGGCGTGTACACCGCGGCCGGGGGAGTGGTGCGCGTCGACCCGGCTGGGACGTTCCGCGGTCCTGGTACGCCGCTGACGTACCAGGTGGCCGACCGCAACGGGACGAAGACGACCGCTCGGCTGACCGTCACCGTCGGGCAGCCGCCGGTCGCGATCGCCGATCATGCGTCGACGCTGCAGAACGTGACTGTGACGGTGAACGTGCTGTCCAACGACCGGCCGGGGACCGATGCGACTCTCGTGCCGGGGTCGGTCGGCCTGAACGGGGCCCTGCATCAGGTGACGATTCCTCAGCAGGGCACTTATACGGTGCTGCCGAGCGGTTCGATCGAGTTCGATCCGCTGCCGGCGTTCCGGGGCAAGGCGACTCCGGTGCAGTATCGGGTCGCTGACTCGGACGGCAACTACGCGGTCTCGACGTTGAGCATGACCGTGACACCGGTCAACCCGGTCGCGGTCAACGACTCGGCAATCACGCCGTACGGGCATGCGATCACGGTGAACGTGCCGGCGAACGACAAGCCCGGTGACCCGTCGGCGCCGCTGAAGCCGGCGAGTGTGGTGCTGAAGGACGCGGCCGGTCAGTACGGCAAGACGATGACGCGGGCCGGTGAAGGTGCTTTTGCGGTTGATGCCTACGGCGCGGTGAAGTTCACGCCGGCCAAGGGATTCCAGGGGGTCACGACGCCGACGACGTACCGGATCGCCGACGCCAACGGGACGACCGCGGAAGGTTTGCTGCTGCTGACGGTCGGCAACGGTCCGAAGGCGGTCGCGGATCCGGTCGGCACCAAACAGAACGTGACGATCACCATCGATCCGCTGGCGAACGACGAGCCGGGGACGGGCGCGCAGCTCGATCCGGCATCGGTGCAGGTGTACGGCGGGACGTGGGGACAGCACGCGGTGATCCCGGGGCAGGGCGTGTTCAGCGTGAAGGCCGGGAAGATCACGTTCGACCCGGCGCCGGCGTACCGCGGGGTCGTGTCGGTCGCGTACCGGGTCAGCGACACGACCGGGAACAAGGCGAGCGCGTCGGTCACGGTCACGGTCGCGCCGGTCGTTCCGGTGATCAAGGACGACGCCGCGACCACGCCGTACGAGACCGCGATCACGGTCGACGTGCTCGCGAACGACAAGCCGGGTGATGTCAGCGCGCCGCTGGTCGGCGTACGGCTGATCGATCCGGTGAACGGCGATTCGCTAGCAGTGCTAGCTGTGCCGGGGGAGGGGACGTTCACGGTGCAGCCGTCCGGTGCGATCCGGTTCGCGCCGGTGGACGGGTTCGCGGGCGTGGTCGTCCCGGTCGGGTATCAGGTTGCCGACCGCAACGGCACGATCGGATCCGGCTCGTTGACGATCACGGTGCAGGCGAGGCCGGTCGCCGTACCGGACGAGGCACGGACCAAGCAGCACGTCGCGGTGACGATCGACCCGCTCGCCAACGACAAGCCGGGTCCGGGCGCGACGCTCGACGCGGATTCGGTGCTGCTGGTTGGGCCGGGTGGCGCACTGGTCGACCGGGTCACGATCGCTGGGCAGGGCACGTACGTCGTCGCGGGCGGCAAGGTCACGTTCACCCCGGACGCGACATTCACGGGCACCGCGCGACCGGCCGCGTACGACGTGAAGGACAGCAACCAGAACCCGGCCCGCGCCACCATCACCGTGACGGTCGTGCCGGTCCGGCCGGTTGTCATCGACGACAGCGCGGAGACTGCGTTCGGTACGCCGGTCGACGTCGACGTGCTCGCCAACGACAAGGCCGGTGACCCGTCGGCGCCGCTCCGCCCGAGTTCCGTCGTACTGCGAGATCCCTCGGACGGGGTCGAGAAGAAGTCCGTGACCGTGCCGCACGAGGGCACGTTCGTGGTCGGCGCCTCGGTCATGTTCACGCCGGCGAAGGACTTCATCGGTACGACGCGTGCGCTGGTCTACCGCGTGACCGACGCGAACGGTACGTCGGACACCGCGCTCCTCGACGTCACCGTCGCGGGACCGTTGCTCGCGAAGGCGGCTCCCGACACGGCAACCGGTACGCCGGGCAATCCGGTCGCGGTGAACCCGCTACTCAACGACAGCGGCTTGATTGAACCGAGCTCGGTCTGCCTGCGTACGCCGGCCGGAACCTGCGCGAAGAGCGTCACGAACGGCGCGGGCACCTGGTCCGTCGGCACGGACGGCACCGTCACGCTCAAGCCGGTCGCGGCCTTCACCGGAACCGCGAAGGTCACCTACGAGCGGACCGACGAAACCGGCGAGACCGTCACCGCACCGGTCAAGTTCACCGTCGGCGCCGAGCCCACCGACACCCCCCGCACCCTCAACCGCGCCGCCCTACCGCCGACCGGTGGCCCCCCGCCCATCCTGCTCACCCTAGGCACCCTCCTAGCCGCCCTGGGCGGAACCCTCATAGCCCTAGCCCGCACCCGCAAGTAGACGCTGCGGACCTGCGCCACTCACCAACCAGCCCGCCGGGCCGGGTATCCCGCTCAAGCCGACGTCCCGACCGACCTCTAGGCGTGGTTGATGAGTGGCACACGTCCGCACGTACGGCTACAGGTCCAGCACGAGCATGATCTCGTCGCGGTAATCGTCGGGGGCCACGCGGACGGCGCGCGGATGGGCACCGACTACGCGGTAGCCGAGGGGGCCGTAGAACTTCTCCAGGCCCAGACCGCTGCGGACGGTGAGCTGCAGTTGCTCGAGGCCCAGGTCGACAGCGGAGCCGCGCAGACCTTCCATCAGGATCCGGCCGGCGCCGGTGCCCTGGCTCTCCGGGTGGACCATCACCCGCAGCACCGTCCGCCAGTGCGCCTGCAGCCCGCTGCCGCGGCTCACCAGCATGCCCATCCCGACGTACCGCTCACCGTTGTGGAGTACGCCGAGCAGATCCACCCCGGCCGCGACCCGGCCGAGGGCGCCGTCGAGGTTCTCCGCGATCTGCTCGACCGGCGCCGGCGCCGTGTACCCGACCGCGCCGCCCGCGTTCGTCGCCGCGACCCACGTGTCCAGCAGATCCGCCCGCAACCCCGGACCGAGCGCCTCGTCCGGGTCCGCCACCAGGTATTTCACTGCACCTCCATCTGCGACTGAGTTGCAGATAGCCTACAAGCTGTGCCGCGGCGGAACCGTCCCCAGCTTGTCCGGGTTCCGGATCAGGTACAGCTCGGTGATCCGGCCGTCGGTGCTCTTCATGAACGTGACGGTGTCCGGCTCGTCGTCGAAGTACGCGACGTAGGCCAGCTCGTCGTTCAGCGATGCCATCCGGATCTCGAAGCCCGGGTTGTCCGCGAGCACCGCGAACAGCCAGCGCGCGATCTTCTCCGCGCCGTGGATCGGCCGGAGCGCGGCCTTCTTCTTCCCGCCGCCGTCGCTGATCAGTACGGCGTCCGGCGCGAGCAGCGCGACCACCTGGTCGAAGTCGCCGGACCCGGCCGCCTGCATGAACCGCATCGTCAGCTCGTCGTGGCGCGCCTTGTCGACGTGATGCCGCGGCTGCCGCGCGTGCACATGCCCGCGGGCCCGGTGCGCGAGCTGCCGTACGGCGGCCTCGGACCGGCCGAGGGTGTCCGCGATCTCGTCGTACGGCAGATCGAAGACCTCGCGAAGGACGAACGTTGCGCGTTCGAGCGGTGACAGGGTCTCGAGTACGACGAGCATCGCCATGCTGACCGAGTCCGCGAGCTCGACCGCGGCGGCTGGGTCGTCGTCGGTCGCCAACGGTTCCGGCAGCCACGGGCCGACGTACTGCTCCCGTCGGGACTTCTGCTCGCGCAACCGGTTCAGCGCCAGTCGCGTCGTGATGCGGATCAGGTACGCCCGCGGGTCGCGGATGTCGTCGTGGTCGATGGCCGACCAGCGCAACCACGCCTCCTGCACCACGTCCTCGGCATCGCTCACACTGCCGACAACTCGGTACGCCGCCCCGACCAGAACGGACCGATGCTCGGCGAACTCGCTCGCCAACTGCTCCTCGCTCAGGTCCTGCCGCTCGACCTGCTCGTCGGTGACCTCCGGCGGAGTGGCCGTTATCGCTTCGGTGTAGTCCATCACCGCGCGCTCCAGATCCGTGTAGGCGTCGCTGTCCCGCCACCTTGGCACATCGTGCAGCCCTCCAAAATCCCGTAGTCACCCCCAGGACACGCCCCGCCCCCACCTTGTGACGTGACCCCGCTCACCTCAACTTTGAGAAGCCACCAACCACGGAACGGGCGGAAAAATGGTTGGTGGGTTCTCAAAGTTGGATTCGGGGTACGAGGGTGATGGCGGGGGATTGGATATTCATCCGGGGCGTGGCATACTCATTCATATGAGTTTGACGGTGGCGGTGGCTGGGGCCAGTGGGTATGCGGGGGGCGAGCTGCTCCGGTTGCTGAGTAGTCACCCCGAGGTGGAGATCGGCGCGCTGACCGCAGGCGGGAACGCCGGTACGGCGCTCGGCGTGCACCACCCGCACCTCGTGCCGCTGGCCGGGCGCATCCTGGTCGAGACCACGGCGGAGAACCTCGCCGGTCACGACGTGGTGTTCCTGGCCCTCCCGCACGGACAGTCCGCCGTCATTGCCGAGCAGCTCGGAGATGACGTCACCGTGATCGACTGCGGCGCGGACTTCCGGCTGACCGAGGCCGAGGCGTGGGTCGAGTTCTACGGCGGCGAGCACGCCGGCGCGTGGCCGTACGGACTCCCGGAGCTCCCCGGTCAACGGGACAAGCTCCGCGGGTCGAACCGGGTCGCCGTACCGGGGTGTTACCCCACCGTGTCCACCTTGGCCCTCCTCCCCGCCGTACAGAACGGGCTCGTCGACGCCACCCAACTGGTGGTCGTCGCCGTCAGCGGCACGTCGGGCGCGGGCAAGGCCCCGAAGACACACCTCCTCGGCGCCGAGGTGATGGGATCCGCGTCGGCGTACGGCGTCGGCGGCGTGCACCGTCATACGCCGGAGATCGAGCAGAACCTCTCGCAGTACGCCGAAGGGCCGGTGAGCGTCTCGTTCACGCCGGTACTCGCGCCGATGGCCCGCGGCATCCTCGCGACCTGCAGCGCACCGGTTGCCGAAGGCACCGACTACGCGGCGCTCCGGAAGTCCTACGAGGACGCGTACGCCGACGAGCCGTTCATCCACCTGCTGCCCGAGGGGCAATGGCCCCAGACACAGGCCACCCTCGGCGCGAACACCGTCCAGTTGCAGCTCGCCCTGGACCAGCGCACCGGCCGCGTCACCGTCGTGGCCGCGATGGACAACCTCACCAAGGGCACCGCCGGCGCTGCCGTGCAGTGCATGAACCTGGCCACCGGTCTCGCCGAGACCCTGGCCCTGCCTCTCGTAGGAGTAGCCCCGTGACGCTTGCAGTCACCCCAGCCACCCAAGTCGATCGGAGCGCCGGAGTGACCGCGCCGGCCGGCTTCCGCGCGGCCGGGGTGATCGCCGGGATCAAACCAGCCGGTACGCCGGACCTCACCGTCGTCGTCAACGACGGCCCTGCCGATGTCGCCGCCGGCGTCTTCACCACCAACAAGGTGAAGGCCGCGCCGGTGCTCTGGTCGCAGCAGGTCCTGACCGCCGGCAAGCTGAAGGCCGTCGTCCTGAACTCCGGCGGCGCCAACGCCTGCACCGGACCCGAGGGTTTCCAAGACACCCACAAGACCGCCGAGAAGTTGGCTGCGGTGCTCGGAGTCGGGGCCGCCGAGATCGGGGTCTGCTCGACAGGCCTGATCGGCGAGCGACTTCCTCTCGACAAGCTGATTCCGGGGGTTGACGCGGCAGTCGCGGCGCTGGGCGACGATGCGAAAGCCGGCCTGGCCGCGGCGACCGCGGTCATGACGACCGACAACGTGCCGAAGCAGGCCGCGCTCAAGCACCCGGACGGCTGGAGCATCGGCGGGTTCGCGAAGGGCGCCGGGATGTGCGCGCCGAACATGGCCACGATGCTGAGCGTGATCACCACCGACGCCGTGCTCGACCAGCCGCACCTCGACCACGCCCTGCGGAACGCGGTCAGCAAGACCTTCAACCGGCTCGACGTCGACGGCGGTACGTCGACCAACGACACCGTCCTGCTCCTCAGCTCGGGCGCGTCCGGCGTCACGGTTACTCCCGAGGCGTTCGAGGTGGCCCTCACGGTCCTGGCTGCTGACCTGGTGAAGCAGTTGCAGGCCGACGCCGAGGGCGTCACCAAGCACGTGAGCATCACCGTGCAGGGCGCCGCGACCGAGGCGGAGGCGCTGGCCGCCGCCAAGATCGTTGCCGAGGACAACCTGTGCAAGACCGCGTTCTTCGCCGCCGACCCGAACTGGGGCCGGATCGCGATGGCGGTCGGCAACGCCCCCACCGCGTTCGACCCGTCGCTGCTCGACATCACCCTGAACGGCGCTGCCATTTGTGTCGCCGGTGGCAAGGGTGTGGACAGGTCTGAGGCGGACCTGAGCGGCCTGGAGATCGACGTGCTCATCGACCTGCACGCCGGCCCCGCGTCCGCGACCGTCCTCACCACGGACCTCTCACACGCCTACGTCGAAGAGAACTCGGCGTACTCCTCATGAACAGTCACGCCGACGCGGTCGAGAAGGCCGCCGTACTGACCGAAGCCTTGCCGTGGCTGAAGGAGTTTCACGGCAAGACCGTCGTCGTGAAGTACGGCGGGAACGCCATGGTCGACGACAAGCTCAAGCAGGCCTTCGCCTCCGACATCGTCTTCCTCCGGTACGCCGGGGTGCGCGTCGTTGTCGTACACGGTGGCGGACCGCAGATCAGCGAGATGCTCGGCCGGCTCGGGATCGACAGCGAGTTCCGCGGCGGGCTCCGGGTCACCACGCCCGAGGCGATGGACGTCGTCGGTATGGTGCTGGTCGGCAAGGTCGGCCGCGAGCTCGTCGGCCTGCTGAACGCGCACGGTCCGTTGGCGGTCGGCATGTCCGGTGAGGACGCGGGCCTGTTCACGGCGGAACGTCGTACGGCGCTGGTGGATGGCGAGGCTGTGGATATCGGCCTGGTCGGCGATGTGGTCGAGGTGCGGCCGGAGGCGGTGATCGACCTGATCGACGCCGGCCGGATCCCGGTGGTGTCGACGATCGCGCCGGACGAGGACGGTCAGGCCCACAACGTGAACGCGGACACGGCGGCCGCGGCGCTCGCGAGCGCGCTCGGTGCGGAGAAGCTCGTCGTACTGACCGATGTCGCCGGGCTGTACCGGAACTGGCCGGACAGCGACGAGATCATCACCCAGATCGACACCGACGAACTCGCCGAGTTGCTGCCGTCGCTGGCGTCCGGCATGGTGCCGAAGATGGAAGCCTGCCTGCGCGCGGTCCAGTCCGGTGTCTCCCGAGCCACTGTCATCGACGGCCGGGTGCCGCACTCGCTGCTGCTGGAAATCTTCACCGACGCCGGAAGTGGAACCCAGGTGATCCCGTCATGACCGAACTGCTCACCGTCGACGGCACGCAGGCAGCGCTGACTTCTCGCTACTCCAGCGCGTTGATGAACACGTTCGGCGCGCCGAAGCGGGTCCTGGTCCGCGGCGAGGGTGCGTACCTGTGGGATGCCGACGGCAACAAGTACCTCGACCTGCTCGGCGGGCTCGCGGTGAACTGCCTCGGGCACGCGCACCCGTTCGTGGTGTCCGCGGTGACCTCGCAGCTGGCCACCCTCGGCCACGTCTCGAACTTCTTCGCGTCCGCGCCGCAGATCGCGCTGGCCGAGAAGCTGCTCGGCCTCTTCGACGTCCCCGGCAAGGTGTTCTTCACGAACTCCGGCACCGAGGCGAACGAGGCCGCGTTCAAGATCACCCGGCGGACCGGCCGGACCAAGATCGTGTCCACCGTCGGCGCCTTCCACGGGCGGTCGATGGGCGCGCTCGCGATCACCTGGAAGCCGGCGTACCGGGAGGCCTTCGCGCCGCTGCCGGGCGACGTCGAGTTCGTCCCGTACGGCGATGCGGAGGCGCTGGCCGCTGCGGTCGACGACCGGACCGCGGCCGTGGTGCTCGAGCCGATCCAGGGCGAGAACGGCGTCGTCGTACCGCCGGCCGGCTACCTGCAGGCGGCGCGGCGGATCACTCAGGAGCACGGCGCGCTGCTGTGGATCGACGAGATCCAGACCGGGATCGGGCGGACCGGGACCTGGTTCGCGTACGAGGCCGAGGGGATCACGCCGGACCTGGTGACCGTCGCGAAGGGGCTCGGTGCCGGCATCCCGATCGGTGCGTGCATCGGTCTCGGTGCGGCCGCGGACCTGCTGCAGCCGGGGAACCACGGGACAACGTTCGGCGGCAACCCGGTCGCGGCGATCGCCGGGCTGGCGGTACTGACCGTGATCGAGCGGGACGGCCTGCTCGCCCAGGTGAATGCCGTCGGCAACCACCTCGCGTCGTCGATCATCGCGCTCGACCACCCGCTGATCGCGGGCGTCCGCGGGCGCGGGCTGCTGCTGGCGATCCAGTTGACCAAGCCCGTGTCGGATCAGGTGACGGCGCTCGCGCTGGAGGCCGGGTTCGTGGTGAACAATCCGATCCCGGACGCGGTGCGGCTGGCACCGCCGTACATCCTCGGCAAGGCTGATGCAGACAGTTTCGTCGCGGCCCTTCCGGGGCTGCTAGATCGGGTGGAGGTCTGATGACAGTGCTGATGTCGCGACTCCGTCGCGACGGGTCATGGGGCTGTGACTCCCGGCCTTCCCTCGTCGTTCCGGTCGCTTCGCTCCCTCCACTCCTCAGTCCAGGCCGGGAGGCCCCATGACCAGGCACTTCTTGCGGGACGACGACCTTTCGCCTGTTGAGCAGGACGAAGTACTGACGCTGGCCGCGCAACTAGCGGGGGACCGGCACGGGCACAAGCCGCTCGAGGGGCCGAAGACCGTCGCGGTGATCTTCGACAAGACGTCGACGCGGACGCGGATCTCGTTCGCGGTCGGGATCTCGGAGCTGGGCGGCGTACCGCTGATCATCGACGCGCAGACCTCGCAGCTCGGCCGGGGCGAGCCGATCGCCGACACCGCGCGGGTGCTGGACCGGCAGGTCGCGGCGATCGTGTGGCGGACGTTCGGGCAGGCGCGGATCGAGGAGATGGCGGCCGCGTCGTCGGTGCCGGTCGTGAATGCGCTGACCGACGAGTTCCACCCGTGCCAGATCCTCGCTGACCTGCAGACGGTGCGGCAGCACAAGGGATCGACGGCCGGGCTGAAGCTGGTGTACCTGGGCGACGGCGCCAACAACATGGCGCACTCGTACCTGCTGGGCGGCGCGACCGCCGGCATGCACGTCGTCGTCGGCTCGCCGGCCGACTACCAACCGGACCCTGCGATTCTCGCCTGCGCCGCGGAGATCGCCGAGCAGACCGGCGGCTCGGCGACCTGGACCGCGGACGCCGCAGCAGCCGTTGACGGTGCCGATGTCGTTGCCACCGACACCTGGGTGTCGATGGGGCAGGAGTCCGAGGCGTCCGATCGTGAAGCGCCGTTCGTGCCGTACGCCGTGACGGAGCAACTGCTCGGCAAGGCGAAGCCGGATGCGATCGTGCTGCACTGCCTGCCCGCCTATCGTGGCAAGGAGATCGAGGCAGCCGTGATCGACGGACCGCAATCGGTCGTCTGGGACGAGGCCGAGAACCGGCTGCACGCGCAGAAGGCGCTGCTGTCGTGGCTGCTGGCAAGGAGTTTCTCGTCGTGAGTATCGCGGTTCCTACGACGAAGACGGCCCGCCAGCAGCGGATCGTCGATCTGCTCGGGCGGCAGCCGGTGCGGTCGCAGACCGAACTGGCTGATCTGCTCGCCGCGTCCGGGCTGGTGGTCGGGCAGGCGACGCTGTCACGGGACCTGGTCGAAATCGGTGCGGTGAAGGTGCGCGACTCATCCGGTCAGCTCGTGTACGCCGTACCGGGTGAAGGCGGTGACCGTACGCCGCGTGCCGGTGAGGCTGCTGCGTTCGAAGCCCGGCTGGCCCGGGTGGCGTCCGAGCTGCTCGTGTCGGCGGAGGGCAGCGCCAACCTGGTCATCCTGCGAACCCCGCCGGGGGCGGCCCAGTACTTCGCGTCGGCGATCGACCACGTGGGGCTGGACGACGTCCTCGGCACCATCGCCGGCGACGACACCGTGATGGTCGTCTCCCGCAACCCCACCGGCGGCGCGGCCCTGGCCGCCCGTTTCCTGTCCCTCGCAGCCCGCGAACCGAACGCCCGCGAACCGAAGTAGAGGAAGTGTCTTGAGTACTGGAGAGAGCGGCGCGCGGGATTCGGCGTTGTGGGGAGCCCGGTTCTCGGGCGGACCTGCCGATGCGCTGGCGGCGTTGAGCAAGTCGACGGACTTCGACTGGCGGCTGGCGCCGTACGACATCGCCGGGTCGAAGGCCCACGCGAAGGTGCTGCACCGCGCGGGGCTGCTGACCGACGACGACCTGGCCGCGATGCTGGCCGGGCTCGACGGGCTGCTGGCCGACGTACTGTCCGGAGAGTTCCTCCCCGCCCCGGAGGACGAGGACGTGCACACCGCGCTGGAGCACGGACTCCTCGTTCGGCTCGGTGCCGAGCTGGGCGGGCGGCTGCGTGCGGGGCGGTCGAGGAACGACCAGGTCGCCACGCTGTTCAAGAGCTACCTGCGCGATCACGGCCGGGTCATCGGGCGGTTGCTGCTGGAGCAGGTGAACACGCTGGCGGATCAGGCGTCGCGACATCTCGGTGTTGCGATGCCGGGGCGGACGCACCTGCAGCACGCGCAGCCGGTGCTGCTGTCGCATCATCTGCTCGCGCACGCCTGGCCGCTGATCCGGGACCTCGATCGGCTCGCCGACTGGGACGCGCGGGTTGCCGCGGATTCGCCGTACGGCTCGGGAGCCCTGGCTGGTAGCTCGCTGGGGCTGGACCCGGTGTTCGTCGCGCATGAACTGGGCTTCACGAACTCGTCGGCGAACTCGATCGACGGGACGTCGTCGCGGGACTTCGTCGCGGAATTCGCGTTCGTCACCGCGCAGATCGGTGTCGACCTGTCCCGGCAGGCCGAAGAAGTGATCCTCTGGGCGACGAAGGAGTTCGGGTTCGTCGAGCTGGACGACGCGTTCTCGACCGGGTCGAGCATCATGCCGCAGAAGAAGAACCCGGACATCGCCGAGCTCGCCCGCGGAAAGGCCGGGCGGCTGATCGGGAACCTGAGCGGGCTGCTGGCGACGCTGAAGGCGCAGCCGCTCGCGTACAACCGGGACCTGCAGGAGGACAAGGAGCCGGTCTTCGACTCCATCGACACCCTCGAGGTGCTGCTGCCCGCGTTCACCGGGATGATCCACACGCTGCGCTTCAACGCGGATCGCCTGGAGGAGCTGGCACCACAGGGCTTCTCGCTGGCGACCGACATCGCCGAGTGGCTGGTCCGCCAGAAGGTCCCGTTCCGGGTCGCACACGAACTGGCCGGCGCCTGCGTCCAGGAGTGCGAGAAGCGTGGCATCGAACTCTGGGACCTGACCGACGAGGACCTCGCCGCCATCTCGCCGTCGCTGACCCCCGAGGTCCGGTCGGTGCTCACCGTCAAAGGCTCGCTGGCGTCGCGGAACACTCGCGGCGGTACGGCGCAGGAGCGCGTCGCCGAACAACTCGCTGAACTGCGGACCCATGCCGCCGCCCACACCACCCGTCTCGCCTGACCACCCGCCAGCTGCACAGCAATCTGGCTGCCTGGCGCAGAACACGACCCACACATGGCGCACGGAGTTTTCGGTGGGCGCCACGGGGTTGGGGAGGACTACTTCCCGGATCGGGCAGGAAATCCGGCTCTTGTGACTGATGTGCGGGTGGTCGACGGGTTCCAGGCGGTGCCGGGCCCGGTGTGATGTGCACGCTCGACAGGATGTGTCGGGTGGCCGGGTAGTGCACCTGAGCGTGAACGCGCCCGTGTGTACACCGTCTCGCCGGGGCACTACCTGTCGAGCGTGCACATCACCCCGCCGCGAGCAGCTGTCCCGCCACCAGCCCGATCACCCAACCACCCGTCCGGAAGCCACCCGTCCGGCAGAAGAACGGATATCCCCTGGCGTTGGGGGGGGGGGCCCCCGAATCGAAACGCGCCAACAAAAAAAACCCCCCCAACAACCCCCCCGGGGCGGGGGGGGGTTGGGGCCCCCCCCCCCCCCCGCGGGAA
>NZ_JBSGTS010000045.1:0-34495 GCF_053607525.1 Kribbella sp. NPDC055110
CCAAATCGGTTTGGGGAGGCCTTCGCGGCGCTAATGCTGGGCGGACTCGCCACCGACACGGCCTACCAAGTAGCCGCGTACTTCCGACTCAGGACCCTAGGACATGGTGGGTACTACCTGCTCACGTACGACGGCGGGAAGGTGGAACCCGTGACCGGCGTACGGCGCTTCGAAGGCGGCGCTCAACATGCTGACGGTGCAGCACACGCGCCAACTGCCGAACCTGCTGATCAACACCGTCGACCCGGCCTACGGAGCTGTCGCCGGTATCGTCAGAATTATTGACGAACCTAGTCAATCGGGTTGACTATGTCACGACGGCGAAGGGATCGCGGGGGGACGGCTCGGACGGGCCCGGTTCATCGCGCGTAGGGGTCGGTGATCTCGCGGAGTTGGTCCAGGATCTGTTGCAGCAACGCGAAGTTCCGGGTGCCCAGGTAGGCCTTCCACTCCGCGTAGATCTCGTCGAGCGTCGCCGTGGCCACTTCGATGGCCCGCCGGCCACGTTGCTCGATCACGATCAACCGGGCGCGGCCGTCCGTAGGGTCGGGGACTCGGCGGACATAGCCCAGACGCTCCAGCTGATCGACCAGGACACCGGCGCTCTGCTTGCTCATTTGCGCCTGGTCAGCCAGATCCGTGAGGCGTGAACCGTCGGGGGCGATGCGTTGAAACACCCGGCATTGAACGAGGGTCCAGTCGTCGAACCCGGCGTCCTGGACGGCGCGGAAGATCCGCTCCTCGGTGTACCGGTACGAGATGAACAGCGACACCCCGAGATCAACCCGCCGCTCGTCGTCCATGCCGCTCTCGACTCCATCGCTCACCTGATCCCCCCAAGGTGCACACCCTATCGCCAACACTGCCGAGGCAGGGCGCCGCACCAGTTGCTCTTGTCGTCGGGTGCTACAGTCGGTCCAAGTAGTAAACATTCCTGACTAATTTGCCCACGACACAGAGAACACAGGTGCGTCATCACATCGACATCAAGCCTGACGGGCAAGCGGGTCCTGGTCACCGGAGGCAACAGCGGGATCGGCGCCGCGATCGTAAGGCGGCTCGCAGCCCAGGGAGCCAAGGTCGCGGTCAACTACCGGTCCGACAAGGCCGCCGCTGACGCGCTCGTCGCAGAACTCAACAACGGAGGGTGTACGGCGGCGGCGTTCCAGGCCGACCTCACAGAGGCGGCGCGGGCCCACGAGCTGGTCGACGCGGTGGTGGCCGAGTTCGGCGGCCTGGACCTGTTGGTCAGCAACGCCGGGGTCGAGCACTTCGGAGCGCTGGAAACCATCACCGAGGCCGACTTCGACCGCATCTTCCAGACCAATGTGGCTGGACAACTGTTCGTCACCCAGGCGGCGGTCGCCGCGATGACCGACGGCGGCCGTATCGTGCTCAGCGCCTCGGTCAGTGTGCGCCTGTCGGTCTATCACCACACCCTGTACGCGGCGAGCAAGGCCGCCATTCCGGCCATGGTGCGCAACCTGGCTCCCGAGCTGGCCGATCGGAACATCGCCATCAACGCGATCTCCCCCGGCGCCACCGCCACCCGCATGGCGATGAGCTATGGCGCCAACTACACCCACCCCGCACTCGCCGACGTGCCGTTCGAAGCGCTCGTCCGCTCGATGAGCGCACTCGGCCGGTTTGCCCAGCCGGACGACATCGCCGCCGTGGTCGCGTTCCTGCTCACCCCGGAAGCCGCTCACATCACCGGCACCACCATCGAGGCCGACGGCGGCTGGAGCTGACCCTGCCGTCTGCCGATCTTCCCTGCAACTCAGTCACATCGAAAGGAAACATCATGTCCACTGTCATCACCGGAGCTTCGGGTCACCTCGGCCGACTCGTCGTCGAGCAGCTCCTCACCATCGGAACGCCGCCCGAGCAGATCGTGGCCACCGGCCGCGACGTCGAAAAGCTCGCCGACCTCGCACAGCGCAGAGTCACGGTGCGGCGCGCCGACTTCGCCGACCCGACCACCCTCGACGAGGCTTTCGCGGGCGCCGACACGATGCTGCTGGTCTCGACGACAACGGTCGGGAAGCGGTTCGAGAACGCCCGCAACACCATCGACGCTGCGAGGCGAGCGGGTGTAACCCGGATCGTCTACACCAGCATCGTCAACGCGTCGACCGCGCACATGACGCTCGCTGACGAACATCGCCGGACCGAGGACCATCTGCGTGACAGCGGTTCGGAGTTCGTCATCCTGCGCAACGGGTGGTACCTGGAGAACTACACCGATCAACTCCCGATGATCACCCAGTACCACGCGTTGCTGGGCAGCGCCCAGGACGGCCTCGTCAGCGCGGCCGCCCGGCGCGACCTCGCGGCCGCCGCGGCCGCGGTGCTGACGCAGGACGGGCACCTCGGGGCGACCTACGAGCTGGGCGGAGCACCGTTCACCCTGACCGAGCTCGCGGCCACGTTCAGCGACGTCCTCGGGACCCACATCGCCTACCAGGACATGTCGGTCGCCGGCTACACCGGCACCCTGACCGGCGCCGGGCTGCCCCCGGAGATGGCCGCCGCGGTCGCCGACGCGGATGCCGGCCTGGCTCGCGGAGAGCTGTACACCGACAGCGACGACCTGGAGAAGCTGATCGGCCGACCAGCGATCACGGCACGGGAAGCCGTCCGCGACGCCGTGACAGCCGGGGAGTCACGATGACCACGTCCGGCACCTTCGTCGACACCCACGAGATGGTGCTGATCCACCGCGTCATCCGGCGCGAGTTCGGTCAGCTCCCCCGACTGTTCCGCTCCGCGGCCAACAATCGTGCGCGATCCAAGGTCATCGGCGCGCACGCCAAGGAGATGTTGCACTTCCTCCACACGCACCACACCGGCGAGGACGAACTGCTCTTTCCCTTACTGCGCGAGCGAACTGCGCTCGACCCGGAGCTGATGGACCGGATGGACGCGCAGCACGCCCAGGTCGACGCCGCCGTCACGGCCATCGGCGCGGAGCTACCAGGCTGGACAGCGAGCGCGGATGCCGCCGTCGGCGAGCGGATGGCGACCCTGATCGAGGCCACGATGCCGGCCTTGATCGATCACCTGGCCGAGGAGGAGCAGAAGGTCCTCCCGATCGTCTCGGTCGTGCTGATGCAGAGCGAATGGGATGCGCTCGGCAAGCACGGAATGCGTGCGATCCCGGTCACGCGGCGGCTCGTCTTCCTCGGCCACATCACCGAGGAAGCCGATGACACAGAACGGCAGAGGTTCCTACAGGTCGTGCCGGCCCCGGCCCGGTTGGCCTACAAGCTGATCGGCCACCGCCAGTTCGCCCACGAAACCGCCGCGATCCGCGGCTGACCCAGTTCGCTACCCGACATCACGGAGCCGTCGCCGCAGCTCCGTGATCAGCACTCGATGACGTTGACGGCGAGGCCGCCGCGGGACGTCTCCTTGTACTTGACCTTCATGTCGGCGCCGGTCTCCCGCATGGTCTTGATGACCTTGTCCAGCGTGACCACATGAACGCCGTCGCCGTGCATCGCCATCCGGGTCGCGTTGATCGCCTTCACCGACGCCATCGCATTCCGCTCGATGCACGGGATCTGCACCAGCCCGCCGACCGGGTCGCAGGTCAGGCCGAGGTTGTGCTCCATCGCGATCTCGGCGGCGTTCTCCACCTGTTCCGGCGTACCGCCGAGGACCTCGCACAGCCCGGCGGCGGCCATCGAGCAGGCCGATCCGACCTCACCCTGGCAGCCGACCTCGGCGCCGGAGATCGACGCGTTCTCCTTGTAGAGCACGCCGATCGCCGCGGCGGCCAGCAGGAACCGGACCACGCCGTCCTCGGTCGCCCCGGGCACGAAGCGCCGGTAGTAGTGCAGTACGGCGGGAATGATGCCGGCGGCACCGTTCGTCGGTGCGGTGACGATCCGGCCGCCGGACGCGTTCTGCTCGTTGACCGCGAGCGCGAACAGGTTCACCCAGTCCATCACCTTGAGCGGGTCGACCGACCACGGGTCCTGGGTGAGCTTCTTGTGCAGGGCGTGGGCGCGCCGCGGCACCTTGAGGCCGCCGGGCAGGATGCCCTCGGTCTCGCAGCCCTCGCGGACGCAGTCCTGCATCACCTGCCAGATGTGCAGCAGCCCGTCGCGGACCTCGTCCTCGGTCCGCCAGGCGAGCTCGTTCGCGAGCATCACCTCGCTGATCGACAGCTGCGACTCGCGACACCGGTCGAGCAGCTCCGCGCCGGTCGTGAACGGGTACTTCAGCGGCGTCGTGTCCGGCACGATCCGGTCGCCCGCGGCCGCGTTCTCGTCGACGACGAATCCGCCGCCGACCGAGTAGTAGGTGCGCTCCCGCAGTACTGCGTTGTCGGCGTCGCGGGCGACGAAGATCATCCCGTTCGGGTGGTACGGGAGCGCCTTGCGGCGATGCATGAGCAGGTCGGTGTTCTCGTCGAACGCGATCTCGTGGGTGCCGGCCAGCTGGATCCGGCCGCGTTCGCGGATCGTCTCGACGCGGGCGTCGACCGAGTGCGTGGCGACCGTCTCCGGGTCGGCGCCCTCGAGACCGAGCAGGACGGCCTTGTTGCTGCCGTGCCCGTGCCCGGTGGCGCCGAGCGAGCCGAAGAGCTGCGCCTCGACGGTCGTGGTCGCGGCCAGCAGGCCGTCGCCGGCGAGGCCGAGTGCGAAAGTGCGGGCCGCACGCATCGGTCCCACGGTGTGGGAGCTCGACGGGCCGATCCCGATACTGAACAGGTCGAAGACGCTGATCGCCATCGTGTGGAGGTTCCTTCCGGTCGACGTTGACCGATTGGTGTCCTCCCCGCTCTGTCAGGCGGATGCCTTCCAGAGGTGCCTCGCCCGCGCGGTGAAGGTGCCTGAGAGATTCTTGGGGAGAGTTGCTCCTACGGCGCCCGGCCTGCGGAAAACGAGTTCCGCCCCGGGTCTCTCCCGCACGGGTTCATGCGGCTGTTGAATTTGCTGACGCTGTGGACGGTACGGCGGTCTCGCGGCCGCCGTCAATCCGGCCCGAGCGAGCACCGTGACCACGTAGGCGACGGAAATGCTGCGCGACCCTAACAACACCCCCAAGCCGCGCTCGGGGTCGCGCGGGGGCAGCTCCCCGATGCCGGGAGCAAGCGATTGCCGAAGGATCGACGGCATGACGTTCATCCAACGCGCCGTCACCGGCGCTGTACTGCTCGGCGTCGCGGCCGCCGGACTGACGACCCTCCCCGCCGCCGCGACCACGCCTCGGGCCCAGTGGACCGACTGCAAACCGGAGGGCAAGGACGATCCGGCCGAGGTACTCGGCTCGCAGTGCGCGACGCTCCGGTTGCCGGTCGACTGGCGCGACCCCGGCGGCGCCACGTTCGACCTGGCGATCGCCCGCCGTACGGCGAAGGTGCCGAGCGGACGCGTCGGCGTCCTGGTGTTCGGTCCGGGTGGACCCGGCGACTCGGGAGTGGACCGGATCAAGACCGGGATCGACCGGTTCAGCACGGACCTGCAGGACCGCTTCGACATCGTCAGCTTCGACCCGCGCGGTGTGGCGCGCAGCAACCCGGTGCGCTGTTCGGCCGAGCTGCTCAACAGGCAGCCGTCGCCGATCATCAAGAGCGCGGCCGAGTTCACCGCGACGATCACCTACAACCGGCAGCTCGCCGCGGACTGCCGCGAGCACACCGGTCCGCTGTACGACCACATCGACACCTGGCAGACGGTGCGCGACGTCGACGCCGTACGGCGAGCACTCGGCGAGTCCACGATCTCCTTCCACGGCAGCTCGTACGGGACGCTGCTCGGAGCGCAGTACGCCGAGACGTACCCGCACCGGGTCCGCGCGATGGTGCTGGAGAGCGTGATCGACCACGCCTCGCCGAGTACGCGATCGTTCCTCGACGACCAGGCGTCCGGGGCCCAGGACTCGTTCGACGAGTTCGTGAAATGGTGCGACGCGGCAACGGCCTGCGCTTTGCACAACACCGACATCCATGCGCGCTGGGCCGATCTTCTCAAGACCTCGCCGGACCCGTTCACGCTGAGCTTCTCAGTGTTCAGGTTGCTCTACGAACCGAAGTGGTCCGCGCTCGCCGAGCTGATGAAGACGGGCGTAACTCCCCCGAAGCCCGTTAACACGGGAGTTGCACCGTTCCCGCTGGTTGTCTTCTGTCAGGACTGGAACCTGCCGGTCCGCAACTACCGCGAGTACGCCGCTCACCTGCAGCGGCTCGCGGACAACAACCAGGATCTGCGCTACCCCGGTCAATTGCAGGCAGTCTCGATGTGTCTCGGCGCACCGCCGGCCAACAACGCGCAGCACGTGCTGAGAGTCCGGCACCTGAAGACGCCTGTGCTGGTCGCCAACGCGCTCCACGACCCGGCTACCGGCTACACCATGGCGCAGAGCGTGGAGCGCCAGCTCGGACGGTACGGCGTACTGCTGACGTACGAGGGCTGGGGACACGGGAGCTACTCGAAGAGCCCGTGCATGAAGAGCACGATCGACGACTACCTGATCGCGCGGGACGTGCCGGAGCGCGGCAGCAGCTGTGCCGCCGTACAGCCCGCCGGCTGACGGGTCAGACCGGTACGCCGGTCACTTCGAGAACGCGGTCGAGCTGATCGCCTCGGACCAGCCGGCCCGCCATCAGTCGGAGCTCGGCGCAGGCGCTCTCCAGTGCCTGCGTCTGGGTCCGGCAGTTGTCGACGAACCAGAACGGATCGTCCGGTTGCGGATCGTCGGCGTCGTCGATGTCGGCGTACCAGTGCCGGCTACCGCAGTTCATGACTCGCACTCGTAGGTTCATGCTGACTACTCCCCGTACCCAGGAGTCCTGGGTCCCCCCTGGCCCCAGTTCGAGGCCGACTCGGCCGGGCGCGTGAATCGCGGCCCCCCACTGCCACACGCCGGGCCGAGTCGACCCTCCCCCCGCCCTGTACATCGTCGGTCGGCGGCGAACGTTACTGCTTGTGACGAGTAATTTTGATTACCCTGCGTCGAGGTGCGACCGGGTCCACTGCTCGAGACCGTCGGTGGTGATCGGGAGGTCCTGGGTGAGGATCTCCAGCCGGTCCTCGTGGACGACGACGTTGTCCTCGATCCGGATGCCGATACCGCGCAGCTCCGGCGGGACGGTCTCGTCGTTCGGGTGGAAGTACAGCCCCGGCTCGACCGCGAGCGCCATACCGGCCTCGATGGTGCCGGCGAAGTACGCCTCCGGCCGGGACGCGTCGCAGTCGTGCACGTCGAGACCGATGTAGTGACCGGTCCCGCAGACGATGTACCGGCGGTGCTGCTGCCCGTCCGGGCCGAGCAGCTCGTCGAGCGAGACGTCCAGCACGCCCCAGTCCCGCAGCCCTTCGGCCAGCACCCGCAGCGCTTCGTACTGGAAGGCGCGGTACGGCGCTCCCACCTTGACTGCCTCCAGCGAGGCGAGCTGTGCCTTGTGCACCAGGTCGTGCACCTGCCGCTGCGCCGCGGTGTACTCGCCGCTGGCCGGGAAGGTACGGGTCACGTCGGCGGTGTAGAGCGTGCGGGTCTCGACGCCGGCGTCCAGCAGGATCACGTCGCCCTCGTTGACGGCGCCGTCGTTACGGACCCAGTGCAGCACCGGCGCATGGTTGCCCGCAGCAACGATCGACGCGTAGCCGACGCCGTTGCCCGCGGTCCGCGCGCGCCGGTCGAAGGTGCCCTGCAGCCAGCGCTCGCCGCCGCCACGGATCGCCTCCGGCAGCTCCCGCGCCACGTCGCCGAACGCGAGCACGCTCGCCGCGACCGCTTCCCGCAGCTGGTCGAGCTCCCAGCCGTCCTTGATCCGGCGCAGCTCGGCGAGCGTCTGCCGCAGCGCGTTGCCGTCGGTGGGCGACGTCCGTACCAAGGCGTCCAGCATCGGCTCGACATCGGGGACCGACAGCATGAACGGGACCGCGCCACGGACCGCCGCCGGCAGCTCCTCGATCGGGCGGCAGGCGATCTGCAGCGCGTCCGACCAGTCCTTCAGCCCCGGTACCGGGCCGATCCACAGCTCACCGTCACGCGCGTTCGAGAAGAAGTCCGCCTCGTCCGGCCCGGCCGTCTCGCGAAGGTAGAGCGTCGCGTCGCCGTCAGCGGAGATGACCAGTACGGCGCCCTCGGCCTGGCAACCGGTGAGCCAGACGAAGTCGCTGTCGGCGCGGAACTGGTAGTCGGTGTCGTTCGACCGGACCGGCGCACGACCGGCCGCGAGCGCGATCCGCCGACCCGGCAGCGCCGCAGCCAGCTTGCGTCGGTGCTCCCCGGCCGCCTCCGCGAGCCCCTCCGGCACCGAAACCGAGCGGTCGACCGGCCCCCAGCCACGAGAGATGAAGTCCCGGAAACCCTTGGCGTCGATCGGGCGGTAGGACTTCGGCGTCTGGTCGGTCCGGGCGTCGTCGGTCATGAGCTGAGCTCCCCTTTGCAGCTGACGGTTTGACTCATCAACTCAGGTTTTCGCGGGCGTACGCAAGCCCTTATCTCGGAACGCCGCGAGGATGCCTGCCTCGGAGTCGAGCAGGTATTGGTGCAGGTCGGTTGCAGCCTGTTCGTACTTGCGGGCCTCGAGCAGCTCGAACAGCCCGCGGTTGCGCGCGATGTACGGCTCGTGCAGCTCGCGCGGGGTCGCGATCACGTGGAAGAGGAGCCGTAGCTCCGCGAGCAGCCGGCCGGTCATCGCGTCCATCCGCGCGCTGTCAGCCAGACCGATGAGGTGCTGGTGGAAGCGCATGTTCGCCGTACCGACAGCCGGCCAGCGGTCCGCGCTGGCGGCCGCCTCGGCTGCTTCGACATCGTCGTGGAGGGGCTCGAGTCGACCGGCCGGGAGCTCCGGATCACGGTCGGCCAGGCCGCGGACGACATCCACTTCGAGGACGCGCCGCAGCCGGTACAGGTCGATCACGTCGTGCTCGTCGAGCTCCGGCACGAAGACGCCACGGTGCAGCTTGTAGACGAGCAGACCCTCGTGAGTCAGCAGCCGGAAGGCCTCGCGTAGCGTGTTCCGGCTGACCTCGAGGACCTCGGTCAGCTCGACCTCGGACAGCTGGGCGCCGGGCGGCAACGCGCCTTCGGTAATACTGCGACGCAGGATGTCCGCGGCACGCTCGGCCGAACTGCTCCGGTCCAGTCGCGCGACATCGGCGGCGACGGTCCGCAGCCACGCCTGCCGACCATTGTCCGCTGCTGTGTCCTCGGCCCCACCCGTGCTCATACCCGCATCATCCCAGGTGCGGCGGAAAAGTGGAACAAGTCTCTTGCAGGATTGTTCAACAATCCCTACGCTCGGGGCCAGGAGGTGACACATGGACCTCAACGCGGACATGGGTGAAGGATTCGGCTCCTGGTCGATGGGTGACGACTCGGCGCTGCTCGACGTCGTGACCAGTGCGAACGTGGCCTGTGGCTTCCACGCCGGCGACCCGTCGATCATGCGCCGGGTGACGGCCGAGGCGGTCGAGCGCGGCGTCGCGATCGGCGCGCATGTCGGGTACGCCGACAAGGCCGGCTTCGGGCGCCGGTTCGTGGACATCGAGCCGGCGGCGCTGCGCGACGAGGTCGTGTACCAGATCGGCGCGCTGGACGCGTTCGCCCGGATCGCCGGCGATCGGGTCAGGTACGTGAAGCCGCACGGGGCGCTGTACAACACGATCGGCCGTGATGTGGAGCAGGCGGGCGCAGTGGTCGCGGCCGTCGCGGAGTACGACAAGACTCTTCCGGTGCTGGGGCTCCCTGGCTCGGAGTGGCTCCGGCTCGCGGCCGAGGCCGGTCTGACCGCAGTACATGAGGCCTTCGCGGACCGCGCGTACACGCCGTCCGGCACGTTGGTGTCCCGCCGCTCGCCTGGTGCGGTCTTGCATGACGCGGACGAGATCGCCTTGCGGTGTACGGCGATGGCGACCGGGCAGCCGATCCATGACGTCGAGGGCGGTTCGCTGGTGGTCGACGCGGCGTCGATCTGCGTGCACGGGGACACTCCGGGCGCTGTGGAGATCGCCCGCCGGGTGCGTGCCGCGGTGGAGGGAGCGGGCGTGACGTTGCGCCCGTTCACCGGCTGATGCGTCTGCTCCCGTCAGGCGATCGGGCGCTGCTGGTCGAGCTCGACGATCTCGACGAGGTGCTGGGGTACTACACCGCGCTGACCGCGGATCCCCCGGCGGACGTCGTCGACGTCGTACCGGCCGCGCGCACCGTGCTGGTGACGACGTCGGGCAGTCTCGACGTACTGTCTCGAGCTCTGCGCGCGGTCACCCCGATCGCCGGGGCGCAGGCGGCGGGGGACCTGATCGAGATCCCGGTTGTCTACGACGGCGAGGATCTGTCGGACGTGGCGCAACTGCTCGGATGCTCGGCGGCCGAGGTGGTCGCCCGTCATACCGGGGACGAGTGGACGGTGGCGTTCTGCGGATTCGCGCCCGGCTTCGGGTACCTGACGTCCGGCGGTTCGTGGGACATCCCGCGGCGGGAGTCGCCGCGGACGAAGGTGCCGACGGGCGCCGTCGCGCTTGCGGGAGAATTCAGCGGTGTCTATCCCCGTGAGTCGCCGGGCGGGTGGCAGTTGATCGGCCGTACGGCGGTGCGGATCTTCGACTCCTCCCGGGACCCCGCCGCGCTGTTCCACCCCGGGCGCCGGGTCCGGTTCGTCGACGCGGGTCGTGGATGAGCAGCCTGACCGTTCTCGAACCGGGGCCGTTGGCAACGATCCAGGACCGGGGACGAGCCGGCCAGGCGGCGCTCGGCGTACCGTCGTCGGGCGCGTGCGATCGAGCCTCCTACGCGTTGGCGAATCGGCTGGTCGGCAATCGGCTCGGTGCGGCCGCGCTCGAGGTCACGTACGGCGGCCTGGTGGTGCACGCCGACACCGATCTCGTCGTCGCGATCACGGGCGCGCCGTGCACCGGCGTACCGCTCAATGCGCCGACCACGCTGCGCGCTGGTCAGGTCCTGCGTCTTGGCGCACCGACGAGCGGACTGCGAACGTACGTCGCCGTCCGCGGCGGAATCGACGTACCCGCGGTGCTCGGCTCCCGCTCCACGGATTTGTTGTCCGGTCTCGGGCCGGCGCCGCTCGTCGCGAATCAGACGTTGCCGATCGGGTCGTCCGTCGAGCCGATGCCCGGTGTGGACCTGGCTCCCGTCGCGCATCCGGCCGACGGGAACGTCGTACTGCGGATTACGCCGGGCCCCCGACGCGACTGGTTCACCGATGCGGGATGGGCGTCGCTTGGGTCGCAGGTTTATCAGGTGAGCAGCAACAGCAACCGCGTCGGCGTACGGCTCGACGGGGAACCGCTCGAACGCGCCCGCACCGGCGAGCTCGCCAGCGAAGGCATGGCCCGCGGCGCCATCCAGATCCCGCCGTCCGGCACACCGGTCATCTTCCTCGCGGACCATCCGGTCACCGGCGGCTACCCGGTCATCGCGTACGTCGCCTCGGCGGACCTGGACGCGTGCGCCCAGGTCCGCCCCGGCCAGCCGGTGCGACTGCTCAGTTCTTGATGCGCTGCTCAGTTCTTGATGCGCCGGCGCATCTCGTCGGCGAACGTGTCCTGGGCGTGGCGCATCTTGGCGGCCTCGTCGGGGTCGCCGAACAGGGCCGGGATGGTGCTCGGGTCGACGTCCTCGACGTGGGTCTGCAGCCACCAGATGTTGCCCAGCGGGTCCCGCACCCGGCCGCCGCGGTCGCCGGTGATTCCGGAGTACATCAGGTCGGTCACCACGGTCGCGCCGGCTTCGATCGCCCGCTGGTAGGTCCGCTCGACGTCGTCGACGTACACGCTGAGGAAGCTCGGGGTGTCCGGCCATTCGGGTGCCGCGTCGAACGTCATCAGGACCGATGCGCCGACGGTGATCTCGGCGTGGCCGATCGTGCCGTCCTGGTTCGGGAACCGTCCGCTGGTCCGGACCTCGAACGTCTGCTCCACGAAGTCCAGGAACTTGTCGGCGCCCTTCACGACGACGTACGGCGTGACAGTCGACTTACCGCCTGGGATCTGCTCTGTTGTCATGCCTCCAGTCTGGACGAGGTAGCGGACAGGTTCTGTCCTATACGGCATCACCCGGGGTTTCTTGTCCAGGAGCCTGCGGACGGGTCAGGATGGGCGGTATGACGGAGAGTTCTGTAACGCCAGGCATCGACAGCACAGTCCCCCCGAGCGGCACCGGATGCGTTGAGTGTCTGCAGGTCGACGGCTGGTGGTTCCACCTCCGCCGGTGCGCGCAGTGCGGTCACATCGGCTGCTGCGACTCCTCGCCGGCCCAGCACGCCTCCGGCCACGCGAGCGAGACCGGCCACCAGATCGTCCGCAGCTTCGAGCCCGGCGAGGACTGGTTCTGGCACTACGGCGAGTCCCAGTACTACGACGGCCCCACCCTCGCTCCGCCGATCTCCCGCCCCGAAACCCAACCCGTCCCCGGCGGCAACGTCCCCGCCAACTGGCAATCCCAACTCCACCGCTGACCCGCTGGGCCTAGAGGACGAATCCGGTGGGGAACGGGTCGTCGGGGTCGAGCAGGTAGTTGGCAGTGCCGGTGATCCAGGCTCGGCCGGTGACAGTGGGGACTACGGCGGGGTGGGGGCCGACGGTGGTTTCTTCGATCAGGCGGCCGGTGAAGCGGGTGCCGATGAAGGACTCGTTGACGAAGTCGGTGTCGAGGGCGAGCTCGCCGCGAGCATGGAGCTGCGCCATCCGGGCCGACGTACCGGTGCCGCACGGCGAACGGTCGAACCAGCCGGGATGGATCGCCATCGCATTCCGGGAGTCGGCGCCGTCGAGACCGGGTGCGGTGAACTGCACGTGCTTGCAGCCGTTGATCCCGGGATCGAGCGGATGCACCGGACGGTCGGTCGCGTTGATCGCGTCCATGATGTCCAGCCCGGCCTTCATGATCCGGTCCTTCTCGGCGCGATCGAACGGGATCCCGAGCTGCTCCAACGGCAGGATCGCGTAGAAGTTCCCGCCGTACGCCATGTCATACGTGACCTTGCCCAGCCCGGGCACCTCGACCGACGCGTCCAGAGCATGCGAGTACGCCGGAACGTTGCGCAATGTCACATGCTCGGCGCGACCGTTGCTCACAGCAACGTCGACGACGACGAGGCCGGCCGGCGTGTCCAGCCGGACCTCTGTCACCGGCTCCGTCACGTCGACCATGCCGGACTCGACCAGCACCGTGGCGACGCCCATCGTCCCGTGACCGCACATCGGCAGCAGTCCGGAGACCTCGATGTACAGCACGCCCCAGTCCGCGTCGGACCGCGTCGGCGGCTGCAGGATCGCGCCGCTCATCGCCGCATGCCCGCGCGGCTCGTTCATCAGGAACAACCTGAGGTCGTCCAGGTGCTTGATGAAGTACTCGCGCCGCTCGGCCATCGTCGCACCGGGAACCACGCCGACCCCGCCGGTGACGACGCGGGTCGGCATGCCCTCGGTGTGCGAGTCGATCGCGGTGATCGTCCGGACGGACCTCATCCTTGCGCCCCACCGCTCAGGGACTCCACTGCCTTCTTCATGTCCAGCTCCAACTGCGCGACGTGCTCGGGAACCAGCGGCCCGCGCGGCGGCCGGCACGGTCCACCGAACCGCCCGACGTAGTCCATGCCGTACTTGATCGCCTGGACGAACTCGGTGCGCGAATCCCACCGGAACGCGGCGACCAACGGCTCGTACAACGCGCGGGCCTCCTCCAGCTTGCCCTGCGTCGCGAGCTCGAACAACTGGACGGATTCCTTCGGGAACACGTTCGGGAAGCCGGCGAACCACCCGGTCGCACCCATCAGCAGCGCCTCGAGGGTCAGGTCGTCGGCGCCGGCGATCACGGCCAGGTCCGGCGCCAGCTCACGGATCTCCAGAATCCGCCGTACGTCGCCGGAGAACTCCTTCACCGCGACAACGTTCTCGATCTGCGCGATCTCCGCGAGCAGGTCGGGAGTCAGGTCGACCTTGGTGTCGATCGGGTTGTTGTAGACCATCACCGGCAGCCCGGCCTTCGCGACCTCGGTGAAGTGCGCGATCACCTCGCCGCGGTTCGCGCGGTACATCGTCGGCGGCAGGCAGAGCACACCGTCCGCGCCGTCCTCGGCCGCCTTCTCCGCCCAGGCGCGCGCCTGGTGGGAACCGGCCCCGTGCACGCCGATCACCACGACACCGTCGTCGCCGACGGCCTCGATCGCGGTCTTCGCGACGGCGCGACGCTCGTCGTCGGACAGCGACGAGTACTCACCGAGTGAGCCGTTCGGCCCGACGCCACGGCAGCCGTTGTCGACCAGCCATCGGCAGTGCTCGGCGTACTTGTCCAGGTCCGGGCGCAATCCCGCCGGCGCCGACGCGTCCTCGGCGTACGGCAGCGCGGTCGCGACGATCACGCCGTCCAGCTTCTCGCTCATCGTTCCTCCATGGTTTCCAGCACGGTTTCCGGTGATTCCTCGGCGTTCGCCAGATCCCGCAGCCTCACTGGTACGGCGATCGGTCGTTTCATACTTGGTTCCGGTACGTCGCCCGGTGCGGCCAGCAAGGCTGCGACGGTGCGCGAACACACCCGCCCCTGGCACATCCCGAGCCCTGCGCGACTGCTCAGCTTCATTGCCCGGCCGTCGCCCAGCCCGCGGTCCTCCGCGGCGGCCTCGATCTGCCCGCGCGTCACTTCCTCACACCGGCAGACGATCGTGTCCGCCGTACTCCAGCTCTTCCACCCGTCCCGTACGGGATAAGCCCGCGCCAACGCCCCCGCAAACCGCCGCCCCCGCTCAACAGCCCCCCGAACAGCAGCAGTCCCACGCGCTCCCGATCCACCGAGCACGTGGTGGGCTGCTGTGGTGCCGGCGAGGGTGCCTTCTGCGGTGGAGAGGGCTGCGCCGCCGATGCCGGTGAGTTCGCCGGCCGCGAAGACGCCTGGGGTGCTTGTCTGCTGGTCGACGTCTACAGCCACAGCTGGGCCGCCGTCGGGGCCGGTGGTGAGCGTGCAGCCGGCGGAGACGGCCAACTCCAGGTTCGCGGTGAAGCCGAAGCCGACACAGACGGCGTCGACATCTATCCGGCGTTCACTGCCAGGGATCGGACGCCAATCGCTGTCCAGGCGGGCGATCGTGGCGGCCTCGACGTGGTTGGTGCCGTGTGCGGCGGTCACGGTCCACCCGTGGCGGAGCGGGATGCGACGGCGGGCAAGCAACGCGCCGTACCCGAAGGCCTCCCTGAGCTTGCCCGGGGCAACCAATGGATCAGAGGACCAGCCCTTGCGGACTGTCGTCAGCGTGTTGGCTTCGAGAAGCGCGACGACGTGCGCGCCGACGCCGACCAACGACTCGGCGACCGGTAGCAGGAACGGCCCGGTGCCCGCGACGAGGACCCGGTGGCCGACGGCAATCCGTTGGCCTTTGGCGAGCGCCTGCGCGGCCCCGGCGGTGTAAACGCCCGGAAGATCCCAACCAGGGAAGGGAAGGACGCGATCGTAGGCACCGGCTGCCAGCACGACAGACTGCGCATCGATGGGGAACGGTTGCCGGCCGCTCGCGTCCGCCGGACCGGTCTGAGCCCAGAGCCGGAGCCCTTCGATGGCCCACACCGAGGTGTCCGGCAGGTACGTGATCCGCGGATGGCTGAGGAGCCGATCCCGCTGCTCAGCAAACACCTTCCACTCATGCTGCAACCGATCCGGCCGCCGAGCCTCGAACTCCCCCGGCAACTGCCGGTTGTACTGCCCACCAGCTGCGCGCCCGCTATCAACAATCAGCACGTCAGCCCCAACATCCGCAGCAGCAAGCGCCGCCGCCACCCCCGCAGGCCCAGCCCCCACAACCACAACCTGAGCCACCCGAGCCGCCGGGGAGGGGGTAGAAGAGGACGAGCCACGGCCCGCTGTGCTCGCCTTGTCGGCGGCGGTCTGACCGGTGGCCGCCTGACCGGTGGCCGCCTGAGAGGTCGCCTGAGAGGTCGCCGTCTCAGAGGTCGCCGTCTGACAGGTGGCGGTCTGGCGGGTGGGCGTTGGGAGAGCTGCGCCTGCCTGGGTGGTGATTGCGTCGCCGGGGGTGATTGTGCGTTGGCAGGCTCGGACGTCGGGGAGGCCGTTCACTGTGACCAGGCAGTCCTGGCAGGCGCCGATGCCACAGAAGACTCCTCGGGGGCGGTCGTGCACGCGGGTGGTCCGCCAGGTGTCGCGCCCGTTGGCCAGCAGTACGGCGGCGACCGTCTGCCCCGCATGCGCCGCGACCGGATGCCCGCCGACGGTCACGTCTACCGGTGTCGGCGTACCCACCTCGGCCGGGTCACCGGACCGTGGGCGCAGGTATGCGTTCATGCCGCGATCACCGCCGGCCGGTCCACGCGGAACGGAGTCGGATCAAGGTGCGGCGTGAGGCCCAAGAACTGTTCCATGATGAGGCGACCGGTAGAAGGAGCCAGGCCGATGCCCGCACCCTCATGCCCAGTCGCGTGCCACAGCCCGTGCACACGCGGATCCGCACCGATGACCGGCAGATGATCCGGTGCATAAGGGCGAAACCCGCCGTACGTCCGCATCACCGGAACATCGCCGAGGAACGGAAACAACCCGATCGCCTTCCGCGCGAGCTCCCGCAACACCCGGACGCGAACCGCATCGTCGAACCCGATCCGCTCCCGGCTAGATCCGATCAACACGGTCCCGGCCCGCGTCGACTCGACCACTGTGGACGTCTGCAGATCCGCGTCCCCACTGCCGACCGCGCCGACGTAGTCCGCGTCGTACACCTTGTGGCGCACGCACTCCGGCAGCGGTGCCGTCACGAGGATCATTCCGCGCCGTGGCAGCACCTCGATCGGCGCACCGGCCGCCGCACTGAACGCGCCCGCCCACGGCCCGCACGCGTTGAGCACCGCACCACAAGCAATATCGCCGTCCGACGTGTCCACCCCGACAACGCGACCCCGCGACTGCCGGATCCCGAGCGCGGTGGCCCCCGATCTCACCTCGCCGCCGCGCTCGCGAACTGCTGCCAGCAACGCCGTCGCCGCCAGCACCGGCTGCACCTGCGCGTCGTCCGGGTAATGCACCCCGACCGTGACCCTTGGCGTGACCAACGGCTCGAGCTCGAAGACCTCCGCGGGCGTGATCACTCGCGCGGTGACCCCGGCCGCGCGCTGCTTCGCCGCGAACGCGGTCAGCAGCGCCGGGTCCCCGGTCGCCACCACGACGCCGCCCTTCGCCTCCCACTCCACGTCGGCGACTCGCTCGGGCAGCCGGCCGCGGACGATCTCCCACTCGGCCCGCGACGCGAGGGCGAGTTCCAACTCGGGGCCCGGCTCCTTGTCCGACACCAGCACGTTGCCCTCGCCGGCCGCCGTCGTACCCGCGGCCGGACCGTCGCGGTCGATCACCAGCACCTGCACGCCGACCGCCGACAGTGCCTCCGCGCATGCGGCCCCGACTATGCCCGCGCCGACCACCACCACGTCGGGTGTCGCGGACCGGTGCATAGCAGGCCTCCTCGGCAGGCGTTCGCTAAAATGAACGATACCGAGCGTACGCGCGCTCCCGGCGAGCGGTCAATGCACTCAACCGGACCTCTCCCGGACCTTTTCCGGAACTACCCCGGAACTATCCCGGCAGATGCGGCCCGCCGGCCGCCGTCGGGTACACGTCCGGCGGGTACTCGAGCAGCAGCACCGACCGCACCGGCCCGTCCACGGCCTCGTACGAGTGCGGCCCGGCCGCCCGGAACGCCAGGTAGTCGCCGGGCCCGAGTTCCTCGATCTGCCCGTGGGCGTTGATCCGCAGGCATCCGGACAGGACGATGTGGTGCTCGGTCCCGGGATGGCCGTCGGAGTGCTGGACGGCGTCCGGCCGGATCTCCTGGTTGTAGATCTCGAACAGCCCGCCCGGGTGCTCCAGCCGCCGCAGCATCCGCAGGTCGATCGCGTCACCGGACAGTACGTCGACGTCCGCGGACCGCACCAGCACCACGTCGGAGGCCGGCGAATCGACCAGCAGCGCCGACACCGGTACGCCGAGAGCGTTCGACAAACTGAACACTGTCTCGATCGTCGGGTTGCCCGCGCCGGACTCGAGCTGCGACAGCGTGCCCTTCGCGATCCCGGACCGCCGGGCGAGCTCGGACAGCGAGATGCCCTGTTCGTCCCGCCGCGCCCGAAGGTTCGTCCCGAGAAGTCGTCCCGCACCCATCGCCGTCACAGCCCGGAGCATGCCACATCGACGCGGCGAGCGATCACGGGATGATGCGGCGGCTGCGCAGGTCGGCGAAGATCCCGTAGAACATCTGCTCGGTGTCGACGTACTCGTGGAACCCGGCCCGGCGTGACTTCGAGGCGTCGGCGAAGAAGTCGTAGTCCCACCCGAACACGAAGTCGGCGAACGGCCAGGACGACACCTCGGCGAACGACGTCGACGTCAGCCCGTGGGACACCTGCAGCTGTTTCCAGACCGGCTCCTTGTCCGCCATCACGTCCTGCAGCGACAGCTGCAACGGCGGCGCGACCTCCAGTCCGAACCACGCGCCGAGCTTGGGCCACAACTCGCTCCAGCGGAACAGGTCGCCGTTCGTGATGTTGAACGCCTGGTTCGCCGCCGCCGGCGCGGTCGCCGCCCAGACCGTTGCCTTCGCCAACAATCCGGCGTCGGTCAGCTCGAGCAGCGAGTGGTACGCACCGGGCTTGCCAGGAAAGCGCAGCGGTACGCCGAGTTCCTTCGACAGGGACGCGTAGACGGCGATCGCGACCGCGAGGTTCATCGGGTTGCCGAGCGCGGAGCCACCCACCACGGACGGACGCAGCGCCGACCACGTCCACGCCTTGCCCTGCTGGCGTTCCTCCAGGAAGCGTTGCTGATCGACGTTGAACTCCGGCGGCAGATGCGGCGGATCGTCCTCCCGCGCGGGCGTCTTGAACGGCCCGAGGTGCGCGCCGTACACCTTGTAGCCCTGCATCAGGCTGACGTGCCGCAGTCCGCGCGCGGCCGGCTCGATCGCGTCGACGACGTTGACCAGCATCGCGAGGTTCGGCGCGACGAGCTCGGCCCAGGTCGGCCGGTCCTGGTACGCGACGTAGAACACGTGCGTCACGTCGGTCAGCCCGGACAGCTTGTCCCGGGTGTCGTCCGGGTCCAGCAGATCGACGGCGACCTGCCGCACCCGGCCGGGTACGTCGGCACCGCCGCGCCGCGACAACCCGATCACCCGCCAGTCGGGCAGCGACGCCAGATGCTCGACCAGATTCGTCCCGATCACGCCTCGGGAACCGACCACCAACGCAACGTTCTCCATGCCCAACAGCCTTGCTGACCTGCACGGATAAAACCAACGCATAGTTTTCACCGAACCCATAAGCTGAGGACATGGCAACGCTCAGGCAGCTCGAGTACCTCGTCACCGTGGTCGACCAAGGCTCGTTCACGAGGGCCGCCGAGCTCCTGCACGTGACCCAGCCCGCGCTCTCCCACCAGATCCGGACCCTCGAGCGTTCGGCCGGCGGACCGCTGCTCGAGCGGCTCCCCCGCAGCGTCCGCCTCACGCCGACGGGCCGCGCGATGCTCCCGCACGCGCGCGCCGCGCTGGCCGACGCGGAACGGGCCCGCTGCGCCGCCCGGCAAGCCGCCGGACTCGAGGTCGGCGAGCTGCAGATCGCGACGCTCTACTCGATCACCCTTGGCGTGCTGCCCGCCGCCCTCCGCGAGTGGCGACGGACCCGCCCGAACGTCGGCATCCGCCTGTTCGAGCACCGTCATACCGACGAGCTCGTCGACGCGATGAACGCAGGCGAAGCCGACCTCGCCGTCGGCCCAGAGCCAACGAACTGGCCCGGCGTCACGCGCACGCTCGGCACCGAGGAACTCGTCGTCGTGGTCGCCACGGACGATCCCGCCGCGACCGGAGACACCGTCAAACTGCAGGACCTGGCGGACCGCTCCTGGGTCCACTACGCGCCAGGTCACGGCCTCGCGGACGTCCTCGACAACGCTTGTGCACAAGCAGGATTCGAGCCGCGCATCGCCGTACGGACCGAACAGACCGCCGCCGCGCCCGCACTGGCCGCGGCAGGTCTCGGCCCTGCGCTCGTCCCCGACAACATCCTGCCGAAGGACTTCGACGGCCACATCCTGCACCCGGAGCCCGCAGTACGTCGGACGCTCACGGCGTACACGCGTGGCGAACCAGATCCGCTCGCAGCCGCATTCATCGACGTACTGCTGTCAGCTCTTGTCGTGGCCCCAGTTCGCCACGATGACCGCGATCGGGGGTAGCACGGCGGCGACTGCGCTCATGCCGATGGCGACCGGGATCGAGAACAGGCGGACGACGAACCACGCCAGGCCGATCAGGGTCAGGCAGCTGCCCATCAGCCAGAAGTAGAGCTTGCGGTTGTCGTACTGGGGAGACATGTCACACCTTCAGCGCAAGCTTCCCCAGCGCGGTGACCAGCGGGGACAGCTCAGGTAGCTCGGCGGCACGCTCCAACGCAGACGTCAGTACGGCGTCATGGGTTGGCTCCGCCTGCTCGAGCAGCTCGCGGCCGGCCTCGGTGACCTCTGTGTAGATGCCACGCCGGTCCGTCGGGCACAGGTACCGCTGCAGCAGCTTGCGGTCCTCCAGCCGGTTCACCAGGCGGGTAGTAGCGGACTGACTGAGCACTACCGCGTTGGACAGCTGGTTCATCCGCAGGTGGTAGTCGTCCTGCCGCGCCAGCACGTCCAGCACGCTGTACTCGCTCACGGACAGTCCGTGCTGCTTCTGCAGCGCGCGCTCCAGCTCGTCCTCGATCCGGGCGTGCAGCGCCGCCAGGGTTCGCCACCCCTGCGCCCGCGCCTCCGCGGCGTCATCCGGTAGTCCCACGACACCTCCACTTGAACTTCATGCTTGCATGCGCAATCATAGCGCTTGTGCAATAGTCCGCGTGTGCAACTATCGCGCACGCCGGTAATAGTCCTCAGACTACATTCGAAGGAGCGTCATGCCAGCGGCCTTGCTCGCGCTCGCAATCGGAGCGTTCGGCATCGGGACTACCGAATTCGTCATCATGGGCCTGCTGCCCGAGGTCGCCACCGACTTCGGCGTCAGCATCCCGTCCGCCGGACTGCTCATCTCCGGCTACGCGCTGGGGGTCGTGGTCGGCGCCCCGCTGCTCACCGCGATCGGCTCCAAGGTCTCCCGCAAGACCGTGCTGATCGCGCTGATGGGCGTCTTCATCGCCGGCAACCTGATCTCCGCGCTCGCTCCGTCGTACGGCGTTCTGATGACCGGACGGATCGTGGCGGCACTGTCCCACGGCGCGTTCTTCGGTGTCGGCTCGGTGGTCGCGGCGTCGCTGGTTCCGAAGGCGAAGCAGGCCAGTGCGATCGCTCTGATGTTCACCGGGCTGACGGTCGCCAACGTGCTCGGCGTACCGGGTGGGACCGCGCTCGGCCAGCAGTTCGGCTGGCGGTCGACGTTCTGGGCGGTGACTGCGCTCGGTGTGATCGGGCTGCTCGGCATCGTGTTCCTGGTCCCGCGGCAGGACACCGCGGAAGGTCCTGGGCTGCGTAGCGAGCTGGCCGTGTTCAAGAGCCTGCAGGTGTGGCTGGCGTTGGCTATGACCGCTCTGGGCTTCGCTGGGGTGTTCGCGTCGTTCACCTACATCGCACCGATGATGACCGAGGTAGCGGGCTTCTCCTCCGGCGCTGTGACCTGGCTGCTCGTGCTGTTCGGCGCTGGGCTCGTAGTGGGCAACCTGCTGGGCGGCAGAGCAGCGGACCGCTCGCTGATGCCGAGCCTGTACCTGATCCTGGCGCTCCTGGCCGCCGTACTGGTCGTCTTCGTGTTCACTGCGCACGCCAAGCTCCCCTCTGCTGTGACGATCGCGCTCTTCGGTGCTGCTGGGTTCGCCACCGTCGCTCCGCTGCAGAAGCGTGTGATGGACAAGGCGAAGGGCGCTCCGGCGCTGGCGTCCGCGGCCAACATCGCAGCGTTCAACCTCGGCAACGCTGCCGGCGCATACCTCGGTGGACTCACCATCGAGCGCGGCCTCGGCTACACCGCACCGAACTGGGTCGGCGCCGCACTGGCTGTTGCCGGTCTGCTCGTCGCTCTCCTGTCCGGCCTGCTCGACCGAGGCCGGGCCTCCGCACATGCTGAAACGGTGTTCTTGGATGTGACACACTGTTTTAGTGCGGGAAGCGGATCGGCGGACGGTGCTCGGGTCGGTGTGGTTGCGCGACGAGCCGGAGGCGACGAGGAGCCGGCTGAGTCGCGAGGACATCGTCGCGGCAGCGATCCGGGTGCTCGACCGAGACGGGCTGGACACGTTCTCGATGCGGGTGATGGCGGCTGAGCTGGGGACCGCCGCGACGTCCGCCCTGTACTGGCGGATCGCGACCAAGAACGACCTGCTCGAGCTCGTCGTCGACACGGTGCTCGGCGACGCGCTCATACCGGCGGAGGGCGACTGGCGCGAGCAGGTGACTGCTGTCGCGCAGGCGGGGTACCAGGCGTTGTGGGAACACCCGTGGGCAGCGCAACTGCTCCCGACGCACGCCGGGCTCGGGCCGAACTACCAGGCGCTGACCGAACGGGTGCAGTCCATCCTGAACGACGCCGGCTTCAAGGGCACCCACCTGGACTCGGCGGTGTCGGCGATCTTCCACTACCTGATCGGGTCGGCCGTGACGGACTCCGCCTGGTTGTCGGTCGTACGGCGAAGCGGTCTGAACGAACTGCGCTGGGCGGCCAGATCGGCGAACCGGATGGGCGTCGACGCCGCGCACCTCGCCGCGTACCTCAACCGCGAGAGCACCGCCGGCCCGGAGGCACGCTTCGCCTCCGGGCTACGGGTGATCCTGATCGGCCTCCGCCCGCGCCAGCTCTCTTAAAGGTCAGCGAATGCTGATGCTGGGTTCTCGAAGGCGTCGGCGACGAAGCGGAGGAAAGCGGCTGCTGTGCCGCCGTCGCAGACGCGGTGGTCGAACACCAGCGACAACTGGGTGAGCTTGCGGATCGCGAGTTCACCGTCGACCACCCACGGACGGTCGATGATCCGGCCGACGCCGAGGATCGCGACCTGCGGATGGTTGATGATCGCCGCGCTGCCGTCGACCCCGAAGCTGCCGTAGTTGTTCAGCGTGAACGTCCCGCTGGTCAGCTCCTGCTGCGTCAGCCGACCGTCCCGCGCGGATGCGGTCAGCCGGCGGATCTCCGCGTCCAGACCGCGCGTCGTTAGTACGTGGGCGCCCGCGACAGCCGGGACCATGAGACCGCGATCCGTTTGCGCCGCGAGGCCGAGGTTCACGCCGTCGTACTGGACGAGTTCCTCGCGCTCGGTGTCGACGTACCCGTTGAGCTCCGGATACTTCAGCAGCCCGGCGACGACGAACCGTGCCATCAGGGCGAGCAGCCCCGGACCGGGATCCGTTGCCGATCGCAACGATTCACGCAACTCGATCAGGGCGGTCGCGTCCACGTCGACCCACGTCGTCGCCTCGGGGATCTCGGCGCGACTCCGACTGAGCGTGGCGATCACGGCTTTGCGGAAACCACTCATCGGAGTACGCCGCAACTCAGACAAACCGGTCCGCGCCTCATCCCGCCCCGCTACAACCTGCTCCACGGACGGCTGCATGCGGTGGGCGATCGCCAGCTCCACATCGCGCCGAACGATCAGCCCATCGGGGCCGGAGCCCGTCAGCGCGCGCAGATCCACGTCCGCATCGCGTGCGAGCCGGCGGACCAGCGGGGAAATGACCAGCGGAACGCGGTTTTCCGGAACATTTTCCGCAGCAGGCGCAACATTTGTTCCGGAAAGCCGGGGCCGACGCCGACGCCCGGCCCCGGAAGACTCGGAAGTCCCGTACCCGACCAGCACGTTCCCCGACCCGGCCGGCTCCTCCGCGCGGTACGCCGCCCCGTCCGGATCCCCCACTGTGATCAGCGGCTTCCCGACCGGCACCGTCGTACCGGCCTCGCCGTGCAACTCCTCGACCACCCCGGCGTACGGACACGGCAGCTCAACGATCGACTTCGCGGTCTCGACCTCCGCGATCGGAGTGTCGACGGCGACCACATCGCCGACCTTCACGAGCCACCGGACGATCTCCGCCTCGGTCAATCCTTCACCGAGATCGGGGAGCAGGAACGTGTTCACGAGTCCTCCCACTGCAGGTCGTCGACCGCGTCGAGGATCCGGTCGACGCTCGGGAGCTGGTACTTCTCCAGTTTCGGCGGCGGGAACGGGATGTCGAACGCGGTCACCCGCCGTACCGGAGCGGCCAGCGAGTGGAAGCACTTCTCGGTGACCCGGGCAACGATCTCCGACGACACACTGGCGAACCCGCTCGCCTCGGCCACCACGACAGCCCGTCCGGTACGCCGTACCGCCGCGCACACCGTCTCGTCGTCGAACGGCACCACCGATCGCAGATCCACCACGGTCAGCTGCCGACCCTCCGCCGCGGCGACCTCGGCCGCCTCCAGCGCAACCGGAACGGCCGGCCCGTAAGCGATCAACGTCGCGTCCGCACCGTCGCGCCGTACGACGGCCGTGCCGATCCCCGGCTGCGACTCGGTGAGGTCGACCTCTTCCTTGGCCCAGTAGAGCTTCTTCGGCTCCATGAACACCACCGGATCCGGGAACTCGATTGCCCTACGCAACAATCCGTACGCGTCCGCGACCGTTGCCGGAGTCACCACCGTCAGCCCGGGTGTGTGCGCGAAGTAGCTCTCCGAGGAGTCGCTGTGGTGCTCGACCCCGCCGATGCCGCCGCCGTACGGGATCCGGATCACCATCGGCAACTGCACCCGCCCGCGGGTCCGGTTACGCATCTTGGCGACGTGCGAGACGACCTGCTCGAACGCCGGGTACCCGAACGCGTCGAACTGCATCTCGACCACCGGGCGCATCCCGTTCATCGCCATCCCGACCGCCATGCCGACGATGCCGGCCTCGGCCAACGGGGTGTCGAAGCACCGCTTGTCGCCGAATTCCGCGGTCAGCCCGTCGGTGATCCGGAAGACGCCGCCGAGCGCACCGACGTCCTCGCCGAACATCACCACCGTCTCGTCGGCCGTCATCGCGTCCCGCAGCGCCTGGTTGAGCGCCTGCGCCATCGAGATCTTCATGTGCGTCATCTCAGGCCTCCTCGCGGGCAATCTCGTCGCGCAGGAATGCGGCCTGCTCACGCAACTGCTGGGTTTCCGAGGCGTAGAGATGCGCGAACAGGTCGGCCGGGTCGACGGACGGCTCCGGCATCAGCCCGTCACGCAACTGCGCGGCCACCTGCACGGCCCCGGCCTCCGCATGCTCCCTGACCTCGCTGGACAGCCAGCCCTGCTGCTCGAGGTACGTCGTGAGGCGCTTGATCGGATCGCGCTCCAGCCACGGGGCGACCTCGTCGTCCTGGCGGTACCGGGATGCATCGTCGGCGTTGGTGTGCGCCTGCACGCGATAGGTGTGCGCCTCGATCAACTGCGGACCTTCGCCCGCGCGAGCCTTCTCCACAGCCTGTCCGAGTACGGCGAGAAGGCCGGCGAGATCGTTGCCGTCGGCGCGTTCGCCCGGGACGCCGTACCCGATGCCCTTGTGTGCGAGGGACGGCGCGGCGCTCTGCCGGGCGAGCGGCACGGAGATCGCGTACTCGTTGTTCTGGATGAAGAACACGACCGGCGCCTGGAAGACCGCCGCGAAGTTGAGGGCCTCGTGGAAGTCGCCCTCGCTGGTCCCGCCGTCGCCGACGAGCGCCATCACGACCGTGTCCTCGCCCTTCAACCGGGCCGCGTGCGCGACCCCGACCGCGTGCGGGAGCTGGGTCGCGAGCGGGGTCGCCTGCGGCGCGACCTTGTGCTCGTACGGGTCGTAGCCCGAGTGCCAGTCACCGCGAAGCAGCGTCAGCGTCTCGATCGGGTCGACGCCGCGGCTCATGATCGACACCGAGTCGCGGTACGTCGGGAACAGCCAGTCGCCCTCGCGCAGCACCATCGTCGCCGCGAGCTGACACGCCTCCTGACCGAACGACGACGGGTAGACCGCGAGCCGGCCCTGGCGGACCAGAGCGCTCGCCTGGTCGTTGAACCGGCGGCCCCGGATCAACTGTGTGTAGCCGTCGAGCAGGGCTCGCTTGGTGGGCAGCCGGTACGACGGGTGGTCGTGCGGTACGCCGTACTGATCGATCAGACAGACGGGGTCCGCGGAGGGGAGCAAACGCTCCTCGACGGTAGTCATGGTCACTCCAGCAGGAGACGGACGGTAGCCACATGGTCGTCCCTTCTGGCCAAGTGGATCTATAGCTGGAAGAATCGCGAGACGTTTGGGTTCCGGACACAGATTGGGGCCGCAGAATGTCCGACGAGGTGATCGTCCACCGGGCCGGTCCTGGACAGATTGTCGTCGCTCCGGCGCTCGACGAGATCGATCGGCAGATCATCGAGGCGCTCGGCCGGGACGGACGGCTGTCGATCCGGGCCCTCGCCGACGAGGTGCACATCTCCCGCGCGAACGCCTACGCCCGCGTCGAGCGGCTCACGAACACCGGCGTGATCACCGGTTTCACAGTCACCGTCGACCCGCTCAGACTCGGCCTGGCGACGTCGGCGTACGTCACCCTCAGTCTCCGGCAGAGCTCCTGGCGCACTCTCCGCAAACAACTCCAGGCGATCCCGGAGATCAAGCACATGGCACTGGTCGGCGGCGACTTCGACGCGATCCTGCTGGTCCGCGCCGCCGACAACGAAGGCCTCCGCCGCCTCGTCCTCGAGAAGCTCCAGGCGATCCCCGAAGTACTCGCGACCCGGACGGCGCTGATCTTCGAGGATGTCGGGACCCTCTAGCAGCCGCAGGACCTGCGCAGGATGAACTCGGTCGGGAACGTGATCTCCTCGATCGCCCGCTCGCCGTCGATCAGCCGGCCGACGGCGGCCTCGGCCATCCGCTCCAGCGGCTGACGTACGACGGTCAGCGGCGGCCAGGTGTACTCGGTCTCGGACGTGCCGTCGAACGCCACCACCGCAACGTCCTCCGGTACTCGCAGACCCGCCTCATGCAGGGCGCTGAGGACCCCGACAGCCTGGAGATCCGAGCTGGCGAAGATCGCCGTCGGCCGGTCGTCTGCCGCCAGCATCTCCCGGCCGGCCGCACGTCCGCCCGCACGGCTGAAGGTCGCGTGGGCGAGGGGCCCCAGGGCGAGACCGGCCGCCGCGAGCGCGTCCCGCCAACCGAGCTCCCGCTCCGGGTGGCCGGCGCCGCCGATCACCAGGCCGATCACGCGATGACCGTGCTCAATCAGGTGCTCCACGCCGCGGCGGGCGCCCTCGCGGTACGCCGGTCGCACCGAGCTGACCGTCGGCAGTACACGGTTGATCGCGATCACCGGGACCTCGACGTCGTCCAATGACGGATCCGCAGTCGGCGCCACCAGGACGAGCCCACTGACCTGGCGCGTGAGCAGCTCCGCGATCTTCGCCCGCTCGGTGACCGGATCCCCGTCGGCGCTCGTCTGCAGTACGACGTACCCGCGCGCCGCCGCCTCCCGGTCGATCGCCTTCGCGAGTTCCGCGAACAGCGGATTGCCCCCGTCCGGCGTGATCAGCCCGAACGTCCGCGTCGTACCCATCCGCAACGCCCGCGCGGTCGCGTTCGGGCGATACCCGAGCACGCGGATCGCGTCGAGCACCCGCTCACGCGTCTCCGGGGCGACCTTCCGCGGACCCTCGTTCACGACGTAGCTGACGACGGCCGTACTGACCCCGGCGTACTGCGCCACGTCGTTGCGGGTCACCGGATCCTTGGCCATGAAGTGATGGTACGACGGTTGACCGGTCCGGAAAGCGATTGCTAGCGTCTGCGTCTACACGAGTAGAAGGAGTCCACCGTGGCCAGACGCTATGCAGTCGCCGGGACCGGTTCGCGCGCGCAGTCGTACATCCGCGCGATCCTCCAGGAGCACCCCGAGGAGGCGGAGCTGGTCGCCCTGCTCGACCCGAACCCGGGTCGGCTCGCGTTCCACCAGGGCAAGCTGACCGAGCTCGGCGGCCCCGAGCTCCCGCAGTACGGCGCCGGCGACCTGGAGCGGATGGTCAAGGAGCAGTCCGTCGACCGCGTCGTCGTGACCAGCCCCGACTACACGCACGCGACGGTCGTGTCGCGGCTGCTGCGGGCCGGCGCGGACGTGATCGTCGAGAAGCCGCTGACCATCGACGCGGACGGGACCCGGCAGATCGTCGACGCGATGAACGAGTCGGGCAAGTCCGTCGTCGTCACGTTCAACTACCGCTACTCACCGCGGAACAGTGCGCTGCGGCAACTGATCCTGGACGGCGAGATCGGGCAGGTCACCAGCGTCGAGTTCCAGTGGGTGCTCGACACCCGGCACGGCGCGGACTACTTCCGCCGCTGGCACCGCGAGAAGAAGAACTCCGGCGGTCTGCTGGTCCACAAGGCGTCCCACCACTTCGACCTGGTGAACTGGTGGATCGCCTCGACGCCGACCCGCGTGTTCGCGTCCGGCGGGCTGGCCTTCTACGGCTCCGACAATGCGGCGGCCCGCGGCCTCGGCGAACGTCCGGCACGCGGCACGGTCGACGGTTCCGCCGACGACCCGTGGCTACTCGATCTGCGCACCGACGACACGAATCGGCAGCTTTACTACGAGAGCGAGAAGTACGACGGGTACCTGCGCGACCAGGACGTGTTCGGTCCGGGGATCACGATCGAGGACAACATGTCCGTAATCGCGGAGTACGCGAACGGCGCGCGGCTGAGCTACTCGCTGAACGCGCACTCGCCGTGGGAGGGGTACCGCGTCTCGGTCAACGGCACGCTCGGTCGCGCCGAACTGGAAGTGGTCGAACGGGCCGCGGTCGTCGACGACCAGATCGACCCGAGCTACCCGTCCGACCGCGTGATCGCCGGCGACGTCCGCACCAACGGCGAGCGGCTCGTGCTGCAGAAGCACTGGGCGCCGGCCGTCGAGGTCGAGATCCCCCGCGGCGAAGGCGGCCACGGCGGCGGCGACCGCCTGATCTACGCCGACCTCTTCGTCGGTCCCGGCGACGATCCGCTGGGCCGCGCCGCCGACGTCAACGACGGCGTCCGCGCCGTCGCAGTCGGCATCGCGGCCAACCAGTCACTCGCCACCGGCCAGCCGATCGTCGTCGCCGACCTGAACCTCGGCGGCTGGGGCGCGTAGTCCGGTTTCTTGAAGGATCTGCTGGACGGTCTCGTCGAGCGAACTCGACTCGTCGATCACCGTCTCGCGCGGCCGCTCCAGCAGATCCCTCGGCCGGTACCAGTCCGCCATATCGGCCGCGGAAACGCGTTCTTCTTGTCCCGGGTCGAGTGCCGGCGGACCGTTTCCTCGAACGGAATGTCCAGGTAGTAGAAGTTTCCGCCATGATCGCGGGCGAGTGCGTACCGGGCCATCTGGCCGATCAGGTCGATGTTCGCGCCGTCGGGTTCGGCCAGTTCCTGGAAGACGGTACGGCGTACGTAGTCCTGCTCGACGTACGCGATGCCGCGCCCGTACAGCGCCCGGATCGCTTCCACCACAGAGCTCTTCCCCGACCCGGAGTTCCCTCTGATGACGATCAGCCGCGGATCCACGCAGCCATTACTACCAGGCGGCGGGCTGACCGGGCCGGTGCGTGCCGAAGGTCCATTCGTAGCCCTCGGGGTCGGCGACGCGGCAGCGGTAGTTGCCCCACTCGGTCAGTTCGGGTTTCCACACCACCTCGGCTCCCGAGTCCGCTGCCTTCGCGAAGATGGCGTCGACCTCGTCCTGCGTGTCGAAGCCGATGTACATCCCGTGGCCGACGGTTTCGCCCTTGCGGGCGGGCCGGTCGTAGCCCTCCTCGTCGGTGAACAGGGTGAACGCGACACCGCCGTACCGCATCTCGGCGTGCATGACGCCGCCCTTGTCGTCCGGGACCTCCATCGTGGTCTCGAAGCCGAACGCCCTCTCGAGCCAGCGGAGGGCACCGACTGCGTCGCGATAGCCGAAGTACGCGTAGAGCGTTGCTGTGTTGGTCATGTGTCCAGCATCGACGGGGTAGCGGACAGAAGGTGGCCGCTACCTCAGGCGGCTTCTCTTCTTGCTGCTCGTTGGCGGCGGAACCAGACCAGGAGGGCGATGCAGGGCACCAGGAGGCCGCCGACGCCCAGCGCGAGGAAGTCCCATTCCGCTCCGATGTGGTCGACCAGCCACGCGAAGTTCTGGCCGAAGAAGCCGGTGACGAAGGTCAGTGGGAGGAAGACCGTGGCGAGGATGGTGAGCTGCTCGATCGTCGCGTTCTGCCGGACGCTGACCTTCGTCTGCTCGACACCGATCACCGCCATGTTCGCCTCCAGGACCGTGGCGAGCAGGTCGCGCTGAGCGGCGACCTCCTCGTTCACCAGGACGAGATGGTCGTGCACGTCCCGGAAGTACGGCAGGAGCGCGGTGTTGCGGGCGTCGCGCTCGAGCGTCGCGAGTACGGCGATCAGCGGGTGTACGGCGCGGTAGAAGTCGGTCACCTCGCGGCGCAGGAAGTAGATCCGCTCGGTCGGGGCGACCGAACCGGCGAACACCGTCCGCTCCACCTCCTCGATGTCCCGCTCCAGTTCCGCGACGACCGGGCCGTAGCCGTCCACGACCTGGTCGAGGATCGCCCAGAGCACCGAACTCGTGCCGCACTCCAGCAGTTCGGCCCGCTGCTCGAGCCGGATCCGCGCGCCGTGCAGGTCGCTGGCCACGCCCTGACGGACGGTGATCACGAACGCCGGCCCGACGAAGACACTGACCTCGCCGAAGTCCACTTCCTCGCGCTCGTCGTCGTACCGGGCGGTGCGCAGGATGACGAGCCGGATGTCGCCCTCGTACGGCTCGACCTTCGGGCGGAGGTGGAACGTTTGCGCGTCCTCGACGGCCAGCTCGTGCAGGCCGAAACTCTCCCGGACCTCGGTGAGTTCCTCGGCGGTGGGCTCGTACATGCCCAGCCAGACGAACCCGCCGGCCCGGCAGCTCGCGGCGGCGTCCGCGACCGACATCGCCTCGACGTGCTGGCGGCGTCCGTCCCGGTAGTAAGCGCAGTCGATGATCATGGTGGCCTCCTCCCCTGATCGTCGTCCATTCGGCCGCCGAGGCAAGGGGGCTCGGGCGAAGTTCGGTTCTGGTTCAGATGCTGGTCGGATTCCTGGCACCGGTGGCGGCTGTCGACAAGGATGAAGCCATGGGACTACCAGTCGTACTGATGCCAGGACCGATGCACGAAGCCGTCGCCGCCGGGCTGGACGGTCACTGCGAGCTGATCCGGCTCTGGGAGGAGAGTGACCCGGACGCCGTACTCGCGGCCCGCCGGGACGAGATCGTCGCCGTCGCCACGGGCGGTACGCCGATCGACGGCCCGTACCTCGACCGCCTCCCCGCGGTGCGCCTGGTCGCGAGCTTCGGCGTCGGCTACGACCGCATCGACGCGACCGCCGCCGCCGAACGCGGCGTCGTGGTCACCAACACCCCCGGCGTACTGGACGACGAGGTCGCCGACACCGCACTCGGCCTGCTGCTGATGACGGTTCGCGAACTGGGGCAAGCCGAGCGGTACCTCCGCGACGGCAAGTGGGCCGGCGGCGGTCCGTACCCGTTGACCCGCGCAACCATGCACGGCCGCCGGATGGGCATCCTCGGCCTCGGCCGCATCGGCCAGGCGATCGCCGACCGCGTCCAGCCCTTCGGTATCACCGTTGCCTACCACAACCGCAGCCCGAAGGACGTCTCCTACCAGTACTACCCGTCGCTCGTCGAAATGGCCGCCGACGTCGACACCCTGATGATCGTCATCCCCGGCGGCGACACCACCCGCCACCTGGTCAACGCCGAAGTACTCAAGGCGCTAGGCCCCGACGGCATCCTCATCAACGTCGCCCGCGGCACCGTCGTCGACGAACAAGCCCTGGTCGACGCCCTCCGCACCAACACCATCCAAGCCGCCGGCCTGGACGTCTTCGAACACGAACCCAAGGTCCACCCCGACCTCCTCACCCTCCCCAACGCGGTCCTCCTCCCCCACGTAGGCTCCGCCACCATCCCCACCCGAACCGCCATGGCCAACCTCGTAACCCAAAACCTAACCACCTACCTAACCACAGGCACCCCACTAACCCCCGTCCCCGAATCCACCCACCTACTCAATTGAGCACCCCACCGATGCCTGTCCTGTTGCCGCGTTCGACGCCCGGTGCGTCGGGCGTTCGGCCCGGTCGATCGTCGCGTTGCTGGATCGGCTCGACGAAGGATCGATCGAGTGTCACTCGATCATGGTCGTACGTCGCGGGCACGTCGTCGCGGAGGGCTGGTGGGCGCCGTACTCGGCCGACCGCCCGCACCTGCTCTACTCGCTCACCAAGTCGTTCACCTCGATCGCTGTCGGGCTCGCGATCGCCGATGGACTGCTCGCGCTGGACGATCGAGTGGTCGACGTGTTGCCCGACCACGTACCGGCCGACATCTCGGAGCAGGGACGCCGGATCACCGTTCACCACCTGCTGTCCATGACGGCCGGCCACGCCGACGACAGCCTCGAAGAAGCGTGGCGACTGGAACCGGGCGATCTGGTGAAGGGCTTCCTCCGTACGCCGTTCGCGGCGCCGGAGGGGTCCCAGCACACCTACGACAACTCGACCACGTTCGCCCTGGCCCGGATGGTGGAACGGGTCACCGGCCGCGGCCTCCCGGAACTGCTCGACGAACGCATCTTCAAGCCGATGGGCATCGACCACGCCGAATGGGACCGGGTGGCGAGCGGTGCCGCGTTCGGGTTCCACGGGCTGCACCTCACCACCGAGGCCGTTGCCGCCTTCGGTGAACTGCTGCTGCGCGGCGGCCGGTGGCGCGACCGCCAGCTCGTCCCGCGTGAATGGGTGGAGCTGGCGACCACCAAGCACGTCGACACCCTGCCTCTCCCGGACCAGGCGCGGAACCCGGACTTTCTGTACGGGTACGGCTACCAGTTCTGGATGTCCCGGCACGGTTACCACGGCAACGGCGCCTTCGGCCAGTACTGCGTGGTTGCCCCGGGCCACGATCTGGTGGTCGTGGTGACCAGCTCCATCGAGCAGGACCACACGCTGCCCGGCCTGTTCTGGGAACTTCTGCTGCCCAGCCTGGATGAGCCAGGCAGCGCCGAGGACGACGAACTGCTCGCGGATCGGCTGCAGCAGTTGTCCTTCGCGCCGGTCCAGGGTTCGGCCGCAGACCGTTCCATCAAGGCGAGACTCGACGGCTCCGCGGCGGACTCGCCGCTGCCTGACGGGACCACCGTGATCGTCGATCCCGCGGACGGTGGATGGCGCTTGCGACTCGGGGCGCTTCTCGAATTCGAGGTCGGTCACAGCGAATGGCGGGAGAGTTCGCCGCTCGGTCGCCCTGTTGTCGCGGCCGGCGCCTGGCAGGACAACACGTTCGTCGCCGAGCTCTTCGTCATCACCACTCCGCACCGGATCCGGCTGGTGGTCGACGCAGACGCAGGTACGGCGGTGGCGACGTGGAACACCGTGCCGCTGACCGGCCCCAACCTGGTGCTGCACGTGCGGTCGCCGCTGATGACACGACCCGACGTCGCCTAGTTTTCAGCGGGTCAGGAAGGTCTCCTCCGTGAGGTGGGCGAGCTTGGCGGGGTTCCGTACGGCGTACAGGCCGGCGATCTTGCCGTCTTCGACGTGCAGGACGGTGACCGTGTCGACCTCGTCGGTAAAGCGAAGGATCAATGCGGGTTGTCCGTTGATCTGGGTGATTTCGAGCGAACCTTCGGCCAGTCGTTCCACGGCCAGCGCGAGGAGGCGGGCGACCTTCTCGGCGCCGACGACCGGGTGCGGGAGGGCCTGGACCACGCCGCCGCCGTCGCCCAGGAAGACCACGTCGGGAGCAAGGATGTCGACCAGGCCCTGCAGGTCGCCGGTGTTCACGGCGCGCTGGAACGCTTCCAGTGCGCCGCGGGTCTCGTTGGCGGAGACGACGCCGCGCGGGCGCCGGGCGGCCACGTGCGAGCGGGCTCGGTGGGCCACCTGCCGGACGGCTTCGGGGGTCTTGTCGACGGCCTTGGCGATCTCGTCGTAGTCGAGGCCGAACACCTCGCGGAGAACGAACACGGCGCGTTCGGTCGGTTTGAGCGTTTCGAGGACCAGCAGCATCGCCATCGAGACGCTGTCGGCGAGTTCGACGTCCTCGGCGACGTCCGGCGCGGTGAGCAGCGGTTCCGGAAGCCACGGTCCGACGTACGACTCCTTGCGCCGTCCGAGGGTGCGGAGGCGTTGCAGGGCCTGGCGGCTGGCGATCCTGACCAGGTACGCGCGGGGGTCCAGCACCGTGTCGAGGTCCACCTTGACCCAGCGCAACCAGGTCTCCTGCAGTACGTCCTCGGCGTCCGCCGCCGAGCCGAGGAGTTCGTAGGCGACGGTGAACAGAAGGTTGCGATGGGCAACAAAGGCCTCGGTGGCCCGGTCCGTACCGGTCACTAGGGCACCATCCTTGCTGCAGGCACCGATACGGTGCTTGCTGTTGGGACTCGGCGGGAGCCGGGGTGACGGTCTGTTCCGGTCGCTCG
>NZ_JBSGTS010000046.1:0-34201 GCF_053607525.1 Kribbella sp. NPDC055110
GGTTGGTGGCTTCTCAAAGACGCCCCCGCAGCCCGGGCTGCGGGCTGCGGGGGCGGCGGACGGGGGTCAGCCCTTGAGGGCGCCGGCCATTAGGCCTCCGATGAACCAGCGGCCTAGGAGGATGTAGACGATGAGGGTCGGGAACGATGTGATCAGGGCGCCTGCCATGCTCGCGGCGTAGTCGACCTTTTGGCCGCCGGACAGGGCCGCCAGGCCCAGGGTCACCGGGCCGTTGTTCTGCTGGGTCAGGAACAACGCGAACAAGAAGTCGTTCCAGACCGAGGTGAACTGCCAGATCAGCGTCACCACGAACCCGGAGATCGAGATCGGCAGGATGATCCGCAGGTACGTCTGGATCAGGCCGGCCCCGTCCACCCGGGCCGACTCGATGATCTCGTTCGGCACGATGGTGGCGTAGTAGTTGCGGAAGATCAGCGTGCAGATCGGGATGCCGTAGATGCAGTGCGCGACGATCAGCGTCGGCACGCCCCGGGTGATGTCCAGTTGCGTGAACGTCGTCCGCAGCGGCAGCATCACCGCCTGGTAGGGGATGAACATCCCGAACAGGATGAACGCGAACACGATGTTCGCGCCCGGGAACCGCCAGCGGGCCAGCACGAACCCGTTCGCGGACCCGATCAGCGACGAGATGATCGCGGCCGGGATCGCCAGCGACAGCGACCGGATCATGTACGGCTGCAGCACGTCCCAGGCCTTGCGCCACGGCTCCAGCGTCCATTCCTTCGGCAGGTTCCACTGCCCGGCGGCCGTCGTGTCGCCGGAGGTCTTGAAGCTCGTGATCACCACGACGTACACCGGGGTCAGCACGAACAGCAAGAACAGCAGCAGGAGGACGTAGCGAATCGTCCGGCTGCGGCGGGTCGAACCGTCCGCGATCGCCCCGCGCCCCGGCTTCTGGCGGATCGCTGCGGCGGCGTGGCCCGTCGCGGCCTCTACGGCGGTCATTCCTCGTTCTCCTGCCGGACGGTCCACGCGAGATAGGGGATGACGAGGACGGCGACGACCGCGAGCATCACGATCCCGATCGCGGCCGCCTTGGCCTGGTCACTGCGCAACAAGGTGTTCCACATCAAGATGGCCGGCACCTCGGTGCGGAACTGGTTCGGCCCGGTGATCGCGTAGATCAGGTCGAACAGCTTCAGCGAGATGTGGCCGAGGATGATCAGCGCCGACAGGGCGATCGGTGACAGCTGCGGGAACAGGACGTGCCGGTACAGCTTGAACTCCGACGCTCCGTCCACCCGAGCGGCCTCCCGCAACTCCGGCGGGATCCCGCGGAAGCCGGCCAGGAACAGCGCCATGATGTAGCCCGACATCTGCCAGACCGCGGGTAACGCGATGGACATCATCGTCGTCCACCGGCTGCCGGCGGTCCACCACGGATTCTCCAGGAAGTTCAGATGGAGAATCGCGAACAGCCGGTTCAGCCCGCGGGCGTCGTCACCCTGGGACGGGTTCAGCAACCAGCCCCAGACCACACCCGAGGCGATCATCGAGATCGCCATCGGGAACAGGTAGACCGACCGGAAGATCGACTCGCCGGGCACGCCCTTCTCCAGCAGCAGTGCCCAGAGCAGGCCGAAGATCAGCGTGCCCACGATGAACGCCACCGTGAGCACGCCGAGGTTCTTCAGCGAGTTGAGGAACCGGTCCTCGGTGAACAGGTGCCCGTAGTTCTCGAACCCGACGTAGTCGGCCGGACCCTTGCGAGCCGTGTGCCGGCTCGTCAGCGAGGTGTTGAAGGACCATGCGATCAGCCCGTAGACGAAGTACCCGAGCAGCAGCACCGTCGGCAGCAGCACCAAGGCACCAGGTCCCCAGGTACGAATTCTCCCGTGCACTGTTCAGTCCTCCCATCCGGTCCGCAACTCGACGCGCATCAGCTCGTCTTCATCGCAGTACCGAGCGCCGTCTGCAGCTTCGCGACGTCCTGGCTTCCGCTGAACTGGCTGAGCGCCGACAGGATGTCGTTGTTCTGGCCGGCCGTGCACGCGGCACCGTGGGCGCAGGACGGGACGATCGTGTCCTTCTTCCAGTCCGCCATCGCGGTCTGCTGGTACTTCGGGTAGTCGGCCGGGTCGGCGTCCGAGCGGGCCGGGATCGAGCCCTTCTTGGTGTTGAACGCCTTCTGGCCCTCGGCCGAACCGACGACCTTCAGCCAGCACTTCGCACCGTCGGGGTCCGCGCCGTTGGTCGGCAGCGTGAACGAGTCGGCGAGGAACTGGAACGAGTCGCCCGTGCCCGGGGCCGGCCAGTAGGTGTACGCCGTGTCCGGAATCTTGTTGGCCAGCTGCTGCGCGGCGACCCAGTCACCCATCAGGGTGTATCCGGCCTTGCCCGCGTTCACGTAGCCGAGCGAGTCCGACCAGTCGATCGCCTCGCGGTCGGCGTTGCTGAACGACAGCAGCGTCTTGTACTTGTTCAGCGCCGCGGTCACGTCGGCGCCTGCCCAGTCCGTCTTACCGTCCCAGAGACCCTTGAACTTGTCCGGGCCGAGCTCGGCCAGCAGGGTCGTCTCCACCAGCATCTCCTGGGCGAAGCCCTTGGAGAGGCCGAGCGGCGCCGCCACACCGGCGGCCTTCAGCTTGGTCAGGTCGGCGATCCACGCGTCCACAGAGGCCGGAGCCTTGGTGGCGTCGATGTTCGCCTTCTTCAGGACCGTCGGGTTCGTCCAGACCACGTTCGCCCGGTGGATGTTGGCCGGGATCGAGTAGATCTTGCCGTCGACGGTCAGGTTGTCGATCAGGTTCTGCGGGAAGGCCTTGTCCAGCCCGTAGTCCTTGTACAGCTGGCTGACGTCGTCGACCTGGCCGGCGTTGATGTAGTCCTTCAGCTCCGCACCGGCGTGCGCCTGGAACGTCGACGGCGGCTTGCCCGCCTGCAGGTCGTTGGCCAGCACCTGCTTGGCGTTCGCGCCCGCGCCACCGGCAACGGCCGAGTTGACGAACTTGTAGTCCTTGCACTCCGTGCCGAACACGGACACCAGGCCGTCCAGACCGGCCTTCTCACCACCGTCGGCCCACCAGGTGAAGACAGTGACGTCCTTGTTGGCGGACGAGTTTCCGCCGCCGCTGTTGTCGCTGTTCCCGCAGGCGCTCACCGCGAGAAGACCCGCAGCGCCCACCAGCGCCAGGGTCTTGCTCAGACCACCACGCATGATTTCACTCTCCGATCAATAGATGGAGCCGCCTGTGACAACGATGCCCCCTTGACGGTGCAACTCTGGGACGGCGCGCAGCGAGTGTCAACGTTCCGCGCAGGCGCGTTGCGCAGCCGTGACCCCGCGCGCCTTGACAGTGTGAGAGCGCGCACATTCGTTGCCCGATCCGCCTTTACGCGCACCCTCGGTGCGCAAATGCTCAGGGGCGCAGCAGGACCTTGATCGCTCGCCGCTCGTGCATGGCCGTGTACCCCTCGGCGACGTCGGCGAGCGGGATCTGCGAGTCGAAGACCTTGCCAGGGTCGATCTCGCCGGCCAGAACGTCGGCCATCAGGTCCGGCAGGTACGCCCGGCACGGTGCGGCCCCGCCGTTCAGGCCGACATTTCGCCCGAACATCGTCCCGATCGGCACCTCGACCCCGTGCGGTACGCCGACGAACCCGACCGTGGCACCGGCCCGCGCGACGTCGAACGCGGTCGTCATCGACTGCTTCGTGCCGACACATTCGAGGACCGCGTCCGCGCCGACGCCCTTGGTCAGTTCGAGTACGGCGTCCCGCGCCGCGTCGCCGCGTTCGGAAATGATGTCCGTGGCACCGAATTCCTTCGCCAACTTCTGCCGTGGTTCATGCCGCGACAAGGCAACGACCCGCTCCGCACCCATCCGCGAGGCAGCGAGTACGCCGCACAGCCCGACCGCGCCGTCGCCCACGACAACCACCGTGTCGCCGGCCTTCACACGCGCGGACCGCGCCGCGTGCCATCCGGTGCCCATCACGTCGGACAGCGTGAGCAGGGACGGGACGAGCGAGTCGTCAGGCACCTCGGGCGTCGCGACCAGCGTGCCGTCGGCGTACGGGAGCTTCACGTACTCGCCCTGCCCGCCGTCTGCCTTGCCGCTGCCGTAGCCGACCAGGTTCTGGCAGGCGGTCTGGTAGCCGGCCAGGCAGTGCGGGCAGGTGCCGTCGCTCACCACGAACGGTGCGACCACGAAGTCGCCCGGCTTGACCGTCCGGACGTCCGCGCCGACCTCCTCGACGATCCCGACGAACTCGTGCCCGATCGGCCGCGGCTTCTTCACCGCGGGCTCGCCGCGATACGGCCAGAGGTCGGACCCACAGATGCATGAGGCAACGACCTTGACCACCGCGTCCCCGGGCCCGTCGATCTTCGGGTCCGGACGATCTTCCAGCCGTACGTCGAACGCTCCGTGGATCACTGTGGCTCGCATGGAACTCAGACTAGGTCCTGTCTGGTGATCCAGCGCCGTAGCGAGGAGGTGCTCGGTGCGGTGGCTCGGCGTGCGGGGGCGAAGGTCTCGATGCGGAGCATCGTGGCCTTTGCACCCGTGCGGCGAGGTGCCGTGCCGAGTGCCCCGCAGTAGGCGATGGATTACCAGACGGGGCCTAGATCGTCACGTAGCGTCCGCGGCGGTGGACCAGGGCCGGTACGTCGTCCGCGGCGAGCTCGACGTGCGCGATCTCCAGCTGCACCTGGACCGCCCAGCCGACTTCGGGCGGGTCGGGGTCGACCAGGGCGCACCCGGCCCAGGTGCTGACGCCGACCGGCGCCGGGCCCCAGGCAGTGTCCGTCCAGTCGATCATCCGGAACGGTCCGCCCGGAGCGGGTGCGACGTACCCGAAGGCGTCGGCGAGTTGGCGGTGCGGTTCGCCGAGCAGCGACACCACCGCGGTCCTTGCCTCGCGCAACGTTTCCCACAGGTCCGAGTCCGGGTCGAGCAGCCCGATCACGTACCCGGGCTCGCCATCGGCCACCAGCATCGACGACACCGTCAGCCCGGCCCGCTTCCCGTCGTACGCCGTCGTCCACAGTCCGACCGGCGACGGCAGCCGGCCGCGCAACCGCCGTACCGGACTCCGCTCGGACTCGGGCGGAAGGAACGGGTGGTCACCGTGAATGGTCACGGGGCCACGGTAACGCGCTCCGGAAGGGTGAAGCTGTCGATGGGCTCGAGGCTCAGGCCGCTCGACCCGTGGACTTCCGAGACCGCGCCGTTGGCGTCGAACGTGAAGCGATACGACTCGCCGTACGAGCCGTAGCCGTTGCCGCCCGTGACGCGGAGCGTGTCGCCGTCCACCTCGAGCGGCTGCGGCTCCTCCGCGGGGTTCGGGCCGGACGGGTCGGTCGCGTACAGGCGGCCGCCGATCACGACGAAGTCGGTGACACCCCACAGGTTCGCGAAACGGCCGGTGAAGCGGGCGAGGTCACCTTCGCCGCGGTCCTTCGACTCGGCGAGGTCGAGGAGCCGGAACAGACCCTCGGCGAGCTGCGACGCGGGCCCGTCGATCGCGTTGGTCAGCACCGAGACGACGATCCGCTTCTCGGGGTCGACGAGCGTCCTGGTGATGTGGCCCGGGTACCCGCCGCCGTGGCCGAACACCTCCCGGTCGCCGACCTTCGTCACCGCGAGACCGAGTCCGTACCGCGCCTTCTCGTCCGCTCCGGTCGTCCACAGCGGGTGCTGCATCTCACGCTTGGACTTGTCCGAGAGCAGCCGATCGTCGCCGGGCAGGTGCGCGGAGAAGTACGTCACCAGGTCGCGGGCGTTGCCGAAGAACCCGGTCGCCGACGCCAGTGCACGCGTGTCGACGTGCTCGATCGGGACGCGCGTCTCGGCGTACGACAGCGCGCTGTACCCGGCGGCGTACTCGGTCAGCCGGGCCGGGTCCAGCTCCGGGCCGAGACCCGACAGCCCGAGCTTGTCCACGATCGCGGTCTGGACATACGAGTTGTACGGCGTACCGCTCGCCGCCTCGACGACGAGTCCGAGCAGGCCGTAGCCGATGTTCGAGTACTTGAAGCGCTCGTTCTCCGCGATCACGACCGACGACTCGTCCCGCAGCACCTCGAGCAGCCGATCGCGGTCCGGGAAGGCTGTGGACAACTGCCACCAGTCCGCGTCCAGGCTGTCCCGGGTCAGGCCGCCGGCGTGCGCGAGCAGCTCCCGTACGGTCCGCTCACCGGACGGCGTACCGACGATCTCGGTGACGTGCTGCGACACCTTGTCGTCCAGCCGGAGCCGGCCCTGCTCGACCAGCTGGAGGATGGCAGTCCCGGTGAACGTCTTCGAGTGCGACGCGATCCGGAACAGGTGCTGGTCGGTCAGCGGTACGTCGTTCTCCACGTCCGCCAGCCCGTACGCCGCCGAGAACGCGATCGCGCCCTCGGCGTACACCGCGACCTGGACGCCCGGCACCCGCTGGTACCGCTGGTTGAACGCCAGCCAGCTGTCGTAGTAGGCGAGTGCCTCGTTCAGGCTCGTGGAATCCAGCGCATTAGACATGTCGCCTAGATTGAATGACGCGGAAGCGACTCGCAACGTATGCGCCGTCGGTGTATGTCGCATTGGCCGCCGGATTCGCCCCGGTGCCGTGGAAATCGCTGAAAGCAGCCGATTGATTGACGAACACCTGGCCGGTCAGGTTCTCGGACAGCGCGACGCCCGCGTCGAGGGCCGCGTCCCGGGCCTCGTCCAGGACCTTCGAGTCGGTCGAGTAGATCCCGGCCGTCATCGCGCCGTCCTCGGTGACCGTCTTGCGGAACAGGTCGATCGACTGGGCGGTATCGGCGGTCTTGACGAGGAAGGACACCGGGCCGAAGCACTCGCGCCCGTACACGTCGGCGTCCTCGGCGTCGATCGCGACGAGCAGCGGCGTCCGTACGACGGCGTCCGGGAAGGCCGGGTGCTCGATCGCACGAGACTCCAGCACGACCTCGCCGTACTCCGGAGCCAGCTCGAGGCGACTGATCACGGCCTGGTTCACGATGCCGCCGAGGATCTCGACAGCCCGGGCGTCGTCCCCGAGCAACTTGCTGATCGCGCCGGCGATGGCTGCGCCGACCTCGTCGAACGACTTGTGGCCCTCGTCGGTCTCGATCCCGCCGGCAGGGACGAACAGGTTCTGGGTGGTGGTGCACATCTGGCCGGAGTAGAGGCTCAGGGTGAAGGCGAGATTGTTGGAGAGCGCCTTGAAGGAGTCGGTGGAGTCGATGATGACCGCGTTCACGCCGGCCTTCTCGGTGAAGACGGTCGCCTGGGTCGCGTTCTGCTCCAGCCACTCACCGAACTCGCTGCCGCCGGTGAAGTCGATCAGCTTCACCTCGGGCCGGGTCGCCAGCGGCTTGGCCAGGCCGTCGCCGGCGCGCTCGGTGGCCAGGGTGACCAGGTTCGGGTCGAAACCGGCCTCGGCGAGCACCTCGCGGCAGACCTCGACGGTGATCGCCAGCGGCAGCACGGCCAGCGGGTGCGGCTTCACGACGACCGCGTTGCCGGTGACCAGCGAGGCGAACAGGCCGGGCCAGGAGTTCCAGGTCGGGAACGTATTGCAGCCGATCACCAGCGCGACGCCGCGGCCGGTGACCGTGAACGTCTTCTCCATCCGGATCGGATCGCCCTTGGCCGGCTTCTCCCAGGTCGCGGTCGCCGGGTAGCGATTCATCTCCTCGTGCGCGTACGCGACCGCCTCCAGCGCCCGGTCCAGGGCATGTGCGCCGCCGGCCTGGAACGCCATCACGAACGCCTGACCGCTGGTGTGCTGGACCGCGTTCGCGAGCTCGAAGACCCGCTTGTGCAGCCGGTCGAGAATCTCCAGCGCGACCCCGGTCCGCCCGTCGATCCCGGCCCGCCGCCAGTCCGCGAGACCCTGCTGCGCCGCGGTCAGCAGCTCGTCCAGACCCTCCTCGACCACCCGCGGGTACGAGACGTCCATCGCGATCCCGTACGGCGACTGCTCGGTGACGACGGTGCCGCGCGATCCGGGGATCTCGAGCGCGTACGCCGTACCCAGATGGGCCTCGAAGGCCGCCTTGCCGTCGGCCGCCGCGGTCTCGCCGTACACCCGGGGGCTCGGTGACTCCGGGAACGCGGAGTGGTAGCCGCGGTCGTGGATCGCCTTCAGCGCACCGTTGAGGCGCTCGCGGTGGGAGGAGAGCAGGTCGGTGGTCATGACTGCGATGTTACAGTCGTTGACGCGATTCGTACTAGAGTGTCACAAGCCTCTTCTCGATTGGGCAGCGTATGGACGACTTGGCGGCGCGCGTGGCGGCGGCGATGTGGGCGGAGGACACCGCCAGCGCCGGGCTGGGGATGCGCCTGGTGGCGGTCGGCGAGGGTACGGCGCGGCTCGAGATGCCGGTGCGCGCGGACATGGTCAACGGGCACGGGATCGCGCATGGTGGATTCGTGTTCAGTCTGGCCGACTCGGCGTTCGCGTTCGCGTGCAACTCGCGCAACCAGGTGACGGTCGCGCAGGCCTGCGACATCGTGTTCGTCGCCCCGGCGCACCGCGGCGACGTGCTGGTCGCGGAGGCCCGGGAACGCACCAGGTTCGGCCGGAACGCGATCTACGACATCACGGTCACCCGCGACGACGAGGTGATCGCCGAGTTCCGCGGCCGCAGCCGCCAACTGTCCGGAACCATCATTGCGTCGGAGGAAGCATGAGTCGTGAGGCGTTTCTCGTTGACGGCGTTCGGACGCCGATCGGGCGGTACGGCGGTGCGCTGTCGGCCGTCCGTCCCGATGACCTGGCCGCGCACGTGATCTCGTCGCTGCTGAACCGGACCGCGCTGGACCCGGCCCGGATCGACGACGTGGTCCTCGGCTGCGCGAACCAGGCCGGCGAGGACAACCGGAACGTCGCGCGGATGGCGGTGCTGCTCGCCGGACTGCCCGACTCGGTCCCGGGGACGACGATCAACCGGCTCTGCGGATCGGGCCTGGACGCGGTCGCGTACGCCGCCCGGTCGATCATTGCCGGAGACAACGACATCGTGGTGGCCGGCGGCGTGGAGTCGATGTCGCGGGCGCCGTTCGTGATGCCGAAGGCAACGACCGCGTTCTCCCGGCAGGCGGAGGTCTTCGACACCACGATCGGGTGGCGGTTCGTGAACCCGGCGCTCAAGGCGCAGTACGGGGTCGACTCGATGCCGGAGACGGCCGAGAACGTCGCCGCGGAGTTCTCGATCTCTCGCGAGGACCAGGATCTGTTCGCGTTGCGCTCGCAGCAGCGGGCCGCCAAGGCGCAGGCCAACGGCCGGCTGGCCGAGGAGATCGTCGCGGTCGACGTACCGGGTAGGCGTGGGGCCCTCACCGTAGTTGATGCTGACGAGCATCCGCGCGAGACGACGTACGAGGCTCTCGCAGGTCTGAAGACACCTTTTCGATCGCCGGGCACCGTCACAGCTGGGAATGCGTCGGGGGTGAATGACGGGGCTGCCGCTCTGCTCGTGATGAGTGGCGAGGCGGTGGAGCGCTTCGGCATGAACCCGTTGGCCCGGGTCGTGGGGACGGCCGCGGCCGGCGTACCGCCCCGGATCATGGGGATCGGGCCGGCGCCCGCGACCCGGAAGCTGCTCGATCGCACCGGGGTCGCGTTGTCCGACCTCGACGTGATCGAACTCAACGAGGCGTTCGCGTCGCAGTCGCTCGCCGTACTGCGTGAGCTCGGCCTGCCCGACGACGCCGAACACGTCAACCCGAACGGCGGCGCCATCGCCCTCGGCCACCCGCTGGGGATGTCGGGCGCCCGCCTCGCTCTGACCGCGGCCCTGGAGCTTCGCCACCGCGACGCCCGGTACGCGCTGGCCACCATGTGCATCGGCGTCGGCCAGGGCATCGCGACCCTGCTCGCCCGTCCCTAGGAGTCTTCATGCTTGGTGAGGCTTGCCCCCCGGAACTGCGGGACCCCGGCGAGAGGCTGTCCGTCGACGAACTCCGGACCCGTCAGCTGTCGTTGCTGCAGGCAACCATACGGCGGACGTACGAGAACGTCCCGCACTACCAGGCGGCGTTGGACTCGATCGGCTTCAAACCCGGGGATCTTCAGTCGCTGGACGATCTGAGCCGGTTGCCGTTCACCGCGAAGAAGGACTTGCGAGACAACTACCCGTTCGGAATGTTCGCGGTGCCCCGGACTGAGGTGGTTCGGGTCCATGCTTCATCGGGCACGACCGGGCGGCCGACGGTGGTCGGGTATACGCGGCGCGACCTGGACAACTGGGCCGACCTGATGGCGCGATCGATCCGCGCGGCCGGTGGGCGCGCGGGGGACGTCTGCCATATCGCCTACGGGTACGGCCTGTTCACCGGCGGACTCGGTGCGCACTACGGCGCCGAGCGGCTCGGGTGCACCGTCGTACCCGTCTCCGGCGGGATGACCGAACGCCAGGTGGACCTGATCCGCGACTTCGGCGCCCGGATCATCATGGTCACGCCGTCGTACTTCCTGTCGATCGTCGACGAGATGGAGGCCCGCGGCCTCGATCCGCGGGACACGTCGCTGCGGATCGGGATCTTCGGCGCCGAACCGTGGACCGAGCAGATGCGCACCGAGGTCGAGGAACGCACCGGCATCCACGCCGTCGACATCTACGGCCTGTCCGAGGTGATGGGGCCGGGAGTCGCGCAGGAATGCGTGGAGACGAAGGACGGCCTGCACATCTGGGAGGACCACTTCTACCCGGAGATCATCGACCCAGTCACCGGCGAGGTCCTCCCCGACGGCTCCGAAGGCGAACTGGTCTTCACCACGCTGACCAAGGAAGCGTTCCCCGTCCTGCGCTACCGCACCCGCGACCTGACCCGGTTGCTGCCGGGGACCGCCCGCCCCGGCCTCCGCCGCATGGAGAAGATCACCGGCCGCACCGACGACATGATGATCGTCCGCGGCGTCAACGTCTTCCCCACCCAGATCGAAGAACAGATCCTCCTGGTCGAAGGCCTCACCCCGCACTACCTCTGCGTCCTCACCCGCCCCAACCGCCTCGACGAACTAACCGTCCAGGTAGAAGCCGCCCCCGGCCTCACCGACCGCGCGACCGCAGCCACCACCCTCTCCCACCGCATCAAAGACCGAGTAGGCGTAACCGCCGCCGTCGAAATCCTCGACCCGCACGCCCTGGAACGCTCCCTAGGCAAAGCCAAACGCATCAAGGACAACCGCTAACGACAGGAGGTAGTCGCCTGACGCACCGCGCGGCCAGCGGGGCGAGGCGGGAGCGATCGAGTGGCAGCCGACTACCTCCTGTCCTTAGCTCAGAGCAGGAACTCCGCTTGGGACTCCGTGGGGCGGGTTTTGTGGAAGGCGGGTGGGCGGATGTGGGGGCGGATCTCGACCAGCAGGTCGCGGCCGTCGTGGGCGAGGCCCGACCAGGCCAACGGGTAGTGCCTCCCGGCTCGCGACCGGAGCGCCAGCGCGGCCTCAGCCCGCGTGTACAGCGGCAGATCGAACCGTGGATCCACGTCTACCGCTCAGCGAAGACGGTCGCCGAACACTCCGAGCATGCCAGCCCGCCGAGCCACCGCGCGGCGCCCACCCCTGACTTTGTGCACCGGATCCGTACTCCGGGGCCGCAGGCGTACGGACGTCGTGCACAAAGTCGGCTGGAATTGGGCTGACGGGCGGGCCCGGTTCGGGTACGGTGCTCGTGCCGGGGCTTCGACACCTCGGCGAGGCGAGAGGAGGTGAGCGCGATGTCGAGTCCGACCGTCGTGCTGCCCGTCCGCCGTACCTGCGGCTGACCGGGTGGCTTCATACCACCAAGGAGTTAGTCGCACATGACCGAAGTACAACGTCCGTCCCTGACCGCCGGAGAGCGCGCGCAGTTGATCGGATGGCTCGACCTGCAGCGTTCCTTCGTCCGGATGAAATGCACCGGGCTCACCGAAGAAGATGCCCACCGCAAGGTTGTTCCGACCTCGCCGTTGATGACCCCGGCCGGACTCGTCGCGCACCTGCGATGGGTCGAGTACTCGTGGTTCCAGCAGGGCGTGGCCGGCGTCCCCGACACGGGTCAGACGCCGTGGACCGAGGACGGGCATCCCGACGCCGAGATGCTCGTCGACGAGGTGCCGATCGCCCAGTTGCTCGACGAGTACGACGAGGAGTGCCGCCGGTCGAACGCGACCATCGCGGAGCTCCCCCTCGACGCGGTCGAACAGGGCCAGCCGCCGGAGAAGGCGGCCTCGCTACGGTACGTGCTGTGCCACATGATCGAGGAGACCGCACGACACGTCGGCCACCTCGACATCATCCGCGAGCTGCTCGACGGCGCCACCGGGTACACCAAGCCCGACTGACGCGGGGGGAACCCGGTTACACCTGCGCCGAGCGGTGGATAGGATGTCCGGCATCTGGCACGGGGTAGCGACAAGAGGTGTGATGAGGGAACCCTCCGTACGCCGTTATTCCGGGCGGTCAGTCGAGGAGTGGAAGGCCGCGCGGCGGGAACGGCTACTGGCTGCTGCGCTCGAACTCTTCGGGACCGAAGGATATCCGGCGACATCCGTGGAACGCCTGTGCACACAGGCGAAAGTGTCCACGCGGCACTTCTACCACGAGTTCCAGAACAAGGAGGCGGTGCTCCTCGCGGTGCACGCGCAGGTGATCGAGTTGGCGGTCCGGACCACCGGGGACGCGCTCCGCCGGACCGCCGACCGGCCGGTCCGGGAGCGGGTCGCCGCGGCCGTCGACTCGTACCTGCGGGCCATCATGGCCGACCTGCGGCGGGCCCGGATCTCGTTCGTCGAGGTGGTCGGCACCAGCCCGGCCGTCGAGGAGCAGCGGATCGCGTTCCGGGAGCTGCTGGTCGGCAACGTGCAGGACCTCGGCGACTCCGCGGTCGAGCGCGGCGAGATCAAGCGCAAGGACTTCCGGTTCCTCGCGCTCGCGTTCTTCGGCGCGGTGAACGCCGTGGTCTACGACTGGATGCTCACCGAGCCCCGGCCACCGGAGCAGAACGTCCAGAAGTCCCTCCGCGACCTCGCCGTCGAGCTGATCACGGCCTAGTCCTCGGTGTAGCGCTTTCGGAGTTCGGCGACGGCGTCGGTGCGGGTGAGGGCTGCGCCTTCGCCGTACGCCGTCTCGAACGGTTCGTTGCCCAAGGCATCACGGAGCCCGTCGACGAGGCGCTGGACATCGGCGTCCGGGATCGCCCGCGTGCCCTTGATCGCCGCCGCGAGGCCGAGCGTGCGGGCAGCCGCCGACAGCTCGGCGGTGCGGGTCCCGGCGGCCAGCACCAGCGCATCCACCGACGTCTCGACGACTGCTGCTGCGACCGGCATGTCCTCGGTGCCGAGCGCGAGCCCGACCGCCTCCCGGCCGCACCGCTGCGCTTCCTCGAGATCGCCAGTCGACGCGTACACCCGGCTCAGCTGCGAAAGCAGAGCCGCCTGCCCGTGCGGGGCGACGCGCTCGGCCGCGGGGTCGAGCATCGAGTAGCCCCGCTCCGCGAGCTCCTTCGCCTCGTCGAAGCGACCAGTGCGGTGGGCCAGCCGCGCCAGTCCCATGTTCGCCATCGCCTGGCCGCCGCGGGAGCCCGTCTCCTCGGACAGCCGCATGGCGCGCTCCAGATCCGCTCGTGCGCCGCCGTGGTCGCCGAGCTCGATCCGGCTCATCGCACAGCCGCCGAGCAGTTGCGCGACGCCATCCGTCGTACCGAGCTCCTCGACCAGCCGGAGCGCTTCGGTCAGTGACTCAAGAGCCTGGGCGTGGTCGCCGTGGTTGGCCTGGTAGCCGGCCAGTCCGCGCAGCGCCATCGACGTACCGAAGCGGTCGCCGAGTTCGCGGAAGCCGCCGAGCGCGATGGTCAGGTTGACCGCCATCTCGTCGACCTCCCCTTCGTTCTCGCGGAACATCGCGCCCATCATCACGCCCATGTTCCGGATCCAGGGATCCGGATGCCGGCCCGCGGCCTCGAGCTCGGCGAAGCAGGTCGCCTTGTCGCGCCGGATCGCCGCCCACACCGCATTGGTGAACAGGCCGATCCCGGAATCGACGAGCACCTGGTGCCGCCGGGTCATCCAGCGGACCGTGGCGAGTCCACGGATCGCCTGCTGGAAGGAGGCGGCCGGATTCTCATCGGTAGACATCCTGCCGAGCGCGAGCAGGTACAGCGCCTCGGCCTTGTCCAACGGAACACTCGGGCCCGGTACGGCGAGGGCGGCCTGCATCCAGCTCACCGCTTCGGCGGGGCGCCCGCTCATCGTCCAGTACTCACCCAGTACTGCGACCATCTGGACGGCTACCCGCGCCGACCCGACGTCGATCGCGGTCCGGAGCGCGTCGATCAGGTTCTCGTTGTCGGCGGTCAGCCGGGCGATCCACTCGATCTGCTCACCGGTCCGCAGCTTCGGCCGCGCCTTACGCAGCATGCGGCTGAAGTACATCGTGTGCGCGTCCCGGAACCGGTCGTACTCACCTGAGGCCTTCAGCTGCTCGGAGCCGTACGCGCGGACCGTCTCCAGCATCCGGTAGCGCACAGAGCGGTCGTCGGCCGCGGCCTCGACGAGTGACTTGTCCACAAGGGATGCGAGGACGCCGAGGACGGACTCCGGCGGGATGCTCTCGTCACTGGTGATCTGCTCGGCCGCGTCGAGCGTGGCGCCGCCGGAGAACAGTGAGAGTCGCCGGGCGACCGCCTGCTCGTCCGGGTCCAGCAGGTCCCAGCTCCACTCCACCACTGCCCGCAGCGTCTGGTGGCGCGGCAGTGCGGTCCGGGAACCGCTGGTGAGCAGCCGGAACCGATCCGCGAGCCGGTCCACGATCTGCGGCGGGTTGAGCGCCCGCAGCCGAGCTGCCGCGAGCTCGATCGCAAGGGGCATCCCGTCGAGCCGCCTGCAGATCTCGGCGACCGCCTCCCGGTTGCCGTCGGTCAGCTGGAAGTCAGGACGTACGGCGCGGGCGCGGTCGACGAACAACTGCATCGCCGGGTAGTCGTCGGTGGCGGTGTGCTCTGGGGGCATGCCGAGCGGACCGACCGGATGCAGGTGCTCGCCTGGAATGCTCAGTGGCTCTCGGCTGGTGGTCAGGACGCGGAGCCGCGGGCACGAGGCCAGCAGCGAGTCGACCATGCCGGCGACCTCTTGGACGAGATGCTCGCAGTTGTCGAGGACCAGCAGGATCCTGCGGTCGCCAATGACCTCGACAAGTCGCAGGGTTGCGGCCCGGCTCGTCGGAACGTGTTTCGGGCCGCCGAAGGGTGACGACGGTAGGTCGACGTACTCGCTGGCGCCGAGAGTCGACAGGACGGCAGGTGCCACGTCGGCGGCGTCACCGAGTGGTGCGAGCTCTACGAACCAGATGCCGTCGCCGGACTGGCCTACTAGCGTCCTACCGGTCTCGGTGGCCAGTCTGGTTTTGCCGGCGCCACCTGGTCCGACCATGGTCACCAGACGGGTCCCGTTGCTCAGCAGACGCGTCAGCTCCGCCACGTCCTCGCGGCGACCGACGAAGCTGGTCAACGGCGCACGCAGGTTGCTGCGGGGCGCTGCTGGCGCTGACACGGCGGCTGTCTTCGCAGTCGGGTCTACTGCGTCGCCACGCAGTACCGACACATGCAGGTCGCGTAGACGGGTGCCTGGGTCGGCTCCCAGTTCGTCGGCCAGTGTGGTCCGGATACGTTCGTACGCCGACAACGCCTCCGCCTGGCGGCCGTCGGCGTACAGGGAACGGATGAGGAGCTCGTGCACGCGCTCGCGGAGCGGGTGTGTGACGGCGAGGTGTTCGAGATCGGTGATCAGGTCGCGGGCGTGACCGCAGCTGACGGCGGCCTCGGCCAGGTCCTCCGCGGCGGCGAGGCGCAGCTCGGCCAGCCGGTCCGTCTCGACCGCGGCGAACGGGAGATCGCGCAGGTCGGTGAGGGCGTCGCCGCGCCACAGTTTCTCGGCCTGGGCGAGGAGCGTGTGCGCCTGCTCCGGGTCGGACGTGAGAAGCGCACGCCCCCGTCGTACCAACTCCTCGAACTGGAGGGCGTCGACGCAGTCCGGTCCGATCGTCAGGGTGTAGCCCGCGGGACCGGACTGGACGGAGATGCTCGACTCGGTGGCCGGCAGACTCGCCCGCAGCCGGGACACGAGCGACTGCAGAGCGTTCGCACTCGGGGCCTCAGCGCCCCACAGCCCGTCGACCAGGGTCTCGACACTGACCGGCCGGCCCGCGCTCAACGCGAGGCGCGCGAGCAGTCCGCGCAGGCGAGCGCCGCGGATGTCGAGCGGAGTCCCATCGGCCGCCCACATCGCGAGAGGCCCAAGCACCGCTATGCGCACCCCACCAGCCTCGCACATCCCGCCGACCAAACGCCCGTGCCTTTTGTCATCTCGCAGCTCAAGAGGGTGTCTGGGGACTCTGCGCCGTCGCGAGCAGGTGCTCGGCGGAGTGCAGCGCAAGGCGGAGGGCGAGGCTCGGAGTGGGGTTCTCCGTGCCTCGCCCTCCAACGCGGCGATGTGCCCGCCGAGCGCCGCGCAGTAGGCGCAGAGTCCCCAGACACCCTCTAGAGTCGGGAGCCGTGACTGAAATCGCTGCGCAGACGCAGGTCGCGCTCTCCCGAATTGTTGCCGAACGTCAAGCCAAAGGCCGGGTTCCCGGGGTGGTCGGCGCCGTCGCCCGCGCCGGGTCGCTCGCCTGGTCGACCGGGGTCGGGTCCGCCGACCTGGAGAATCCCGGCGTACCGCCGACCGCGGACTCGCAGTTCCTGATCGCGTCGCAGAGCAAGACGCTGACCGCGGTCGCGATCATGGCGTTGCGCGACGAGGGCAAGCTGAGCCTCGACGACCCGATCGAGAAGTTGATCCCGGACAGCAAGCACGAGGGCATCACCGTCCGGCAGATGCTGAGCCACGCCAGCGGGATGCAGCGCGAGCCGGTCGGCGACGTGTGGGACCTGATGAAGTTCCCGTCCCGCGACGAGCTGGTGCCGGGCTGGAACGCCGCCGAGCGGATCGGCAAACCGCACCACCGGTTCCACTACTCGAACCTGGTGTTCTCGCTGCTCGGCGAGATCGTCGCGCGGATCGACGGCCGGTCCTGGTACGACGCGGTCAAGGCGCGGATCCTCAACCCGCTCGAGATGGGCCGTACGACGGTCGGGATGGACGGCGGGCCGGCGCAGACCGGGTACTACGTGCCGCCGTGGTCCGACGTACCGGTCCGGGAACCGCTGCTCGACATCGGCGCGATGGACGCGTGCGGCGGACTCGCGTCGACCGGAGAGGACCTGGCGAAGTGGGCGATGTTCGTCGCGAACCCGGTCGACGAGGTGCTGTCGAAGGACACCCTGGAAGAGATGTGCCAGGTGCAGATCATGGCCGACGTGGACCGTTGGCAGCTCGCGTTCGGGCTCGGGTTCATGCTGCTGCGCCGCGGCGACCGGCTGTTCGTCGGCCACGACGGCGGCATGCCCGGCCACATCACATCGACGTTCGTCGACCGCGCCTCCGGTACGGCGGGGATCGCGCTGTTCGGCGCCACGTCGTCACCTGCCCCCAGCGCGCTGGCCACCGACCTGATCATCAAGGTCCTCGAGGACGACCCGCTCCCGCCCGAGGTCTGGCTCCCCGGCGCCGAGGTTCCCGCCGAACTCGCCGGCGTCCTCGGCACCTGGTTCACCGAAGGCTCGCCGTTCGTGTTCTCGGTCAAGGACGGCGTACTGGAGGCCAAGTCCCCGGCCGCCGCCGAACACCAGTCCCCCGCCGTCTTCGAACGCCTCTCCGAAGACACCTACCGCACCGTCTCCGGCCGCGAAACCGGCGAACTCCTCCGCATCACCCGCGACCCGGCCGGGCATCCCACAAAGTTGCACTGGGCAACCTATCTCTGCACCCGAGAACCCCTCTCCTTCGGCGAGATCCACCCGGGCTGAGTCGTGTTGCCCGGAGCTGGATCGTCGGCTAGCCTGTGAGCATTCCCCCAGTTGCTTCGGTGGCTGGGTGCGAGGCCCCACCTCTGGTGGGGCTTCTGCTTTTTCACCACCCGGCCGGCTTGTGGATCACGGGTCCCGCGCCGTCCTGCAGCCGCTCGGGGAACTGGCTGGCACCCAGGACTCCCGAACGGATCTGCTTCGCGAAGGTCGGGCGGCAGGTCAGCAGTCGCTGGCTCGGCACCGGCTGCGGATTGAGCAACCCCACCACCTTTCCGAGTTCGTGCCGGACGATCCGGATCGGCTCGGTCAGATCGGAGTCGTTGCTGACGACTGCGAACGCGTCGGCGTCGTTCCGGAAGGCATCCACCAGGAGGTACGTCGCGAGGTTGACGTCGGAGCCCTTCTCCTCGGTCTTGATCACCTCGACCGTCCGCGGCCCTGAAATCGGCGGGTTCGCCAGCATCATCCGGGTGGGCTTGGTGAGAAAGCTACCGAGATGCACCTCAACGGTGGACAGCGTGCCGAGCGCCCTCAGATACGCCTGCTGCCGGACCGGCGCGTGCAGATTGTCCGGCCGTTCCTTGACCAGCGCCGTGAAGTACCGGATACGCCCGATCTCGAACCGGTGGAGCAACAGCCCGCACATCTTCTCGAGGTCCAGCCATTTGTACGGCCGGCCTTTGAGCGAGCCGTAGTACAGGTTGAAACCATCGATATACACATTGATCCGCACCGAGCCAGGCTATCGAGCGCGCGAGCAGAAATCCGTGCCGTGAAATGCCCTTGTGGACAACGGGCTTGATCTGCCCCGGGATGCCCCGGGTTGCCCCGCCGGTGGGGTCAGACGATGCAGAAGTCGTTGCCCTCCGGGTCCTGCATCCACAGGTGGTCGAGGGTTGTGGAGTTGTCCATGGGGACCTCTTGGTACAGGGTTGCGCCGGCGGCGATCAGGGTGGCCGCGGTGCTGCGGATGCGTTGCTCGCGGAGGTGCTGGGGTACGGCGCGGCCGCCTGCTACCTGGAGGTCCAGGTGCAGGCGGTTCTTGACCGTGCGGGGCTCGGGGACCTTGAGGAACGAGATGTTCGGGAGTACGCCGTTCGGATCCGAGATCGACGCGCCGTCGTTCCACTCATCCTTGGGGACGTCCAGGTCGGTCAGCCAGTCCTCCCAGGTGTCCCAGCCCTGCGGCGGATCCGCCTCCGTGTAGCCGAGCGCCGTACACCAGAAGCGCGCGACGAGCGCCGGATCGGCACAGTCGATGGTGAGCGTCCAGTTGATCGTCATACCGACCACTGTGGCGCTCACCACCGACAGTTTGTGGACGCCTACGCGGTTCAGGTACGGCGGCGGTAGGCGCGGATCGCCAGCGGGGCGAAGACCGCGACCAGGCCGACCATCCAGGCGAGCGTGATGAGCAGCGGCTTCTGGAGCGCACCGCCGCCCATCAGGGCGCGCTCGGTGTCGACCAGGTACGGGATCGGGCTGAACTTGCCGAAGGTCTGCAGGAACCCCGGCAACGTGCTGGTCGGGACGAAGATGTTGCTGCCGAACGTGAGCGGGAACATCACCAGGAAGGCGACGCCCTGGACGCCCTGGGCAGTCTTCAAGGTCAGCCCCAGCCAGACCCAGATCCAGCACATCGACAGCGCGAAAAGCAGCACGATCACGAGCCCCAGCAGGCCGTTGCCGACCCCGTTGTGGAACCGGAAGCCGAGCGCGAACCCGCTCGCCATCAGGACCACGATCGACAGCGAGTACCGGACCGCGTCACCGAGGACCGCGCCGATCAGCGGCGAGATCCTGGCGATCGGCAGGCTGCGGAACCGGTCGAAGACGCCTTTGGCGAAGTCGTCGTTCAGGCCGACCCCGGTGCCCATCGTCGCGAACACCACGGTCTGCACGAGCAGGCCGGGCAGCAGTTGCGGCAGGTAGCCGCGCCAACCGCCGCCCTGCGAGATCGCGCCGCCGAACACGAACAGAAAGAGCGCCAAGAAGATGATCGGCTGGAACGTCACGTCCGCAAGGGCTTCCGGGTTCTGCCGGATCCGGACGATGTTTCGCCAGGCCAGCGTCAGGCTCTGCTGCACCCAGGCGAACGGGCGCGCCCGGCGGGCCAGATGCGCAGCGGGTTCAAGGGTTGCGGTGCTCATCGGCTCGCTCCTTCCAGTACGGCGTCGGACTTCTTCTCTTCGGCGGTGTGCCCGGTCAGCGCCAGGAACACCTCGTCCAGGCTGGGCAGCCGCAACGACAACTCGGTCACCGCGATCCCGGCTTCGTCCAGCCGCCGTACGACGACCGGCATCGACGAGCCGTCCGTGACCGGCACACTCACCAGCGTGTTCACCACATCTACCGACGGCCGCGTACCGACCGACTCGGCGACGATCGCGGCGACCCGCTCGAGGTGCGCCGGCTCGGCCGGGCGGACATCCAGCGACTGTTTACCCGCCTGTGCCTTCAGCTCGGCGGGCCGCCCGTTCGCGACCACAGCGCCCTTGTCGAACACCACGATCGAGTCGGCCAGTGCGTCGGCCTCTTCCAGGTACTGCGTGGTGAGCAGCACCGTGGTTCCGTCGAGGACCAGGTTGCGGATCGTCTCCCACGCGCCGTTGCGGGCGTGCGGGTCGAGACCGGTCGTGGGCTCGTCCAGGTACAGGATGCTCGGGTTGCCGACCAGGCTCGCGGCCAGGTCGAGCCGGCGGCGCATACCGCCGGAATACGTTTTCGCGATCCGGTCGCCGGCGTCGACCAGCTCGAACCGCTCCAGCAGCTCGTCCGCCTTGGTGCGGGCCTGCGGCCGCGAGTAGCCGAGCAGACGGCCGATCATGATCAGGTTGCGGCGACCGGACATGTCCTCGTCGACACTCGCGTACTGACCCGTCAGCCCGATGATGCTCCGGACCTTGCCGGCCTCGCGTACGACGTCGTACCCGCCGACTGTCGCGTGGCCGCTGTCCGGACGGAGCAGCGTGCCGAGGATGCGGACCGCGGTCGTCTTGCCGGCGCCGTTCGGGCCGAGGACTCCGAGGACCGTGCCGGTCGGCACGCTCAGGTCGACGCCGGCAAGCGCGGTCGTATTGCCATATTTCTTGACCAGACCGACCGCCTCGATGGCGACCTGGTTCGTTGTGGTCATCGGTTCCTCCCAGTGGACTTACCTACTGGGACTACCGTGCCGGGTCGCCCTGGCACCGCTCTGGCTTTCGGCTGACAGGCCATGACAGGTGACGACAGGTGATGCCAGCTCTGTTCAGCTTTTCAGCGGGACGATCTCGTTGGCGAGCAGGGCCTGGTACGCCTCGGGGTTGTATCGCGCCAGGTTGCCGCGGGCCTTCCGCCGGTACTTGAGGATCTGCCGGGTGCCGATCGCCCACAGCACGTACTGGAACGCCAGCGCGTACTTGAAGTCGTCGATCACCATCGGTGCACCACCTGACGACGCGTCGAGCAGTACGCCGACCATGCCGATGCAGATCAGCGTCGCGATGAACCCGCCGGTGTTGACCATCCCGTTGGCCGCACCGAACCGTGTCGTCGGGTTGAACGTCCGCGCGTAGTCCAGCCCGAGCATCGAGCCCGGCCCGCCGGCCGCCTGTACGACGATGAGTGCCAGGAGCACAGGCAACGGCGCCCGGCCCGGCCAGAGCAGTACGACGGTCCACATCACGACCGAGCCCGCGATCACCGCCAGCACGATCCACGAGCGGTAGAACGGGAACTTGGCGGCGTACCGCCCGACCAGCGGGCCGTAGCAGAGCCCGGCCAGCACAGGAATGATCAGCATGGCCGCAGCGGTCGTCGGAGCGAGCCCCTGTCCCTGAACGAGGAACGGGTAGCCCCAGAGCAGGCCGAACGTGCTGCCGGAGAAGCTGGTGGTGAAGTGCGTCCACAGACCGAGCCGCGTACCCGGCTCCTGCCAGGCACGGCGCAGGTTCTTCCTGACCTCGTGCAACGGCTGCTTGGCGCGGCGGAGCGGTTCGTCGTACGGCGAGTCCTTGATCAGGAACAGCACGAGCACACCGGCCACGAGGCTCAGCACGCTCGCACTGGCGAACGTGGTCGTCCAACCGAAGGCGTGGAACGCAGCGGCCATCGGCACGGTCGACATGATCGCTCCGAGACCACCGAGCATTCCGGTCGCCTGCGACATCACTGGCTGCCGTAGCGCGGGGAACCAGGACATGACTACGCGCAGCACGCTGATGAAGACCAGTGCATCGCCTACACCCAGTACGGCGCGTGCAGCGAGCGCAGCGGGGTACGAGTCGACCAGGCTGAACGCTGACTGCGCTACGAACAGCAGTCCGGACGCGGCGATCAGCAGACGCTTGGAGCCGTACCGATCGAGTAGTACGCCGACCGGGACCTGCATAGCGGCGTACACCGTGAGCTGTACGACGGTGAAGCTGGCTAGAGCGGATGCGGAGATGTCGAAGCGTTCTGCGGCCTGCAGGCCGGCCACGCTCATCGAGCCGCGGTGCAGCACGGTCACGAGGTACGTCAGGACAGCAGTGGCCCACACCGCCCAGGCTCGCCGTCCGCCCAGGGGGAAGAGGAGTTCGGTCACCGAGTGCCCCGCAGATCGCTCGCGGCTTCGGCGATGTGTGCGACGACGAGCTCACGGAAGCGCTTGACGCTGTTGCCGCCGAGCGCGTCGATCATCTCCTGGTGCGCGGTGATCGACTTGTCCATCCGGACCGGCTGGACCTCGATCCCGGGCACACCCATCCGGACCTGACGATCCCGCAGGCTGTTGTAGAGCTTCGCCAGAATTTGGTTGCCAGCGGCATCGACGATGGCCTCGTGGAAGGCCCGGTCGGCCTCCAGGAAGCTCTTCGCGTCACCGGCCTTGCGGTGCGCGCGCATCTCGTCGACGCGCGCGGTCAGGGTCTCGACCAACCGCTTGCGCCGGGGCCAGACCTTGGCGGCGGCGTGCGTCTCGATCAGCTCGCGGGCCTCGAGTACGTCGTCGATCTCCTGCGGCAGCACCGGGAGGACGAGGGCGCCCCGCTTCGGGTACAGCTTGACGAGGCCGGACTCCTCCAGGCGGAGCAGCGCCTCGCGCACCGGCGTACGGGAAACGCCGACGGCCGTCGCCAGCTCACCCTCGGTGAGCAGCTCGCCGCCGGGATAGGCCCGGTCCAGGATCGCGGCCTTCACGTACGCATAGACGCGCTCGGCCGCGGGGATCTTCTCCACCCCCGGCGCTGCCTCGACCACCACGCGGGCGATCTCCGCGGTCTCGTCACCCAATATCAACGCATCCGGCGCGTGCGCCGGGTTACCGCCTGTCACTGAACTCCAACCCATACGGCTCGTATCTCTGTTGTATCTATCTTACACACACACTCAATCCACCGCCGGGGTCAGGTATTCCCCAGCTTTTCCACGAGTTATCCACAGGTGGATCCACAGGATGTGGGAACCGAGCGTGATGCAGGGTTTCCCCTGCGTTGGCGGTGAGGCACTCCGTCCGTGCCGAATCCGTCCTACAGTCTCCGCTTACCGGGCCCGTCCGTCCGGTCCGCTCTGAGGAGGCATCTTGTCCCGAACGTCCCGCCCCCGCCGACTGGCGGCCGGCCTCTCCGCCATCGCCCTGGCGTGCGTGTCTCTCGGTGCCGCGACCACGGCGCACGCCGACCCGGCTCCCGGCCCGCTGATGAACTACGTGGTGAACACGAAGGCCACGCCCGGTCACGTCCGGAAGACCGAGGACGCAGTGAAAGCGGCCGGCGGGACTGTCCTGGTCTCGTACCGGCAGCTCGGCGTGGTGATCGCGCAGTCGACCAACCCGGACTTCAAGACCGACGTCAGCAGCGTGCGTGACGTGCAGTCCGTCGGCGCCACCCGGACCGCCGCGGTCAGCGAAGGCGCGGGCGGGCTGAACGCGATCGAAGAAGCCGAGGCGACCCCCGTCCCTGACCCCCGCGAGGGCGAGCAGTGGGACATGACCCAGATCAAGGCGGACCAGGCGCACGCGATCACCGACGGCTCCCACAACGTGCTGGTCGGCATCAACGACAGCGGCGTCGACGACACCCACCCCGACCTCGCGCCGAACTTCGACGCGGCGGACTCGGTCAGCTGCGTGAACAACGGCGTACCGGACACCACCACGGGCGCCTGGCGGCCGACGACCAGCTCGCACGGCACGCACGTGGCCGGGACGGTCGCCGCGGCCCGGAACGGCATCGGGATCGTCGGGGTCGCACCCGGCGTACGGATCGCGTCTGTCAAGGTCGTGAACGACGACGGCTTCATCTACCCGGAGTACTCGATCTGCGGGATTGTGTGGGCCGCCCAGCACCGCATGGCCGTCACGAACCACAGCTACTTCATCGACCCATTCGAGTTCTGGTGCAACGACAACGGCGACCAGGGCGCCGTACAGGAAGCCGTCCGGCGCGCGTACGCGTGGGCGACCGACCAAGGCACGCTCTCGGTCGCGGCCGCCGGTAACGCGAACTACGACCTGTCCAACAAGACCACGGACAGCAGCAGCCCGAACGACACGACCCCCGTCACGCGGACCATCAACAACGACTGCCTCGACATGCCGACCGAGCTGCCCGGCGTCATCACCGTCGCCAGCACCACCAAGGCCCGCGTGAAGAGCAGCTTCTCCAACTTCGGCCTGAACAAGATCGACGTCGCCGCCCCCGGCAGCTCGATCCTGTCCACGGTCCCCGGCGGCTACGCCATATTCAGCGGTACGTCGATGGCGTCGCCGCACGTCACCGGCATCGCCGCCCTCATGAAGTCCACCCACCCGTGGTGGGGCCCGCGCGACATCGAACGCGCCCTCCACCGCGAAGCCGACGACACCGCCTGCCCCACCACCCCGGACGCCCGCTGCACCGGCACCACCGCCAACAACGCCTTCTACGGCGAAGGCATCGCCGACGCCCTTGACGCCGTAACCCCCTGAACCGAGTGGGGGTCCTCCGCCCGGGACCCCCACTCACAACAAGAACTGTGATCAACCCACAGGCCCACCCACCCACCCTCCGGCCTGGCGACCTGCCCGCTGGCGCTCACGGGCGACTACCAACTGTCACCGGGCACCCGCGACCCCGACGCACTCGACGTACCGACTCCGGCGATCGCGCAACTATGGATAACCGCTGGGGACTGGGAACAGGCAATTGCTTGTTCCCAGTCCCCGGGGGTTATCGCAAGTCAGCCGAGGAGCTTGGCTAGCCGGGGGTGGGTGGGGGCGCACCTGCCTATCAAACCTCGCCGTCGTCGAGTCGTGGCAATTGGCTCCGGCCCTGATCGTCGAGTCGTGGATCGAGGCTCGGATCTCCAGCCGAATCCCACGACTCGGCGGGCGAGGAGCGTCTAGCCGGTGGTGATGAGGATGATGCCGGCTACTACTACGGCTGCGGCGGTGGCTCGTTTGGGGCCGAAGCGTTCGTGGAAGAAGATGGCGCCGATGACGGCGCCGAAGATGATGCTGGTTTCGCGGAGGGCGGCGATGGCGGCCAGGGTGCCGCGGGTCTGGGCCCAGAGGACGAGTCCGTACGCGGCCATCGAGACGACGCCGCCGAAGAGGCCGGAAAGGATCGCGGGGCGGGGCAGGTCGAACGCCCGGCGGCCGCGCCACGCCAAGACCGCCAACGGGACCGCGAACCCTTGCAGCATGAACACCCAGCCCATGTACGTTGCCACAGGCATCTTGTGTACGGCGACCCCGTCGACGACCGTGTACGACGCGATCATCAACCCGGTCCCGATCGCGGCTAACAGCGCCGGGACCTGTCCGCGTCCCGGGCGGCCGATGAACACGAGCGCGATCAGCCCGGCCGATACAAGCAGTACGCCGGCCAACTCGAGTACGGCCAGGGTCTGGTGCAGTACGACGATGGACACCACGGCCACGACCCACGGCGACGTACCGCGGGCCAACGGGTACATCTGGCTGAACTGACCCAGCTGGTACGACGCCAGCAGACCACCCAGATACGCGAGATGCAGCAATGCGGACGCGATGATGTACCACCACGTCCCGGCCGGCGGCAGCCCCATCACGAGCACCGCGACGAGCCCGATCACCCCCGCCGAAAGCTCGAACAACGCCAACCCGGCAACCCGATCCGGCGCCCCATGAGCCATCGCGTTCCACGTGGCGTGCAGAACCGCCGCCCCGAGCACCACCAAGATCACCAACACCGCACCACCCTCTCACCGGCGACTGCCGCGGTCAGGCGGATTACGCACCGGTGAGACGCCGTACGCGCATCATGGTGGAGTGGACACCTCGCCTGAGCAGCGCATGTACGACGCGGCGGCCCGTTGCTCAGCGTCCACCAGCCGGCGCGGAGCTGGCGGGCCACCTTTCATGCGATGACGGTTGGGCGGCGCGGGCGGCCGTCGGTGGCGGGGTGGCGCTGGCGTTCAGAGGACCCCTGGGGATAGCAGGCCGAGATCGTCGAGGCTCTGGGCGGTTTCCAGGATGGTGGTTTCGGGTGGTCGGGGGGACCAGCCGAGGATTTTGCGGGCGCGGTCGTTGTGGATGATGGGGCGGGGTAGATCGGGGCCGGGAGCCTCCTCGGTGGGGGTTTTGGCGTGCAGGAGTTGGGCGATCTCCAGGAAGCTCGTCGTCGGACCGTTGGCGACGGCAAGGAATCGGTTGCCTGCGGCATCGGGTTCGGCCATGGCGCGGACGTGCAGGTCGGCGACGTCGCGGACGTCGACGATTCCGAAGCGGGCGCGGGGCGCGACCTTCATGGTGCCGTCGAGCATCATCTTGATCAGATGGGTCGACGAGCGCAGGTCGGTGGTGAGCGTCGGCCCGAAGATCCCGGTCGGGTTGACGACCACGAGTTCCGTGGCGGCGTCGCGCATCAGGTCCCAGGCGGCGCGTTCGGCGATCGCTTTCGAGCGTGGGTACGGCGCGAGTCCGGGCGTATCGGGATCGGTCCAGTCCTCCTCCGTGAATTCGGCCCCGGCCTTCGGCGTGTACCCGACCGCGGCGAACGACGACGTCAGTACGACGCGCCGCGCGCCGGCGGCCTCCGCGGCCCGCAGTACCCGCAGCGTCCCCTCACGAGCGGGAACGATCAGCTCGTCGGGATCTTCCGGCTGTACGACGGGAATCGGCGACGCCACGTGATGAATCTCGAGACACCCGTTCACCGCCGCGGGCCAGCCGTCGTCCGTCAACAGGTCTGCCTCGACGATTTCGAGGCCGGTGTCGTCGGCGTCACCACGACGTACGGCGGCCCGCAGCTCGGCGGAGCGTGCTGTCGAGCGCACCGTCGTACGCACCTCTTGTCCGTCGCGCAGGAGCCGCGCGATCAGGTGCGTCCCCAAGTATCCGGAACCGCCCGTGACCAGGATCATCGCAGCTCACCCACCACGCCGACGAGCCGCTCGATCGCCGCGGCCTCGGCCGTGTCGTCGCCGCGGTCGCGGGCATCCCACAGCGCGGCCTTCTCCCGCAGGTACTCGAGCCGCACGCGTTGCGCGGCGATCTCCGCCTCGACTCGTACGGCGTGCCGCAGCAGCAGATCGCGCTGCTCGGCCGCCGCTTCCCGGCCGCGGGCGCGGTTGGCGAGGTACGTGCGCATGTCCTCGATGCCGACCCCGGCCGCCCGCAAACAGGCCAGCGCCTCGAGCGTGTCGACGTCCGTACTGCCGTAGCGCCGATGCCCGCTGCTCGCGTCCCGGCCGATCGGACCGACCAGCCCGACATCCTCGTAGTACCGCAGCGTCGGCTCGCTGAGCCCACTCCGCCGCGCAACCTCCTGAATGGTGAAGCTCGTCATGCCCACCACGCTCACACACTTCAAGCGCTTGAGGTCAAACCCCGGCTTTGCGGAACATTTCTGCCACCCAGCGCAACATTCTTTCCGCAAACCCGGCCCCCCACGGGCCCGGGTGGGTTCACCCGGGCCAGCAGACGGTCAGAACATCAGTGCGCGGGCGGGGTCTTCGAGGATGCCGGCCACGTCGGCGAGGAAGGTGGAGCCCTTCTCGCCGTCGATGAGGCGGTGGTCGAAGGACAGCGCGAGCGTGGTGATCCAGCGCGGGACGATCTCGTCGTCCACCACCCACGGCTGCTTGCGGACCGCGCCGAACGCGAGGATCGCGGCCTCGCCCGGGTTGATGATCGGCGTACCGGCGTCGACACCGAACACGCCGACGTTGGTGATCGTGAACGAACCGCCGGCCTGGTCCGCCGGCTGGGTCTTGCCCTCGCGGGCGACCGCGACCAGGTCGTTCAGCGCCCTGCACAGGTCGGGCAGGGTGAGCGAGTCGGCGCCCTTGATGTTCGGGACGATCAGCCCGCGCGGGGTGGCCGCGGCGATGCCGAGGTTGACCGCGCCCTTGTAGACGATCTCCTGCGCCGCCTCGTCCCAGGCCGCGTTGACGATCGGCGTACGCCGGGCCGCGAGCGTGACCGCCTTCGCGACGATCAGCAACGGCGAAACGCGCAGGTCGCGGAACGCCTTGTCCGACTTCAACCGCTCGACCAGCTCCATGGTGGCGCTGACGTCGACCGTGATCCACTCGGTCACATGCGGCGCGGTGAACGCACTGGCAACCATCGCCTGTGCCATCACCTTCTGCACACCCTTGACGGGTACGCGGGTGTCTTCCCGTCCGCTGACAACCGGAGCAGGCTGGTACGCCGGAACGTCCGCAACGGCAGGCGCCGCCACGTAACCCTCGACGTCGGCCCGCGTGATCACCCCACCGGGCCCGGTCGCCGTCACCACACCAAGATCAATCCCCAGATCCTTGGCAAGCTTCCGCACCGGCGGCTTGGCCAACACATGCACAGTCCCGTTGCCCCCAGCAATCGCCGCAACAACCGGCTCAGCAGCTGGAGCGGGCACAGGAGCTGGTGGAGCGAGAACCTCGGCCGCCGGCCTAGAAGGCTTGCGTTGGCGGCGTTTGGCTTCGGTGGTCTTCGGGCCGTACCCGACCAGGACCGCGGTGCGGCCGCCGGTCTCCTCGGGCTCGGGGATCGTGGGAACGAGATCCTCCGGCGAGGCTTCGGACGACTCGGTCTGCACCGAGATGATCGGCGTACCGACCGGAACCGTCTCGCCCTCCGGCACGAGCAACTCGGTGACAACGCCGGCGAACGGGACCGGGAGCTCGACCAGCGACTTCGCGGTCTCGATCTCGACGACGGTGTCGTTGAGCTTGACCGCGTCGCCGGGCTTGACCTTCCAGCTGACGATCTCGGCCTCGACGAGTCCTTCGCCGACGTCGGGGAGGCGGAACTGCTGGATGCCCATCAGTACCCCATCACCCGGTCGACGCCGTCCAGCACCCGGTCGAGGTCCGGAAGGTAGTCGTCCTCCATCCGCGACGGCGGGTACGGAGTGTCGTACCCGGTCACCCGCAGCACCGGCGCCTCGAGGTGGTAGAAGCACTCCTCGGTCAGCCGCGCCGCGATCTCCGATCCCGGCCCGAACGAGTACGGCGCCTCGTGCACCACGACCGCGCGCCGGGTCTTCTTGACCGACGCGAAGATCGTCGCCAGGTCGAACGGCGCGATCGTCCGCAGGTCCACGACCTCGAGGTTGCGGCCGTCCTCGACCGCGGCCTCGGCCGCCTGCAGACAGGTCTTCACCATCGGGCCGTAGCAGAGCAGTGTCGCGTCGGTGCCCTCGCGGACCACCTTCGCCTTGTGCAGCGGCATCGGCGGCGTGGACTCGTCCAGCTCGGCCTTCTCGTGGTACCGGCGCTTCGGCTCGAAGAACACGATCGGATCGTCGGACGCGATGGCCTGCTGGATCATCCAGTACGCGTCGACCGGGTCGCCGCAGGAGATCACCTTGAGGCCCGGCACGTGCGCGAACAGCGTCTCCGGCGACTCGGAGTGGTGCTCGACCGCACCGATGCCGCCGCCGTACGGGATCCGGATGACGATCGGCATCGTGATCTTGCCCATCGACCGGTAGTGCATCTTCGCGACCTGACTGATGATCTGGTCGTACGCCGGGAACACGAAGCCGTCGAACTGGATCTCGCAGACCGGCCGGTACCCGCGCAGCGCGAGGCCGACCGCGGTGCCGATGATCCCGGACTCGGCGAGCGGGGTGTCGATCACCCGGTCCTCGCCGAAGTCCTTCTGCAGGCCTTCGGTGACCCGGAACACGCCGCCGAGCTTGCCGATGTCCTCGCCCATCACGAGGACCTTCGGGTCGTTCTCCATCGCGGCCCGGAGTCCGGCGTTGATGGCCTTGCCGAGAGTGATCTTGGCCATCGCTCAGCCCTCGCCCTCTGAATCGGCACTGAACGAAGCGGCATACGCAATGAACTGGTCTCGCTGCTCGGCCAGTTGCGGCGTCTCCTCGACGTACACGTTCTGGAAGAAGTCGGTGAGCACCGGGTCCGGCAGCGCGAGGCAACCGGCCCGCAGTTCGGCGGCGATCTTGTCGCCCTCGGCCTCGACCTCGTCGAAGAAGTCGTGGTCGACGGCGGCGTGCCGGCTCAGGTACGCGTGCACGCGCTCGATCGGGTCCTTGAGCTTCCAGTGCTCGAGGTCCTCGTTCAATCGGTACTTCGTCGGGTCGTCGGACGTGGTGTGCGCGCCCATCCGGTACGTGTACGCCTCGATCAGCGTCGGGCCGCTGCCCTCCCGGGCGCGCTTCAGGGCCTGCTGCGTGACGGCGTACGTCGCGAGTACGTCGTTGCCGTCGACGCGGACTCCGGGGAAGCCGAAGCCGGCGGCGCGCTGGTACAGCGGGATCCTGGTCTGCCGGTCGATCGGCTCCGAGATCGCCCACTGGTTGTTCTGGCAGAAGAACACCACCGGCGCGTTGAACACCGAGGCCCAGATGAACGCCTCGTTGACGTCACCTTGGCTGCTGGCGCCGTCACCGAAGTACGCGACCGTGGCCTCGCCGTTCTCGGCGTCGCCGATCGCGTGGTCGCGCTGCTGACCCATCGCGTACCCGGTCGCGTGCAGCGTCTGCGCGCCGATCACGATCGTGTAGAGGTGGAAGTTGTTGTCCTTCGGGTCCCACGCGCCCTGGTCGACGCCGCGGAACAGGCCGAGCAGGTTCAGCGGGTTGACCCCCTGACACCACGCAACGCCGTGCTCGCGGTACGTCGGGAAGACCATATCTTTGTCGTTCAGAGCCCGGCCGGAGCCGATCTGCGCGGCCTCCTGGCCGAGCAGCGACGCCCACAGCCCGAGCTCACCCTGACGCTGCAGGGCGGTCGCCTCGGTATCGATCCGGCGGACCAGGACCATGTCCCGGTAGAAGCCCTTGATCGTCTCGTCGTCCAGGTCGAACGTGTAGTCCGGATGCTCGACGCGCTCGCCTTCGGGCGTCAGGAGCTGGACGAACTCGACCTCCTCGGAGGCCTGGGGCGGACTGACCGGCGCCTTGTGGGGCGCGAACACTTCCGGGGCAGGGCCCGGCACCGACTCACTCACATGCACTCCTCGGGTTCGAGCGCGGGATCGCCGCGACCGCAACGTTGCACGGGGCCGGCCCGGTGCGCCGGATGAGGCTTTCGCAGGCTGGTCCGCGTGATTCCAGGGGTTGATGCACTGCTGGCAGTGGACCTCCTCACTGGTCTCACTCCCATCTTGCCGGACACCGTACCGACCAGGTGCCTGATCCGCTAACTGTCTGGACTCCGGCGGGTACGGCGGTACCGAAATCGGTCCTGCGGTGAGACACCAGTCCAACCACTGGTCCTATCGGCACGCTCATATTACAGAGATCGGGTATCTCGACGGCAAGTGTCACAAATGCATCTCGACGTCCGCCTCTTGGCGGGAATCCGTGCACCGGTGGCCGGATACCGCCTTGCGCGGGAGTCGTCGCGCGCCATAGCGTAAGCATCGTTCTTGCAAAACACCCCTGACAGTCTCGAGGAGGTTCCAGATGGCCGCGCCTGCTCCCGCCAGAGTGGTCGAGACCGGTTCCCGGACGGCCTCGGGCGCGATGATCTGGACCGCCCTCGCGGTCGTGTACGTCGTCTGGGGTTCGACATACCTGGCGATCCGGGTCGTGGTGGAGGCCGAGATCCCGCCGATGCTCGGGATGGCCACCCGCTTCCTTACCGCCGCGGCGCTGATGGCCGCCGGCCTGGCCGTGAAGTCGGGCCGGCGGCGGCTGCGGATCACCCGGCGCGAGGCGATCGGCGCGGCTACGGTCGGCATCCTGCTGCTTGCTTTCGGCAACGGCGCGGTGGCGATCGCCGAGCAGACGGTGCCGTCCGGGCTGGCGGCGTTGCTGGTCGCCGCGATCCCGTTGTGGCTGATGCTGCTGCGGGTCGGCGGCGGTGAGCGGCCGCGGGCGATGACCTGGGTCGGCGTACTGATCGGGTTCGGCGGGGCGGCGCTGCTCGCGTTGTCAGGTGGCAACACGAGCGCGAAGCCGCTGTCGGTGGCGATCCTCGTGGTCGGCACGATCTGCTGGGCGACCGGTTCGCGGTACGCGCCGCGGCTCGGGCTGCCGCGGGATCCCCTGGTGACAGCGCTCTACGAAATGGTCTTCGGCGGTACGGCGATGGTGTTGCTCGGCGTACTGCGGGGAGAGCCGGGGCGGCTGCACCTGGACCGGATCCACGGGAGCGGATGGATCGCGCTCGCGTACCTGGTGGTGTTCGGGTCGCTGCTCGCGTACACGGCGTACTCGTACCTGCTGGCGAACGCACCGATCTCACTGGTCGGCACGTACGCGTACGTGAACCCGGCCGTCGCGGTGTTCCTCGGCTGGCTGATCCTGAGCGAGAGCCTGACCTGGCAGATCCTGCTCGGCGGCGCGGTGATCATCGTCGATGTCGCGCTCGTCGTCACCTCCGAGCGCAAGCAGAAGTAGCGCAAAAGGAAAGACCCGGGCCCAAGGGACCCGGGTCTCCCACCGCTGCCGATGCGCGCGGCAGCGGGTCTGGCCGCCGGTCGCGCCCTGCCCCGAAAAACACGGCGCAAAACTCCGGCAATGGTTCCAACATATTCCGACGAATCGTGCTATTGCCAATTCGGCGGCCACCGAGCCCACCGAAACAATCTCCGATTCACCGGGTATCCGTCACCCGCGCTGACTCAACGACGTACCCGGAGCTCGGTTACGGGACTTTCCGTCTCAACTTCCACTCACTCCCATTACCGGCAAGTTGCCTGGTCAGCACGGGATTCGTTGCTCCGTCAGGGAACTCATCACCGGGCTACTATGCGAGGTCGTACCCGGAAAATAGTTGACGAAAAAGTTTGTAACCGCCCCCGCCAGGTGTCGTTAGCACTAAGACGAATCCGTCAAAACCCGAAAGGAAACCTGGCATAATGCAGGTAACTCGCAAGATCGTCGCCGCTGCAGCGGTGGCGGCTGTCGCCACCCTCGGTCTGGCCACCGTCGTGAGCGCCAACGTTCTCGACGACGCCCAGCAGAAGGCTCAGGTCACCGGCCTGGCCGACGCGGTGTCCTCGGCCAGCAAGGGCTACGACGAGGGCCACGCTCGCTGGTGGGGCGTCAAGAAGGACGGCGGCCTCGTCGCCATCGACCGCAACGACCTCGGCGCGGTTCAGGCCTGCCACAACTTCGGTGCCGGCACCGGCATCGGCGGCACCGTGCCGGCCAACGACATCACCGGCATCGTGGGCTGGGGCAACGACGGCAACAGCGTCACCGCGGTCAAGACCTGCGAGCAGGACAACCAGCAGAACCGCAAGTGGTACAAGGCCGACGGCAACGGTGTTGTCTCGGTGAGCGACAACAAGGTCGGTCCGTGGCAGGTCTGCCACAACCAGATCGACGCGACGGGCATCGGCGGCACGGTTCCGCTGTCGAACCCGACCGGCATCCTGGGCTTCGACAACGTCGGCAACTCCGTCGACTCGCTCAAGACCTGCGAGCAGAGCAACGAGCAGAACAACTGACCCTCCCTGGTCAGTGATGCAGGACCCGAATCAGTCACCTCGGTGGATTGACTGACTCGGAGCAACAACCGCGGCGCCGGGAGCAAGCCTCACTCCTCCCGGCGCCGCTTCTTTATGCCTGGAGGTGTCCAGCCCGGCTCACTGGTGCCAGTTGCGGGCGACGGTCAGGAAGAGGTTGTTGGCTTCGGGTTCGCCGATGGTTACGCGGACGCCTTCGCCGGGGAAGGGGCGGATCGAGACGCCCTCGGCCTGGACGGCCTCGGCGAAGCGGACGGTGTCCTCGCCCAGGTCGAGCCAGACGAAGTTCGTCTCCGTCTCCGGGACGTCCCAGCCGGCAGCCTGTAGCGCCGAGACGACCCGCTGACGCTCCTCGATCAGGGCGTCGACCCGTTCCAGCAGCTCCTCCTCGACCGCGAGGGACGCGATCGCGGCCGCCTGGGCCACGTAGCTGACCCCGAACGGGAGCGCACACTTCCGGATCGCGGCGACCACCGACGGGTGACCGA